>DASTBA010000114.1:0-9661 GCA_035712285.1 Gemmatimonadales bacterium | reverse complement strand
GTGCCGGTGGAGCACGTCGGGGACCTGGTACAGCGCCTTGCCGCGTGACGTCGGTGTGCTCCTGGTGGCCGCCGGGCGGGGAGAGCGGGCGGGTGGCGGCGAGCCCAAGCAGTTCCGCCCGATCGCCGGCGTCCCGATGCTTCTCCGTGCCCTGCGCCCCTTCTCGCAGCATCCCGAGGTCGGTCCCATTGTCATCGCACTGCCGAGCGGCGTGATGGCCGCGCCGCCGGAATGGCTCGCCGCACTCGCGGGCGACCGTGTGAGTCTGGTTGCGGGCGGGGCGTCGCGGCGCGAGTCGGTGGCCCGGGCGCTGGCCGCGCTGGACCGGTCCGCCACGGTCGTGCTGGTGCACGATGCGGCGCGGCCGTTCGTGAGCGGTGCGGTGATTGACGCGGTCATCGCGACCGCTCGCGCCGGGGAGGGCGCGGTGGCGGCGGTGCCACTGGGTGATACGCTCAAGCGCACCGACCACGCCGGCGTCATTACCGGCACGGTGCCGCGCGCCAACCTGTGGCGGGCGCAGACGCCGCAGGGCTTTCCGCGTGCCATGCTCGTGGCGGCGCACGCGATGCCCGATGCGACCGATGCCACGGACGACGCGTTGCTGGTGGAGGCCGCCGGGCACCATGTCCGTGTCGTGCCCGATTCCCCCCGCAACTTCAAGGTCACCAGCGCGGACGATTTCGAACTGGCCGAAGTGATCGCCGGTGCGCCGTCATGATCCTGGCGTTCCGCACCGAGGCCGAGGTGCGCGAAGCCGCGGAGCCGGTGCGGACGCACCTCGATGGGGGCGGCCTCCTCGCCTATCCCACCGAGACGGTATACGGGCTCGGGTCCGCACCGCGCGGGGAGCCCCTGATCGCGCTCGCCGCGCTGAAGAAGCGCCCGCCTCGCAAGCCGTTTCTCCTGCTGGTCTCCGGCCGCCTGATGGCGGAAGCATGGGGGCTGGTCTTTCCGCCGGCGGCTCGTGCCATGGCGGACGCCTTCTGGCCCGGCCCGCTGACGCTGGTGCTCCGCGGCGGCGAGGGGCGCCTGCCGGACATGCTGCGGGGCCCCGAGGGAGGGATCGCCGTGCGCTTCACCTCCCACGCCGGCATGGCCCTGCTCGTGAAGCTCCTCGGTTTCCCGGTGACGTCCACCTCCGCCAATCGCCCCGGAGGCCCGCCGGCGCCGGGGGTCGCGCGCCTGGAAGAGCTGTTCCGGGACGCGATCGGCGACGGCACGCTCCTGGTGCTGGACGGTGGCGTGCTGGGCAACGTGCCCCCATCCACGATCGTGGACTGCACCACCCCGGTTCCCGTACTCATCCGCGAAGGCGCCTTGCCGCGCGGCGAACTCCGGCGCGCGGTGGGGCGCTACGCACCATGACCACCTGCTGATGCGCGTGCTCTTCGTGTGCACCGGAAATACCTGCCGCAGCCCGATGGCCGCGGCGCTGCTCCGTCACGCCCTGCAGGAGCGGGGAGCCGGCGGGTTCGACGTGAGTTCCGCCGGCACCGGCGCGTGGGACGGGTCACCGGCCTCCGAGGGAGCGTACCTCGTGGCGCTGGAGCACGGGCTCGACCTGAGCGCGCACCGGGCCCGCCTGCTGACGCGGGATCTGGTCAAGGATGCCGATCTCATCCTCACCATGAGCCCGCAGCACCGCGCCCGTGCCGAGGCGCTCGGGGCCGGCACGCGCGCGCGGACCCTGACCGAGTTCGCCGGCGACGCCTCGCTGGATGAGGTCCCGGACCCGTACGGCAGCGAACTGGGCGAGTATCGCCTGGCCTACGACCGTCTGGCGCAGCTCGTCAATCAGGTCGCCGCTCGCCTCGCCGGAGCCGGCTGAGATGGCGGCACCGCGGATGCGGGTGTTCGCGCTGCTCGGCGACCCGGTCCTCCACTCGTTGTCGCCCGCCATGCACAACGCGGCCTTCCGCGCGCTCGGTCTTCCCGCGGTATACGTGCCGATCCGCTGCAGCTCGCGAGACCTCCCGGGCCTGCTCGGAGGAATCGCCCGGTCCGGTGGTGGCGGGAACGTCACCGTTCCCCACAAGGAGCTCGCCGCCCGGCTGGTGCAGGATGCGAGCGAGACGGTGCGGGCCGCCGGCGCCTGCAACACCTTCTGGCGCCACGCCGAACGGGTGCGGGGCGAGAATACCGATGTGGAGGGTGTCACGGCCGCGATGGTCGAGCTCGGCGTCACCGGGGGACACTGGCTGGTGGCGGGCACCGGCGGCGCGGCGCGCGCGGTGGTGCTGGCAGCGGCCCGGCTGGGCGCGGCGGTGGCGGTGCGTTCCCGGGATGCGGCGCGCGCGGCCGAATTCGGCAGCTGGGCCGCGAGCCGAGGCGTCGAGGCCGCCGAGCCGGCGACTTGCGACGTCCTGGTGAATGCCACGCCCCTCGGCCTCCGGCGGGACGACGGGCCGCCCATTCCGCTCGAGGCGGCCCCGGGCGCACGGGCCGCGCTGGATCTCGTGTATGCCGCCGGTGAAACGCCCTGGGTGCATCAGTGCCGCGCCCGCGGCCTCGTGTCGGCCGACGGGCGGGTCATGCTGCTGGCGCAGGGTATCGCCGCATTCCGTCTCTGGTTTCCCAACGTCGCTCCTCCGGTCGAGATCATGCGGGCTGCGCTCCATGCCGCGCTTCGCTGAGCTCCGGGCGCATTGGTCGCGCGCGGAGCGGGTGCTGCTGCCGCCGGCGTGCCTCCTCTGCGGCGATGCCGTGCCGCAGACGGAAGGGGACGCCCTGGTCTGCGCCCCGTGCCGCCGGCGCTGGCCCCGCATTCCGGACCCGGTCTGTTGCCGCTGCGGCGCGCAGGCCGAGGGCCGGGAAGCGTGCACCTTCTGCGAGGCGTGGCCCGCCGGCCTGGACGAAGTGCGGAGCGCCGTCTGGCTGGACCCGTCGGCGCGGCGTGCGGTGCACGCCCTCAAGTACCAGGGCTGGTGGCGCGTCGCGGAGGCGATGGCGCTGGCCATGCGCGGCCTCGCGCCGCTGCGCGCGGGCGTGGTTCTGGTCCCGGTGCCGCTCGGGTCGCGCCGGCTCCGGAGGCGGGGTTACAATCAGAGCGAACGCCTGGCGGCCGCCCTCGCGGCGCTCACCGGTCTCGCGGTCGAGAGCGGCTGGCTGGCCCGCGTGCGGGACACCCGCTCGCAGACGACCCTGACGCCGGAGGAGCGGCAGGCGAACATCGTCGGCGCGTTCGCGGCGGCGCGCGGGGCGCGGGAACAGGCGGTCGTTCTGGTGGATGACGTCTTCACCACCGGGGCCACGCTGCTGGATGCGGCGCGGGCACTCAAGGCCGCGGGAGCGGCGTACGTCGGCGCGGTGACCTTCGCCCGCGCCGGAGAACTCTTGAACTGACGGGGAACGGGCATGGCCATTCGGGTTGCGATCAACGGGTTCGGGCGGATCGGGCGGAACGTGCTGCGGGCGGCCAGGAAGATGGGCGCCGCGGAGCTGGATTTCGTCGCGGTCAATGACCTCACCGACGTCGGCACGCTGGCGCACCTGCTGAAGCACGACTCGGTGCACGGCCGCTTCGACGGCACCATCGAGACGCGGGGCTCCAGCATCGTGGTGAACGGGGACGAGCTCAAGGTGCTGAGCGAGAAGGATCCGGCGGCGCTGCCCTGGAAGGATCTCGGCGTGGATATCGTGCTCGAATCCACCGGCCGGTTCACCGATCGCGACGCCGCGGCCAAGCACCTGGCCGGCGGCGCGAAGAAGGTCGTGATCTCCGCGCCCGGCAAGAAGGAAGACATCACGCTGGTGGTCGGGGTCAATCACGAGAAGTACGATCCGGCGAAGCATCACGTCATTTCCAACGCCAGCTGCACCAC
This sequence comes from Gemmatimonadales bacterium, assembly GCA_035712285.1. Taxonomy (GTDB): domain Bacteria; phylum Gemmatimonadota; class Gemmatimonadetes; order Gemmatimonadales; family GWC2-71-9; genus CAMLHP01. Next base: position 5,837 of record DASTBA010000114.1, on the reverse strand, counting down.
CAACTGCCTCGTGCCGGTCGTGAAGGTGATCCTCGAGCGCTTCGGGCTGGAGCGCGGCTACATGACCACCGTGCACTCCTACACCAACGACCAGCAGATCCTCGACCTGCCGCACAAGGACCTGCGCCGCGCCCGCGCGGCGGCGATGTCCATCATTCCCACCACGACCGGCGCGGCGAAGGCCACGTCGCTCGTGATTCCGGAAGTGAAGGGCAAGCTGGACGGCATCTCGCTCCGGGTACCGACGCCCGATGTCTCGGTCGTGGCACTGTCCGCGGTCGTGTCCAGGGCCACCACCGCCGAGGCGGTGAACGACGCCTTCCGCGCGGCCGCCGCCGGACCGCTCAAGGGGATTCTCGAGGTGTCGGACGAGCCGCTGGTGTCGGTGGACTACATCGGCAACCTCGCCTCCAGCACGGTGGACGCCGCCTGCACCAACGTGGTGGACGGCACGCTGGTGAACGTGAGCTCCTGGTACGACAACGAGATGGGCTACTCCGCGCGCTGCGTGGACCTGGTGCGCTACATCGGGGCGCGCTTGTGAAGCGGACGCTCGAGTCTCTGGACCCGAGCGCACTGGACGGCCGGCGGGCGCTGGTGCGGGTGGACTTCAACACCCCGATCGCCGATGGCAGGGTGTCGGACGACACCCGCATCCGCGCGGCGCTGCCCACCATCCGTTACCTGCGGGAGAAGGGTGCCAGGGTGGTGCTGCTCTCTCACCTGGGGCGCCCCAAGGGCAAGCGGGACGACCAATACTCGCTGAAACCGGTGGCGCGTGCGCTGGAAGGACTGCTCGGCGCGCCGGTCACCTTCCTCGACGATCCGGCAAGCGATGCGGCGGTGTCGGCGACCCGGCACCTGCCGCGGGGCGGCGTCGCTCTCGGCGAGAACACCCGCTTCTACCCCGGCGAGGAGCAGAATGACCGGGCGCTCGCGGAGCGATTCGCGGCCCTGGGTGATCTCTACGTGAACGATGCCTTCGGTGCCGCGCACCGGGCCCACGCGAGCACGGAAGCGGTCGCCCATCTCCTCAAGCCGGCGGTTTCCGGGTTCCTGATGGAGCGGGAACTCCGCTACCTGGGCGAGGCACTGGAGCATCCGAAGCGGCCGTTCGTCGCGGTCCTTGGCGGCGCCAAGATCTCCGGGAAGATCGACCTCATCGGCGCGCTGCTCCCCAAGGTGGACGAGATCCTCATCGGCGGTGCGATGGCCTGCACCTTCTTCCGGGCCATGGGTCTCAGGACCGGCACGTCCCTCGTGGAAGAGGATCGCGTGGCCATGGCGAAGGAGCTCATGGAACGCGCCGGGCGGAAGCTGGTGCTCCCGGCCGGTGCGGTGGTGGCCGGAAAGCTCGATGGCGCTGTCCCCACCCGCACGGTGCCGCGCGATGCGATTCCTGATGGCTGGGCCATGTATGACATCGACCCGATGAGCGAGCAGGATTTCGCCTCGGTCCTGGACCAGGCCGGCACCATCATCTGGAACGGGCCGATGGGGGTCTTCGAGACGCCGCCGTTCGATCATGGCACGATGGCCATCGCGCGGGCCCTGGCGCATGCCACCTCGAAGGGCTGCGTGACGATCGTGGGCGGCGGCGATTCGGCGGCGGCGGTCGCAAAGGCAGGTCTTGAGGGCAAGATGACCCACATCTCCACCGGCGGCGGTGCGTCCCTCGAATTCCTGGAAGGGAAGCCGCTGCCCGGTGTCGAGGCGCTGGACGACGCGTGACCCGCCCGCTCACCTTCGCGGCCAACTGGAAGATGCACCACGGCCCCGCCGCGACCGCGGCGTTCATGGACCGGTTCCTGGAGCTGATGCCGCACGCACCGGGGGGCACGGAGCTCTGGTTCTTCCCGTCTGCATGCTCGCTCGTGACCGTCGCCGCGTTCCTGCGCGGGTGCGAGGACACGCACGCCGGCGCGCAGAACATCTACTGGGAAGCGAAGGGCGCATTCACCGGCGAGCTCTCCGCGGAGATGGCGCGCGAGGCCGGGGCTTCAGGCGCCCTGGTGGGGCATTCCGAGCGGCGGCATGTCTTCGGGGAGACGGACCAGGAAGCCGGCCGGAAGGTGCAGGCCGCATTCCGGGCCGGCCTGGTGCCGATGCTCTGCGTGGGCGAGACGCTGGCGGAACGGGAGGCGGGGGAGACAGAGGCCGTCTGCCTGCGGCAGCTCCGTGCCGGTCTCGCGGGGGTGACGCCGGAACAGGTGGGGCAGGTGATCGTCGCCTACGAGCCGGTCTGGGCCATCGGCACCGGCCGGAACGCCACGCCGGCGCACGCGGCGGAGGTGCACCGGGTGATTCGAGCCGAAGTTCGGCGGCTCGCTCTGGCCCCCGCCGGGGTGACAGCCTCGGCGGCCCGGGTGCTCTATGGCGGAAGCGTCAACGCTGGAAATGTGGCCGCCCTGCTGGCGGAGCCGGAGCTCGACGGCGTGCTGGTGGGGGGCGCAAGCCTGGATCCTGAGGGCTGGGCCGCCCTGATCCGGGCCGGATCGGGAGGTTGAGCCAGGGGGCTCTTCCTGCTAGTTTTCCCGACTGGCTCCAACCGGAAATCGCATGTTCTATCTGCTGCTGGTGCTGTTGATCCTCGATGCGCTGCTCCTCGCCACCGTCGTGCTGATGCAGGCGGGGCAGGATGGCGGGCTGGCCACCCTGGGCGGCGGCATGGCCGACAACGTCCTGGGCGGCCGGCAGGCGGTTACCCTGCTCACCCGCATGAGCTGGTGGTGCGGGGGTATCTTTCTGGCCCTGTCACTGGTGCTCTCGGTGATGGCAGCGGGCGGGCGCGCGGCGGGCCCGGCTCGCAGCGGCCTCCAGGAGCAGATCCGGCAGCAGGCCCAGCCGCCGGCGGCACCGGCGCAATTGCCACTGGAAAACTCCGCCCCTCCGTCCGGCGGCGAGCAATCGCCGAAGCCGGCTCAGTGAGCGGCAGCAACGAGCGGGGCGTCGGGCTGACCGATCGCCCCGCTTTTGTTTTGCTGGAGGACGGCGCCTGGTTCTCCGGCTCCACGCCCCGGGCGCTGCCGCCTGCCTTCGGCGAGGTGGTCTTCACCACCAACATCACCGGTTACCAGGAGACGTTCACCGACCCCAGCTATCTGGGGCAGATCGTCGTCATGACCGCGCCGATGATCGGGAACTACGGCGTGACCCCGGAGGACATGGAGTCCGGTGGCCCCAAGGTGAGCGGGGTGGTGGTGCGGGAGCTGGCCCGGCACCCGTCCAACTGGCGCGCGAGCATGGCGCTGGACGAGTGGCTGGCGGCGGAACAGGTGCCGATGCTCGAGAACGTGGATACCCGGCGCCTCACCCGGCACCTGCGGGAGCGCGGCTCGATGCGCGGCGTCATCGCCGAAGGCACCGCCCCGTCCGAGGAGCTCCTCCAGCGGCTGGCCGGGTCCCCGGGGATGAGCGGCCAGGACCTCGCCTCCAGGGCGACGGTGGCCGAGCCGTATTCGGAGGGTGAGGGGCCGCATGTGGTGGCCTTCGACTTCGGCATGAAGCGCAACATCGTCACCATGCTGGTAAAATCCGGCTGCCGAGTCACTGTCGTCCCTTCAGATACTACTGCAAGTCAGGTTCGCAAGCTCAATCCTGACGGCATCTTCCTCTCCAACGGCCCGGGAGACCCGGCCGCCGTCGAGTACGCCCTTCCAGTGATACGTGAACTGGGTGACTCCGGACTCCCGATCTTTGGCATCTGTCTCGGCCATCAGCTGATCGGACTCGCGTACGGTGGCCAGACGGAGAAGATGGCCTACGGGCACCGGGGCGGGAACCATCCGGTTGGCGACCTGGCCAGCGGCAAGGTGGTGATCACCACGCAGAATCACGGTTTTGCGGTGGTCGGCGACCAATCCGGCGTTCCGGGGGCGCCTGAACTCGAGGTCACGCATCGCAACCTCAATGACGGCACCGTGGAAGGCATCCGGCATCGTCAGCATCCGATATTCGCGGTTCAGTATCACCCGGAGGCAGCTCCCGGGCCCCACGACGCCTATCCGCACTTTGCCGAGTTCCTGCAGCTTCTCCATGCCCGGACCAGCTCCGGCGCTCCAACCCCTTGACAGACAACAGGTAAGCTCGTACTATCGGCGCGTAGGCGCCTCCGTCAGGGGCGCCCTTAGTCTGTGACCCTCCACGGGGGATGCATGACCAAGGCCGATCTCGTCGAAACCGTGACAGCTGCCATCGCCAAGACCGCCGGGCCCATGATCTCCAAGAAGGACTGCGCCCGGGTGGTGGATGCGTTCCTCGATGCCATCAAGGATGCGCTCAAGGAACAGCACAACATCGAGATCCGGGGCTTCGGCACCTTCAAGATCCGGCGCCGGAAGACCCGCATGGCGCGGAATCCGCGCACCGGCGAGCCGGTGGAAGTGGCTGCCCGTCCGGTGCCGGTCTTCAAGCCCAGCAAGGAGTTGCGCCAGCTGGTGGCGGAGGACGAGTCGCCGGGGCTGGCTGCCTACGACGAGTGACATCACCGGCATGAACCGGTGCCTGGCGGGGCCGCAGACTGCTGCGGCCCCGTTTTCCGTTTAGACTTCCATCCATGTCCATGTCCGTTGACGCCCTGCTGTTTGCGCGCTATGCGGAGCTGCTGGGCACCGACCGCATCGGCGTGACGCTGCCCGACCGGGCCACCGCCAGAGACCTGCTCGGCCTGGTGCGCCAGCGTCAGGGTGGAGAAGCGCTGCCCGCCACCGTGCTCGTCGCCGTGAACGGCCGTCAGGCTGCGCTCGATGCGCCGCTCCGGAGTGGTGATGAAGTGGCATTGCTCCCCCCGCTGGCCGGTGGCTGAGATGCCGTTTCTCTCCTCCACGCCGATCGCACTGGAGCCGCTCCTGGCGGCGGTGCAGAGCCCCACGCTGGGCGGTGAGGCGATCTTCCGCGGTGTGGTGCGCTCCACGCATGCCGGTCGTGAGGTCGTGCAGCTCGCTTATTCGGCCTACGAGGCGATGGCGGAAGGCGAATGTTGGCGCATCGTCGCCGAGGCAGAGGGGAAGTGGCCAGTCCGGATTGCGCTGGCGCATCGGGTAGGGGAACTCGCCGTGGGCGACGTGGCGATGATCGTGGTCGTCGCCGCCGGCCATCGCGAAGAGGCATTTGCCGCGTGCCGCTGGACCGTGGACGAAGTGAAGCGGCGAGTACCCATCTGGAAGCGGGAGACCTACGCCGACGGGAGCGTGGCCTGGGTGGACCCTACCGCGCCGGGCGGTACCGTACCGGCTGAGGCGCCGTCGCATGCCGGCCATGATGCCTGACCTTCCGCGCGATCAGCTCGGGCGTCCGCTCGGCAGTCTCCGCCTGAGCGTCACCGACCGCTGCAACCTTCGCTGCAATTACTGCATGCCGGAGGAGGAGTACGTCTGGCTGCCGCGGGAGTCGCTGCTGTCGTTCGAGGAGTTCACGCGGCTGGCGCAGGTATTCGCATCGCTGGGGGCCGGCCGGGTGCGGCTCACCGGAGGGGAGCCGCTGCTCCGCAAGGACCTGGCCCAGCTGGTGCGGGAACTCCGGGCGCTGCCTGCCATCAGGGATCTTGCGCTCACCACGAACGGGCTGCTGCTCGCGCGCCATGCGGTGGAACTGGCCGAGGCGGGGTTGCGCCGGGTGACGGTGAGCCTGGACACGCTGGAGCCCGCGCGATTCAGCGCGCTCACCCGGAGTCCGCATCATGCCGACGTACGGCGCGGGATTGACGCCGCGAGAACGGCGGGGCTCCCCCTCAAGCTCAACGCCGTCATCATGCGCGGCTTCAACGACGACGAGCTGGTGCCGCTGCTGGAGTTCGCCGCGGCGCGGGACGCCGAGGTGCGGTTCATCGAGTACATGGA
>DASTBA010000113.1:0-8567 GCA_035712285.1 Gemmatimonadales bacterium | reverse complement strand
AGCGCGCACGAGTGGTTCGGGAACAACATCAGCGCCAAGGACCACGCCGACATGTGGATCCACGAGAGCTTCGGGATGTACGCCGAGGCGCTCTATCTGGAGTGCACGAAGGGGCGGGAGGCGGGAGAGCGGTACCTCGTCGGGCTCCGGAGCAGCATGATCAGGAATGACATGCCGATCATCGGCACCTATGGCGTCAACGACGTGCCCCGCTCGCAGGACCGCTATCCCAAGGGCGCCAACATGCTGATGACCATGCGCGCCGTGGTGCATGACGACGCGAAGTGGCTCGCCACGCTCCGGGGGCTCAACAGCACCTTCCGCCACCAGACGGTGACGGCGAAGCAGGTGCGGGACTACATGAGCAAGATGACCGGCACCGACCTCTCGAAGATCTTCGTGCAGTACCAGGAGACGGTCATGATCCCGGAGCTGGAGTACCGGGTGAACGGCGACACCCTCTCCTACCGTTGGACCAGGGTGATCCCGGGGTTCGACATGCCGGTGGACCTCAAGCTGGCCGGCGACAGCACCGTGCGCATCCGGCCCACGGAAACCTGGCAATCCATGCGCTCACCGCTGGCGGCGGGCGCGGCGCTGGAGGTGGATCCGGCGTACTACGTGACAGCCAAGGAGACGGACACGCCGTAAGGGCGCACGGCCGTGCGCCCCTATGGGACGGGGACGGCGACCGTGATGTGCGACGGGTACCGCGGCGACCGGAACACCCGGTGGGTCTGCGCCCGGAAATCGCTCGCCTTCGCCTTGAAGATGCTGGGCACCCAGGTCTGCGGGTTCCGGTCGATGATCGGGAACCAGGAGCTCTGCACCTGCACCATGATCCGGTGACCCTTCAGGAACCGGTAGTCCTGGGTGTGCAGGTCCACGGTGTAGCTCTGGATCACGCCGGGCGGAATCGGCGTCGGGTGCTCGAAGCTCTTCCGGTAACGCCCCCGCAGGACGTCGTTGGCCACCATGAACTGGTAGCCGCCCATCTTCGGGTTGGGTGCGTAGTCCTCGGGGTAGACGTCGATCAGCTTCACGATCCAGTCGGCGTCCTGCCCGGTGGTGCTGGCGAAGAGATGGGCGGCGATGTCACCGCGGATGACGACGTCCTCGGTGAGCGGCGGCGTCTCCCAGGTCAGCACATCGGGCCGGGCGGCGGCGAAGCGCTGGTCCTCGGTGAGCCAGGTGTACCAGCCGGAGCCCTTGGGGTAGTAGGTCGGCTCGATCGGCCGGTGGCGATAGGGCACCGGGTGCGCCGGATCGGACACGAAGGCGTCCACCGTGTCGCGTGACGCCGCCCCGGGCTTCGCCGGTGTGACGGGCGGGTCGAACGACAGCAATCCGCCGGCCCGGAAATAGAGGTTCTTCCCGGTCACGCCGGATTTCGCCGGCCACGCGTCATTCCGCACCCACTTTCCGCTGCCGGTCTCGAAGGTGAGCGCCTCGGGGAGGGTCATCTCCCCCTGGTCCTTGAGGTAGTACGCGAAGAACGGCGCCTGTACGCTGTCGCGGAAGTACTCGCCGGTGGCACTGCCGAAATCGATATTGCCGAGCTTCTGCCCCGGCCCGCCGGCCCAGCCGCCGTGGTTCCACGGTCCCACCACCAGCCGGCTGAGATGCAGCGAGTCATGCGGCTCCATCGCCCGGTAGATGCGGATCGGGCCGTAGAAATCCTCCTGGTCCCACCAGCCGGCCACGCTGAGTGTCGGCACCGTGACCTTCGTGAGGTAGGGCGCGATGGTCTGGCGCTGCCAGAAGGCGTCGTAGTCCGGGTGCGCGACGAAGTCATTCCAGGTGGGGAGCTTCCCGTGCAGGATGCTGTCGTTCACCGTCGCGAGGGGACCCAGCTCCAGGTACCAGTCGTAGGTGTCGTAGCGGTCGAAGCTGAAGTTGCTGTTGGTGTCCGCCGCCTCGGTGAGGACGGCGTACTCGAAGCCGTAGCTCAGGCGGAAGGCGCCCTGGTGGTGGAAGTCGTCGCCCATCCACATGTCGGCGGGGGAGGCCTGGGGCGACGCCGCCCGGAGCGCCGGATGGGGATCGATGAGCGCCATCGCCGTGGTCCAGCCGGGATACGAGATGCCGAGCATCCCCACCCGGCCGTTGTTGCCGGTGGCGTGCTTCACCAGCCAGTCGATCGTGTCGTACGCGTCGGTGCTCTCGTCCACCGCATTCCTGTCGGTGAGGTGGGAGGGCGGCCGCTGCATCACGAACTGTCCCTCGCTGCCGTAGCGGCCCCGGATGTCCTGGAAGGCGAAGATGTATCCGTCCTTCGCCAGCGCGGCGTAGTAGCTCCGCAGGTAGCCGCCGAACCGGCCGTCAATGCCGTAGGGCGTGCGCGTCAGGATGATCGGCAGGGGGCCGCTGGCGTTCTTCGGGACGTAGAAGATGGTGTGCAGCTTCACGCCGTCCCGCATCGGGACCATGACGGCGGTGCCGGTGTAGGCGGTGGTGTCCTGCTGCGCGGCCGCCGTGGCGGGGACGAGGAGGGCCACGGCGCACACGAAAGCACGAAGGCACGAAGGGGCGAGCGGCATCGCAATCCTCTTGAGCGGGGACCGTTGGGAGGATGATAAAGTACCGCCGGCGTCCCGGGAACCGGAACGCCGGCGGTGTGATCAGGCAGGACCCCGCTCGGCCGGGGCGATCAGGACTGGGTGTAGATGCGGAGCTGCAGCAGCTTGAGGCCGTTGTTGTCGTACTGCCAGAAATACCCCTGCAGGCAGGAATCGAAGAGGTCCACCGTGGTGCCGCCGCAGGCGGTGACGGCATCGGGGAACGCCACCGGATCGAGCTCGATGGTGGTGAGCGCGGTGGTGACGTTCCGGAAGCTGCTCTTGCCGGTGCCCCGGACGAACACCTCGTTCTCGGTGGAGCAGATGTCCCCGTCCGCCACGGTCCCGGTCACGTCGGTGGCGCAGGTGGTCATGGTGCCGGAGCCGCCCGGCTTCCCGAGGGCGCGCGCCCAGATGGTGTAGGTGCCGGGCGCCGGCAGCGAGAATGACGCCGTGCCGTCGGTGCCGTTCTTGTCGAGCACCGCGTACTCACCCGCGCCGGCACTCTGTTCCAGCATGATCCTGGTGGTGACACCGGCGTCCTTGTTGCCGAGGAGGACGAAGATCACGTTCCCCCCGTCATTGTTCATGTTGACGTTCTTGTCCTTCGAGACGGCGATGATGTTGAGGTTGTAGTGCGCTCCGCTGGGCGCGCCGTTGCCGGTCGTCGCCACCGACAGTGCCGGCGCCGCCGTGCTTGCCGCCGCGGGGCTCAGGGTGTCGCCCTGGCAGCCCAGGATGCCACCCGCCACTGCCGCCACCAGCGCCGGCGCCCAGCGGCGTGTTCGCATGCTCATGGTACCTCCCGCATCTGGATTGGGACATGACTGCCCCGGGAGCGGAACCGCTCTCCCGGTGACGCCCCATCATGCGGAGCGGCCGTGCCGGCGGCAATTCCCAGATTTCCTACACTGTCACGGATTGATTCAGCGGGAGCCGGAGGATCTCACCCTGCTACGGCAGGATGCGAGCCCCCCGGATTGGCGATCTGCCATGCAGGTGATTGCGTGTCAGGTGCGCTGCAGCAGCCCGAGTTCCGCAAGCTCCGCGGCACCGGCCCGGACCGGCTTGCCGCCGAGGCCGTAGATCACCGCCTTCCTGCGACCGATCAGGGTGAGATCCTTCCCGTCCACTCGGAGTGCGGTGCCCTCGGGAAGCCCGACCACCGGCACTCCGGGGTTGGCGGCCACGAATTCGTTGAGCCGCTCGATGCGCGTCTCGCCGCCGTGGTTGACGATCCGCTCCTCGGTGTAGTGCGCGTTGAGCTGGAAGGGGACGAGGCCCAGGGCGGCGAGGCTGGGGACTTCCACGATCGGCATGTCGTTGGTGGTGCGGATGGTGGGGCAGGCGACATTCGAGCCGGCGCTCCAGCCGGTGTACGGCATCCCGTTCCGCACGGCGTGCCGGATGGCGGGAAGGAGGCCGGTCCCGTAGAGCTGCTTGAGCAGGTGGAAGGTATTCCCGCCGCCGATGGCCACGGCGTCGGCCTTCTCGAGCTCGGCCACCGGATTGGGTGACTCGTGGGCGCTCACCACTTCATAGCCGAGCGCGCCGAACGGCTTCCGCACGGCGACGGCGTACTCGCCGTACGGCCGCGCCACCGAGGCGTAGGGCACGAAGAAGATCCGCCGCACGTCCCGGCCCAGGAAGACGCCGAGATGCGAATCGGCCCAGGCGAGATAACCCCCGCCCGGGCTCGTGGAGTTGCTCAGGAGGAGCAGCCGGAGCGTTGCCAAACCAACCTCGCGATGTTCAAGCTGTGCAAGGATGATACTCAGGCGCGCCCGCTATTGCAGGGGGCCCCGGCCGTGGAGGATGGCGTTCACGATCATGATCCCCAGCGCCACGGCGACGATCCCGATGACCAGCAGGAGTGCCGCGATGCCGATCGCGGCCCAGACCAGGAACCGGCGGCTGGCCTGGTGGGTGCGCTCGGGCTCCACCGCCAGGCGCTCCAGCAGTTTCATGTTCCGGTTATTGGCCTTGAAGGCGGCGTCGAAGAAGTCGCCGATGCCGGGAATCACCCCCACCAGGGTCTCGGCCGCCACGTTGGCGATCATCCGCCCGACCACCGCGCGCGGCGCCCCCATCCGTACCGCCTGCACCAGGAAGACGAGGGACGCGATGGCGCCGGCAAAGTCGCCGAAGCCCGGCACCAGCCCCACCAGCGCATCCAGCCCGAAGCGGAAACTGGTGCCCGGAACCCGGAACTGGTTGTCGAGCAGCCAGGCGAAGCGGCGGAGCGAGGCCAGGTCTTCAGGGCGGACAGGACGGACAGGGCGGACGGGGCGGACGGGATGGGCCGGTGTCATGCGGAGAACTCCTCGCGCAGGATGCCGTAGCACTCGATGTCCTCGCGGCGGCCCCACTTCACCACATGTCCGCGCAGGGTGCCTTCGTGGCGCATGCCGAGTTTCTGCATCACCCGGCCGGAGGCAGGATTCCGGGTGAAGTGATGGGCATGGATCCGCTCCAGCCCCAGGGTCTCGAACCCGTACGCCATCACGGCGCGTGCCGCCTCGGTGCACAGCCCCCCGCCCCACGCCTCTCGCGCCACCCAGTACCCGATCTCGGCGCGCTGGTGGGCCGGTTCCAGCATCAGCCCCACGGCGCCGAGCAGGGCGCCATCGTCCCGCGCGGTGACGGCATACACGATCGGCGAGAGGCGTTCCACGCCGTCGGCATGCGTGGCGATCCACGCCGCCGCCATTCCCGGCTCGTACGGGTGGGGGATGTTGAGCGTGCCGGCCGCGATCTCGCGGTCACCGACGATGCGCTCGACATCCGCCGCATCAGCCGGGACGAAGGGCCGGAGGCGGAACCGCACGGTGTCCAGCATCGGATGCATCGCGGCTACTCGGCGCGGAATCGGTCCGGCAGTCCCCACCCCATCCGCTGGCGAAGCCGCGTGATGTGAGCGACGTGGTGCCGTCCGTGCCAGGCGTACATCGCCAGCACTTCGCTCAGCGGGAAGGTGCGGTTGTGCTCCGGATGGAAGTAGCCGCGCTCGAACTGTCCGGCCGTCATGGACCGGAGCAGCATCACCCACCGTTCGTGAAGGCTTTCCAGCAGCGCGAGCGACCAGTCGATCGGCGCGGTGCGTGCGTCCGGCAGCCCGGCCCAGAGCGCTTCCTGGTACGGCCGGATCGTCGGTGCATCCTCGGTGAGGGCGAGCCGGAACCGGACGGAGGCATTCATGTGGCTGTCCGGCACGTGATGCACCACCTGGCGCACGGTCCACCCGCCGGGACGATACGGCGTCGCCAGCTGCGCCTCGTCGAGCCCCGATACGGCGGCACGCAGGCGGCCGGGTGCCTCGGCTACCTGGTCGATGTACCGCGTGCGATCCGCCGAGCTCACGCCCGCCGGCGCCGCGAACGGGCCGATGGGATACCGGAGATCCTCGCTCACGGGCCGCTCCGCTCCAGCAGACTGCGCGCATCCCAGAGTTCGGGAAAGACGCGGCGGTCGGTGGTGGTGCGCAGGTACGCGGCGCCGCTGCTGCCGCCGGTGCCGGGTTTCCCGCCGATCACCCGCTCCACCATCTGCACATGCCGGAGCCGCCAGAGGAGGAAGAGCTCGTCGTACTCGATCAGCGCCTCCAGCAGGAGGAAGAGGTCGGTGTGCCGGTCGGCCCCGGTGTAGGCGCGCGCCACCCCCGCCGCATCGGCGCTGAACTGCCGCCGCGTCATGAGCGACTGCCAGGCGTCCCGCAGCGAGCGCCCGGCGAGCCGCGCATCGAGCCGGGTCCGCTCCGGCGTCCCCGGCTCGTAGTAGGCGAGGAACTTCGGCTCCTTGAGCCCGGAGAGATACTCCACCTCCCGGAACTGGGCCGACTGGAAGCCGCTCGCGGGCATCAGGTGATCGCGGAAGGAGAGGAAGTCCACCGGCGTCATCGTCTCCAGCACCGAGAGCTGGGCCACCAGCACGCGCTGGATCTCCTGGATCCGGCGCAGGAGGCGGACGGCGCCGAGGAGGTCGTCCTGGTCCAGGCGGCCGATGATGTTGTCGAGCTCGTGCAGGACCTGCTTGAACCAGAGCTCATAGACCTGGTGGATGATGATGAACAGCATCTCGTCATGCTGGGGCGGGCTCGACTCGAGCTGCTGCAGGGCGGTGAGCTCGCGCACGTGGAGGTAGCCGCCATAGGTGAGCCGTGCTTCGCTGTCGGGCCGTCCGAATGACATGAGGATTCCGGGATCAGGTATGCCGTAAGATGTCACGCATCGGCGAGGGCCGCGAGCACCGCCGGCAGGGCCAGCTGCGCCCATCGTTCGTAGGCCGCGGCGGACGGATGCAGCCCGTCGGCCACGAGGTCGGCCGGATACGCGCGGGAATCGGCGGTCACGTCCACCCAGGCGGCGCCGGCCCGGGTCGTGATGCCGTGCGCCGCGTCGTTGAACCGGTCGATCTCGATCGCGATGCGCTCGCGGCCGCGCCCTTCCGCGAATGGCGTCACCCCCCAGTCGGGGATCGAGAGCACCACCACCCGCCGCGACCGTTCCCTGGCCAGGCGCACCGCCGTGGCGAGGAGCTGGGCGAATTCGAGGCGATACTCCTCCAGCGGCAGCCCGCGGTACTGATTGTTCACGCCGATAAGCAGGGTCACGAGGTCGTGGTCGGCGGGCGGGTTCTCACGCCGGATGGCGGCGGCAAGCTCGGCGGTGGTCCAGCCGGTGCGGGCAATGATCTCAAACGTGTTGTCACCCTGAGGGAGCGCAGCGAGCGAAGGGGCCTGCGCCTGGATGAGCTTCGGTCCCCTCGCTGCGCTCGGGGTGACAAACATGCGACGCTTGATGCATGCTGGGAGACTCTCCCCCGCTCCCACACCCTCGCCCACCGTGTAGCTGTCCCCCAGCGCCAGGTACCGCATCAGGCGAGGCCCGGCGGCGGGTTGGGGCGCCCCTCGGAGAAGCGCGACAGGCGGAACGGGGTGAGATCCAGCGCCGGCGTCTCGCCATCCGACATGAGCTCGGCGAGGAGCTGGCCCATCGCCGGTGCATGCGTCACACCGTGGCCGGAGGCGCCGTTGGCGAGGTAGAAGTTGGGGCACTCGGTCGCGGCGCCCAGGATGACGTGGTGGTCAGGCGAGATCTCGTGGAGCCCGCCCCACGCGTTCTCCATGCTGAAGGACGTCTCGGCCAGCGCCGGCACGCGCTGCCGCGCAAGCTCGGCGACTTCCTTCAGCCATTCGGGATCCACCGAGCAGTCCCACGGCCGGCCCCGGATGCCGGGCGACGGCCGCTGCACCAGCACCTGGCCGCCGCGGGAACGGACCTGAAACCCGTCAGCCGCGTACACGGTCACCGGCATGCCGGCAGGAAGCCTCGCCTCGGCGGGCGCACCAAGGGCCTGACGCCGCAGCGGCAGTACCGGGAGCGCCACGCCGGCCTTGTCCGCCAGGGGGCCGGCCCACGGGCCGGCGGCATTCACCACGGCGCCCACCCGCATGGTCCCCGCCGACGTCACCGCGCTGGTGATCCGGCGCATCCCGTCGCGACGGAAGCTCTGCAGCTCCGTGCCCCAGAGCACGCGCACCCCGCGCCGCTCCGCGGCGGAGAGGTAGCCGCCCAGCATCGCCATCGGCTGGATGAAGCCGTCAGCCGGCGCCAGCAGCCCGCCGGCGATTCCGTCCGGCGCGAGCGCGGGATTGAGGCGGGAGACCTCATCGGCACTCAGCTCCCGCGCATCGAGCGCCCCCGCGGCCCGCTGGACTCGCAGCGCCTCGCGCAGGACCTGGAGCTCTTCATCGCCGCCCGCCACCCAGAGATAGCCGACCGGTTCGTAGCCGGGGTCGCTCCCGGTCTCGTCCCGGAACCGGAGCAGTTTCTCCCGCGAGAGGAGGGAGAGCTTCACCCTCGGTGCCGAGGTGAAGAGCGTGCGGAATCCACCCTCGGTCCGTCCCGTGCTCCCGCCGCCCGGGCCGCCGGCCCGGTCCACGATCGCCACGTCGCGCCAGCCCCGCTCGGCGAGATGCCACGCAATGCTGGCGCCGACGATCCCGCCACC
>DASTBA010000112.1:0-3102 GCA_035712285.1 Gemmatimonadales bacterium | reverse complement strand
ACCGGCCAGCTGGCCGCTGCGGGTGGACGTGGACACCGGTAGGACCTCAACTCAACGGGTTTCAGGAGGAAGGGACATGAAGGGCATGTTGAAGGCTCTCACAGCAGTGGCGCTGGCGTCGGCGTTTGTGGCCACGTCCGCACAGGCACAGAAGTCGATGCCGGTGACGTTCGGCGTTGGCGGTGGCGTGAATCTGCCGCTCAGCAACTTCAAGGACGTCGCCAAGCTCGGGTTCCAGGGTACCGGCATGGTCGGGTTTGCGCCGGCGAATCTGCCTGTGGGGTTCCGGGTTGACGGAACCTACCAGCAGAACAAGTACGACAACGATTTTGCGACGGCTGCGGGTGACGGCAAGTGGCAGACGATCTACGGCACGGCGAACCTCGTGTACACCTTCAAGACTGCCGAGTCCTCGAAGATCCATCCGTACCTGATCGGCGGCGGCGGGGTGTATAACATGAAGAACAAGCCGGATGCCCCGACGACGACGAATCCTGAGGCGTCGACCACCAAGTTCGGCGTGAATGCGGGCGCTGGGTTCGATATGGCCGCGGGTGGGGCGACGATCTTCCTCGAGGGCCGCTTCCACAACGTCTTCGTGAGCGGCAACAATCAGAGCTTTGTTCCGATCACGCTCGGTGTGAAGTTCGGCGGCAAGTAAGCAGCAGCTGCAGTTCGAGTCCATCACGCGGCCCCGTCTTCGGACGGGGCCGTGTGCTTTCGGCCCTGTCACGTTCGTCCTATGCTTCGTTGCGTCAGCCTCCGCTTCGCAGATGCCATGATCATGATGGAGAATGGTGACTCATGCGCCAGTCCGTCCCTCTTGTGCGCCTCGGCATCCTGCTCCTCGGCACCCTGGGCGCTTGTGCCGAGACCACGGGGCCGCAGCCGCAAGGTTCCACCCTGAGCAGCCCGAGTCCTGACACGACAATACGCGGCCTCGATTCCGTGTATCTGGCCATCGAGGCCCAGGTGCCCGGCTTCGCGGGCGTCTACGCCCGGCCTGACAGCGCCTACGTGCTGCTGCTCACCGATCCTTCCGATAGTGCCCGCGCCAAGCAGGTCGTTGCCGACTACCTGCATACCCAGTCGGGCCAGGGCCCGACGCCAACGTTCGTCATCGCTCCCGCACGGTACAGGTTCAGTCAGCTGCTTGAGTGGCAACGCGCCGTGGCGACGCTGATGTCTGACCCGGAGACCGCCAGCCTGGACGCCGACGAGGTCCTGAACGCCGTGCATCTCTTCGTGACCCCGGGATCCGATATCGCGCAGTGGCAGACCAGGGTGGAGGCGCTTGGAGTTCCCGCCGATGCCATCGTGGTGACCTACGGCGAAACTCCCGTGGCGCAGCCTGGCACCTGAGGAACAGGCTTCCGATTGCGACGGCCGCCCGCCTTGCCCTTCAGCACGTCCCGCTCACACATTCCTTCCGTGGTCCCACCCCGATCCGGAGGGTTGCCATGCTGAAACGCCTCGCTGGACTGGCTCTGCTAGCATCGCTCATCGGTACGACCACCGCCACCGCCCAGGGCACCCGCTGGGGTGTAGGCGGCAGCGGCCTGGTATCGCTCGAGACGGGCGGCGGGAGTGACTTCGGCTTCACCGGGCTGTTCGACTACTACCCGGGTGGGAAGCTGGGCTATCGGGTGGACGGATCCTGGATCTTCGAGACCGGCACCGATGACCTGCTCTTCAACGCCGACGCGACGTACAACTTCGTGACCAGCTCGCCCAGCGTTCACCCGTTCATCATGGGCGGCGGTACCGTTGCCGTCCTGACCAACTTCGACGACGCGAATGTCGGGGTGAACGTCGGCGCCGGCATCAATTTCCACCTGCGCAACAGCCCCCTCGGCCTCTGGGCCGATGGCCGCTACCATCATCTGTTCAGTCCAAGCTTCAACGGCCTCCAATTCACCGCCGGTGTCCGGCTCGGCAAGGGCGAGTAGCGCGCTATCGCGCTCCTTGGCGCGCTGATCCGGTACCACACCACGGCGTCCATGCCCGAACTTGCGGCATGGACGCCGTTCTCGCGGCGCGGGCCGCGCTCCTCACCCACTTCGGCTTTCCCGACTTCCGGTCATCCCAGCGTCCGGTGGTGGAGAGCGTAATGGCCGGCCGGAATGTGCTGGCGGTGCTCCCCACCGGTGCGGGGAAGTCGGTCTGCTTCCAGGTGCCGGCCGTGGCGCTGGGAGGGCTCACGCTCGTAGTCTCGCCTCTCGTGTCCCTCATGCAGGACCAGGTGGGAGCGGCGCGGAGCCGGGGCATCGCCGCCGAGCATCTGTCGGGAGAACTTGCCGAGGGCGCGGTGGAGCGCGTGCTGAAGGAGGCGCGGGATGGGCGGCTCAACCTGCTCTATGTCTCTCCGGAGCGGCTGCCTGGCATCGCCCGCAAGGCGGCCTCGGCCGGTGTGCAGGTGCGGCGGCTGGCCGTGGACGAGGCCCACTGCATCAGCGAGTGGGGGCACGACTTCCGTCCCGCCTTCCGCCGCATCAGGGACGCCGCCGCGCTGCTCGGCGGCCCGCCGGTGGCGGCGCTGACCGGCAGCGCCACGCCGCCGGTTCGCCGTGACATCATGGACTCGCTCCTGGGCGCCGGCGTTCCGTTCGATCTCCATCTGGCATCCTTCGACCGGCCCAATCTCTGGTTCGGCGCGCGGACGATCCGGAAGGAGAAGGATCGGCTGCCGATGCTGCGCTCGCTGCTGGCCCGGGGCGAGACGGCCATCGTGTACGCCTCCACCCGCCGGTCCACCGAGAAGATTGCCCGCGCGCTGCGCTACGCCGGCCACAGCGCGGAGGCCTATCACGCCGGGCTGTCGCGGACGCGGCGCGATGCCTGCCTGGACCGGTTTCTCCGGGACGAGACGGATGTGGTGGTGGCGACGTCGGCCTTCGGCATGGGGATCGACAAGCCGGGAGTGCGCACGGTAGTCCACTGGACCATACCGCCCACGCCCGAGTCCTACTACCAGGAGGCGGGGCGCGCGGGGCGCGACGGGCAGCCTTCGCGCTGTTATGTGCTCTTTTCTCCCGGGGATGCGCTGATCCACGAGCGGCAACTGGACGTTACCTTCCCGCCCCGCAAGATGCTGGATGCGTT
>DASTBA010000111.1:0-12433 GCA_035712285.1 Gemmatimonadales bacterium | reverse complement strand
AGCACCGCCTCCCCGCCGGCATGGCCCGCGAGCATGCTGCCGTCCGCGAGCTCCGATTCCGCGATGCCGGCTCCCAGATCGGGACCCGAAAGTTCCGTGCTGTCTCCACCCATGGGATGCTCCTCGCCGCGATCAGCGCGTCAGAGGGACTTGAGATACTCCACCAGATCCCGCTTCTGGTCGGGCGTCAGGTTGAGCTGGAACAGCTGGTCGTAATGCGACACGACCGCATCCAGCGTTGCCGCACTCCCGTCATGGAAGTAGGGCGGATGCTGCCAGACGCCCCGCAACGGGGTTGTACGATACTTGCCCGTTGTGGCCCGCTCGGCAAGCGTCGGGTCCATCCCCACCTCGGCCGGGCTGTAGAGCCGCTTGCCGGCATCGGTGAACGAGCTCCCGGCGTGACACTGGCTGCAGCGCGCCTGGCCGGTGAAGAGCGCCTTCCCGCGCGCCGCGGCCGCGACGTCGAACGAGCCGGGCGGCGGCGTGGGCGCCGGCAGCGAATGCTGGTACTCCCGGAGCGCCGGCAGCTTGGAGGTGACCAGGTCCGGGGTCTGCTCGACGTGAATGCCGAGCGTCGGGTCGGAGAAGCTGCCGTGGCCATGCATCTGCGTCACCGCCACGTAGGCATTCCAGTACGACACCGGCCCTTCGCCGGTGAAGGTCTCGAGCGCCACGTCGTGCAGGCCGAACGCCGGCGGGATCACGGTCGGGTTGTTGCGGCCGTCGTGATTCCAGTAGGCGTCGTACTTGCCCGGTCCCCATGAAGTGAGCACCGCCTGCACGGCGGGATCCTGGAGTGCCGGACTCAGGGCCACGATGGCGCCGACGTTGAGGTCGCGGTTGGGCCACCCGTCCAGGCGATGGCCGATGCCGGGCGCCACGGTATTGTCCACCGTCGAGTGGCAGAGGGCGCAGGTGATCCCCACTGCCGTCAGGCTGTCCTTGCCGTTCACCGTGGCCACCGTGCCCTTGACGCCGATGACGGCGCCGAGCTTGAGGAGCGCCACCGTGGTGGCAGGATCATTCAGGTCCACGGTGCCGAGGATGCCGGGCGGAAGCTTGTCCGCATCCACCTTGAGCCCGACCGCGAGGGCCGTGCTCGGGCTCACCCCGGACTGGATCACCTCGTGCAGGCGCAGGGTGTCGGTCCAGAACGAGTCGTCGCCGAAGGTATCGAAGCGGAAGATCTCCTTCCCCTGGGCCGCCAGCACCGGATCCACGTCGGTGCCGGGCCCGCTGTCACCCCCGCAGCCCGCGAGCGCCGCCAGCAACAGCAGCGGCGCCAGCGAGCGGAGGGCGCGGATGCGCGAGCTCATGCGCCCATCTTCTCGCGGAGGTGCTTGGCACCCGCGAGATGCCCCTGGAAGGCGGGGGCGACCTTCTCGACCAGCGCCTTGAGCTCGGGATTCTGGATGGCCGGGAGCAGCGTCGTGGTGACGGCGTCAATCACGCTCTGGTGGAAGGCGATCTCGTAATCCAGGTACGCCTTGTCGAACGCCTTGCCCGACAGCCCGCGCAGCTTCTTCATCTCGGCGGCGGTCGCGGCGGCGCTCTTGTCGCCCGCCGGCGGCGTCGGGGTCACGTGCAGCTTGGCAAGGAGGTCCCGGCCCATCTGGCGGACCTGCTTGTGGTCCCGGACGAAGTTCGCCGCCATCTGGCGGACCGCGGGATCACTGGCCTTGACCGCGCCGAGGCCCGAGGTCTCGATGTCGTAGGTGTTGGCCGCGTCGAAGATCGCGGCGATGGTCGCATCGTCGAGCTTCTTGGCGGAGTCCTGCGCGCTCAGCGTCAGCGGCGCCAGGAGGGCGGCGGACGAGACCGCCACCAGCATGCGAAGCGATCGGTACATGGTGCACCTCGGGCTTGGGTTCCGGGAATCGGAGGTGGGGGCCCTCGGTTCCGCGACGCCAACATGCCACCATGTCAACAAAATGTCAAGTATTTATTTGACTTATTGATTTTTCTGGCGGCCTGTGCCATATTGTGGCCCTGGAGGAGCGACTAAGTCCATGTGGAACAACAAGCTGTGGGAGACCACCCGGGGCCGGATCGTGAGCCTCCTGCGCCGCCGTGAGCAGACGGTGGACGAGCTGGCTCGAGAACTGGGCATCACCGACAACGCCGTGCGGGCCCAGCTCGGGCCGCTGGAGCGGGACGGCCTGGTCCGGGTGGCGGGGGTGCGGAAGCAGGCCGGCGCAGGCAAGCCAGCCGTATTGTACGACGTGCCGCCGGAGGCGGACGCGCTCTTCTCCCGCGCCTACGCCCCGATGTTCACGTCGCTCGTCACCACCCTGGCGGAGCGGATGGACGGGCCGGGGCTGACCGCGGTGATGGTGAATGCCGGCCAGCGGCTGGCCGACGCCTACCCCGCCCCGACCGGCGACCGGAAGCGCCGGCTGGCAGCGGCGACGGACGTCATGCGGCAGCTGGGCGCCGATGTCGAGCTGGTGGAGCAGGACGGCAGCGTGCTGCTGCGCGGGTCGGCGTGCCCGCTCGGCGTGGCCGTGGAACGCCGCCACGAGGTCTGCGCGGCGATGCAGGCTTTCCTCGAGGCGATGCTGGGCGAGTCGCTGACGCGGTGCTGTTCGTATGAGGGGAAGCCGCGATGCTGTTTCGGGATGGGCGGGTAGGAAGGGCGAGGGTTGTCACCCTGAGGGAACGAAGTGACCGAAGGGGCCGAAACTCGGTGCGAGCTTCGGCCCCTTCGCTGCGCTCAGGGTGACAGAGCGACCAGCCGCCTTCCCGTCACCTCTCCGCCGCCACCTTCGCCATCGCCTCCTTCACCTGCTTCACCTGCGGCTGGAGATCGGCGTCCGCATTCTTCCACAGCGCCACGAACTGCCCGTAGTACTCCAGCGCCTTCTGGCGGTTGCCCTTCGACTCGTAGAGCTCCCCCAGGCGACGGAGCGTGGACGGCTGCCAGATGGCGTCTTCCACGCCGTCATCCGACGTATTGGGCAGCGTGGCGGCCTGCTCGTAATACTTGAGCGCGGAGTCGGGCACACCGGCACGGTCCCACGCCTGGGCCACGAAGTGCCGGCCGCAGGGCGCGCAGTGCACCGTGCCGACGGCGCGGGTGGCCGCCACTGCGGCGTCCTTCCAGCGCCCCTCCGCGCCCGCCACGTACGCGTCCCACGCCGGCTCCTGCCAGGGCTTGCGCTCTGCCTCCGGCACCGTCCGCTCCCACTCCGCTCGCAGCCGCCTGACTTCCGCGGCCCGGCCGAAGGGCGCCTGCATTTCGGCCAGCCCCACCAGCGGACGGTCCTGCGGGCGGAGCGCCGTGAAGAGCGGCGTCCGCTGCAGCGAATCGAGCAGCGCGAGCCCGCGCGCGGCCTGGCCCCGCTGGACCAGGTCATGACCCGGCCGCGCCAGCAGCAGGCCCATCGCGAGCGAGGAGTCGCCATCGGCGAGCGCCTGGGTCACCATGCCGTCGAACTCGGCATCCACCGCGCGGAGCTGGCCATGGACCTCGAGCACGTTGGCCAGGAAGAACTGCGCGATGCGATTCGGACTGCTCCCGGTCGCCATCGGGCGCACGACCGAATCGATCCGGTCATAGTCCCGCCGGACCGACGCGGCGTACGCGAAGTCCGCCATCGTGATCGGCGCGGCCGGCGCCCGGGCCTTGAGCTCCGCCCTCACCGAGTCCGACGCCGCGTACTTGCCCTGGTTCAGCAGCGACTGGCTGAGGTTGTCGTACATCGTGAGCGAGGGCTGGTGCCGCATGCCGCGCCGCAGGATGGCCTCGGCGCTGGCGAACTCGCCCAGGGTATTGTAGATCAGGCCCAGGTTGTTGATCGCCACCGGGTTGAGCGAGTCGATGTCGAGCGCGCGCTGGTAGGAGCGGACCACGTCGTCCGGCTTGTACTGGACGTTGGAGTAGTAGTACGCCTCCGTCAGGGCCCGCTCGAGTGGCGGCAACCGGTCGCGATGCCGGAAGGCGGCACTGGCGGCGTCGCGCTGCTGCGACGTGCTGCCCGCCATGTTCCCGATGACCACGGCGAGTTTCCGCCAGGCCATGGCAAAGCTGGTGTCGGCCTGCACCGCGCGCACCAGCAGGTCCCGCGCGGCCTGGTAGTCGTTCGCGTCAAAGGCGCGCTGCGCGCGGGAGTAGAGCTCCAGCGCCGGCAGTGACGCCGTGGTGACCTGCTCCAGCGGGTCGCTGCCGCGAATGGTGCGGAGCGATTCGCCAATCTTCTCCCGCAGCGACTTGGACAGCCGGTTGAGCGCCGGGATCAGGTCGGCGCCGGTGCTGGCCGTCTCGCGGAGCGGCACCAGCACCGCGCCGTCGGTGTTCATGAGGCGCGCGGTGAGCACGTAGCCCGAGCCGAGCGACGCCACCTCGCCGGAGACCACCGCCTTGGCATTGGCACGCCGGGCGACGTCCCGGGCCAGCGCCTCGGTGAGCGGCATGCCCGGCTGCTGCCCCATCCGCTGCAGCGTCTCGTTGATCTCCTGCTGGCCCACCAGCTTCACCACGTTCGACTGGCCGAGATCCACCCGGAGTGCTTCCGCCAGCGAGCCCGACAGCGTGGAATCGCTGGTGCGGTTGGCGAAGTCCGCCAGCACCAGCCGGTCGGCATTGTTGAGCGTGCCGGCGCTGAGCAGCGTGGCCCCCGGTCCCACACCGAAATGACGCGAGATCCCGTAGCCCAGGGTGAGCAGCAGCAGCGCGCCGAGGGAGAGTGCGCCGCCCCAGAGGGCGTGGCGCCAGGTAAACCACTGCTGGTGTACCGGTTCCGGTTCGTAGCGGAAGGCGCCGGTGGCCCGGAGCACCGCGCGCTTCCGCTCCAGGCGGCCGGTGTAGAACATCACCGGGAACCCCGCCGCCATGACGATGAGCGCGCCGATCCAGACCCAGTCGGCGAGATCGAGGATCCGCGTGAGCGCGAAGGCGATCCCGGTCACGAACACCGTGGCGAGCGCGAACAGCAGCGTCACGCGCACCGGGTGGGCCAGCCGTGCCGAGCGCTCGGCCGCGATCCGCAGCGCCGGCACCGGGGCGGTGGGCACCGAGGGCGTCCCGCCCGACGGCGTCGTCGCGATCTCCAGCTTCTCGCCCAGCTCGGCGGCGCTCTGCCACCGGTCGGCGGGATGCTTTTCCAGGCACCGCATCACGATCTGCGAGATGTCGGCCGGGATGGTCTGGCGGTGCGCGTTGACCGGGTCGGGATTCTGCGTCACGTGCGCGGCGAGCATCGCCTGCGGCGTCGGCGCCATGAAGGGCGGCCGCCCGCAGAGCATCTCGTACGCCACCACGCCGAGGGCGTAGATGTCGGCGCGGTGGTCGAGGTTGGGATCGGCCGCCGCCTGCTCCGGCGCCATGTAGGTCGGGGTCCCGATGGTGACCCCGCCGGTGGTGAGCGCCATGCTGCGGTTGACCGACGCGCTCACCGCCTTGGCCACGCCGAAGTCGGTAACCAGCGCGTGGCGCCCGGCCAGCATGATGTTGTCGGGCTTGATGTCGCGGTGCACCACCCCGCGGCCGTGGGCGTACGCCAGGGCATCGGACACGTCGCGGAGGATGCGGACGGCCTCGCCGACCGGCAGCGCGCCGGTGCGTGCCAGCCGCGCGGCCAGCGACTCGCCCTCGATGTACGGCATGATGTAGTAGAGGAGCCCGTCGGCGGTGCCGGCGCTGAGGACCGGCACGACGTGGGGATGCTGCAGCGAGGCCGCCACCTTGATTTCGCGCTCGAACCGGTCGGCGGGAATCCCTTCCGACGCCTCCGGCGGCAGCAGCTTGATCACCACCCGGCGCCCGAGGCGGGTCTCTTCCGCCAGGAAGACCCGGCTCATGCCGCCACCGCCCAGTTCGCGCTCCACGCGGAAGCCGTCGCCGAGCGCGGACTGCAGCCGTTCGAGAAGCTCAGCCATGGGATGCCTGGGTGGGAGACGATAGAAGGTAACTACAGGGCGGAAGGGGCGGACAGGGCGGACATGTCCGCCTCGCCCGCCTTGTCCGACCTGCCCGCCTATTCCCCCACCGGCCTCGGCGTCTCGCCGTAGCGCGACTCCGCCGCCGCCCGCTCCGCCGCGCTGCCGAAGATCTTCTCGCCGTCGTAGCGCCCGTTCTCGATGAAGACCTCGGAGATCGCCCGGCCCGACACGATGCTGCCGGCCATGTACACCCCCGGCACATTGGTCTCGAGTGTGTGGGGGTCGAGGCACGGGCGCCCGTCGGCGTCGAGCTCGATGCCGATCCGCCGGAACAGTGCGAAGTCGGGCTGGAAGCCGATCAGCGGATAGACCCGGTCGGCCGGGATCCGCTCCTCGCCGCCGCCCGCATTCCGGATCACCACTGCCGCCGGCTCGATCCGCAGCACCTCGGCGCTGAAGCGGGCCTGGATCTCGCCGGCCTTGACCCGGTTCTCGAAGTCGGGCCGCAGCCAGTACTTCACGCTGGGCTTGAGCTGCGCCCCGCGGTACACCAGCGTCACGCGCGCGCCGGCCCGGTAGAGCTGCAGCGCCGACTCCACCGCCGAGTTCTTGCCGCCGATGACCACGACGTCGAGCCCGGCGCCGAGGTGCGCCTCATCGAAATAGTGATGGACCAGCGGCAGGTTCTCGCCCGGCACGTCGAGCCGGTTGGCGCGGTCGAAGTAGCCGGTGGCGAGCACCAGCGTGTCACAGGTCACCTCCTCCCGGACCGCTTGACCCTCCAGCACGCACCGGATGCCGTCGCGCTCGCGTCGCGCGTCCGTGAGCCTCGTGAAGGTCCGGATGCGGAGCCGTTCCACCCGCGCCACGCCGCGGTAGTACTTGAGCGCCTCCTCGCGGGTGGGCTTGGCCCCGGCGCAGACGATCGGATGGCCGCCGATTTCCAGCCGCTCCGGCGTGGTGAAGAAGGTCATCCCCACCGGATAGTGGAAGATGGAATTGGCGATGGCGCCGGCGTCCACCACCAGCGGATCGAGGCCCCGGCGCCGGGCGGAGATGGCGCAGGCCAGCCCGATCGGCCCGGCACCGACGATGAGAACGGATTCGTGTTGCATGGCGGAAACGTAGCGCGGTGCCCAGCCGGATGCGCGTCGCTCGGCGAGGCTTGTCACCCTGGCGAGGGTTGTCGCCCCGGCGAGAGCCGGGGCCCAGCGCACCCAACCGATGGTGCAGAAGCGCGCCACCGCTCTCCTTTGATGACGGATTGATGCGACCGTCGTCTGCATCTGCCGCATGAGTGACAAACAACCGTGCGTCTACATCCTTGCCAGCCAGCGGAATGGCACACTCTACGTCGGGGTGACGTCGCGACTGGTGCAGCGCGTATGGCAGCATCGCGAGCATTTCGTGCCGGGGTTCACATCGAAATACATGGTCAGTCTTCTTGTCTGGTACGAGCTGCATCCGACGATGCGATCGGCAATCACACGGGAGAAGGCCCTCAAGAAATGGCGCCGGAAATGGAAGCTCGATCTCATCGAGGCGATGAATCCGGACTGGGTGGATCTCTACCCGGCGCTGGCTGGCCAGGCGGCCGATCCATGACTCGTGGCGAGCCCACCAGCCAGGCCCCGAGGTCGCCGGGGTGACGATCCTCCCGCCTTCCGGTCTTCCCATCTATCATCATTTCATGCCTACGACTCTCTGCATCGACATCGGCGGCACGCACTGCAAGGCCGCGCTCGTGGCCGACGACGAATCGTTCCTGAGCGACGAGGTCCGGGTGGACACGCCCGACCCGGCCACGCCCGGGATCCTGCTGGATGCGCTGGTTCGCCTCGTGGCCCCGCTCGGAGCGTTCGATCGCATCGCCGCCGGATTCCCCGGCGTCGTTCGCCACGGCGTGATCCGGACGGCTGCCAACCTGGGCGACGACGCCTTCCGCGGCTTCAACCTGCAGGCGGCGCTGGAACAGCGGCTGGGCAAACCCGCGCGCGTGGCCAACGATGCCGACGTGCAGGGGCTCGCAGCGATCACCGGTGCCGGCGTCGAGATGGTGATCACCCTCGGTACCGGTTTCGGATCGGCGATCTTCGAGGATGGACGGCTCGGGCCGCACCTGGAACTCGCCCATCACCCGTTCCGGAAGAAGCAGGCCTACGAGGACCTGCTGGGCGACGCGGCGCTCGAGGACCACGGGAAGAAGCGCTGGCGCAGGAACCTGTGGCGCGCCGTGGAGCAGTTGCGCTCTCTCACGGCGTTCGACCACCTCTACATCGGCGGCGGCAACGCCCGGCTCATCCAGCGCGATGCGCTGCCCGCCGACGTCAGCGTGGTGCCGAATACGGACGGGATTGCGGGTGGCGTCTGGCTGTGGCAGCCGCGGCGGCTCCTACCGCCGCAATGAACCCCTCGATGTGATCGGTGCCAGCCTCGTCGGCGACGAACGGATCCATGACCGTCGCCCGCAACACCACGAGGCCGTCCTCACCCCGCTCCTTCCACTGCTGCACCGACCCCACCCCCAGGGCGGCGAGCACCGGCGCGATCGTCCCGTCGTACATCGGCGTCTGGAACCGGGTGCGCGTGAGGTAGTACTCCGGCGGCGGCCCACCACCGAGCGGGCTCATCCGGCGGTAGATGCCCTCGTTCAGGGCATTGACATCGGCAATGGACGCGGCACCGTCATCGGCGAGCAGGAAGCAGACGATGTTGATGTCCGGCTCCGGCAGCATGATGATGCGGAAGCCGTCGAGCGCAGCGCCGGCGAGGGCCGCATGCAACCGACGGGCGCCAAGAGCGGTGCGCTCGACCAGGTAGCCGTAACCCCGCTCGTCGAGCGGCAGCACCTTGTGGGACAGCCACACCGACGCGGCCGCCGCGCCGGGTTTCGAGCCCTCGAAGATGTAGCGCCCCAGGAACTCGGCGTCGCTGGCCGGGCCTGGGCCGGCGTGCGTGAGATAGGGAGGGTCGACCGCAACCAGCCTGCGCGCCCGGCGGTCCCTGAGCAGGAATGCGCCCGCGGGATAGGGGATATAGCCGAGCTTGTGGGGATCGATGGATACGGAATCGGTCTCGGCCAGCGCTTCGAGCGACGCC
The DNA here is from genome assembly GCA_035712285.1 of Gemmatimonadales bacterium. Lineage (GTDB taxonomy): Bacteria > Gemmatimonadota > Gemmatimonadetes > Gemmatimonadales > GWC2-71-9 > CAMLHP01. The sequence continues at coordinate 3,451 of DASTBA010000111.1, read as the reverse complement.
ATCAGCCCGTCGGATGGCCAATCGGCACCGGCGCGCGCCCGCACCTCCTCCGCGGGACGCCGGCTGCCGTCGGCCCGGCGGGTCATGGCCGCAGCGTACCCGCCGTAGCAGGCGTCCGCATGCAGGTGGAACGCCACGCCGAGCTCGCGGCCCGCGCGGCGCCGGAGCTCCACGATCCGGTCGAGCCGGTCCACCGCACTTTCCTCGGTGCTGCCGCAGACGCTCACGCAGGCGAGCACCGGCGTCCGGCGCGCGGCGAGCCGCTGGAGCTCCTCCCAGAGCGCGTCGCAGTCCATCCGGCATGCCCCATCCACCGGGACGAAGACGACCTGGTCGCTGCCGATCCCGAGCGCGCGCACGATCTTCTCCCACGAGTAGTGCGCCGTCGCCGCGACAAGCACCACGGCCGGCGGGAGCGTGTCCCCGAACCAGTGCGCCAGCCGCACCCCGTACTCCTGGTACCCGACCGTCGCCAGCGAGTGCGCGTCGAGCGCTGCGCGCACCGCCTCGGGCGGCGCCGACGCGCGCAGGGTGTCGAGCAGGTCCAGCGCACTCGCATTGGGGATGTTCAGCAGTGGCCAGAGTGACAGGGACTCGATCGGGACGTGCGAGCCGTCGGCGGTCGCGACATCGAGCGACACGCCGAGGTCGCGTGCGGCGAGCGCCAGGGCCACGGGGAGGTAGTGAATGTTCCGGGCGAGCCACAGCGCCTCGAAGTTGGCGACGGTGCCGCCCGACGAGAGGTGGCCCCAGGCGGCCTGCTCGTCATAGCCGATCATGCGCGCGAGCGCGGCGGCCACCTCGAGCTCGAGGGCGGTGGTCACCGGCGCCGCTTCCGCCGCCACATTGTTCGGGTTGTACAGGAGCGCGGCCATGTAGCCCACCTGGGCCGCCAGGGTCGGCTCGTACAGCATGTGCCCCTTGTACCGGCCGCTGAAGAAGGGAATGTCGCGCTTGAGCGCCGCGAGCAGTCCCATGAGCTCCTGCGTCAGCGTGCCGACCGCCTGCTCGAATCCGGGACTGCGCTTGTCGGACTCGCGGATCGTGATCCCGTCTTCCGGATGAAAGTTGCGCCGCCAGAAGACGTGGTCGCGGAGGGCCTCGGTCATCAGCCGCTCGAGCAGGGCGGCGTTTTCGGCGTGGGGGCCCAGGAACCAGGATCGCAGGGCCTCGTGAGGCAGGGTCGTCATTCCTTCACGATGCACTCGCACCATGAACCTGGCCAGCGGACTTTGATGAGGAAGCCTTCGCATGGTCTTCATCATTCCCTCCCCGTTCGTGACGCAGCTTGTGGATACCATCCCCGGGAAGCTGCAGCGGACGCTGGTCGCGGAGGTCGCCATGTACAACGAGATCCTGGTTCCACTGGATGGCAGCCGTCTGGCCGAGGACGCCATCCCGGTCGCCGCCGCACTGGCCGAGCGGCACGGCGGCCGTCTGCACTTCGTCGGCGTGAGTCTGCCCGTCATCGCCGGCCTCGGCGCGCCGCTGGCGCCGGAGTATCCGGTGAGCCCCAGCGACGAGCTGGACCGGATCGCCCGGGACGAGCTGGCGGGCTACCTGAGCCGCTGGGCCGGGCACATCGCCCGCACTGACCAGGTGGTGGTACGGCACGAGGTCCTCGCCGGCATTGACCCGGTGGCCGACCAGCTGCTGGCCTACGCGGCCCGCCATTCGATCGACCTGGTGGTGATGCACACCCATGGGCGCGGCGCCCTGGGCCGCATGTGGCTGGGCAGCGTGGCCAACGGGCTGGTGCAGAAGAGCGGCCTGCCCTGCCTGCTGCTCCGCGGTCCCGGCGATGGCGCTTCGAAGCTCACGGCGCCCGTCAATCCCCGCCGGATTCTGGTGCCGCTCGACGGATCGACCGAGGCGGAACTGGCGGTCGAATTCGCGATCGCGCTCGCCCGCCCGGAGCTCACCACCATCGACCTGCTGTCGGTGGTGACGCCGCTGCCCTTCCCCGGCGCCATGCTCACCGGCCCGTCGGTCGAGGCGCGCACGGCCGATGCCGAGCGGTATCTCGAGCGCGTCGCCGGCCGGGTGCGGCAGGCCGGCATCCCGGTCCGTCCCCGCGCCGTGATCCACCAGAGCCCGCCGGCCGCGATCATGGAGCTGGTGGCGGAGCGCGACACCGACCTGCTGGCCATTGCCGCCCACTTCCGCAGCAGTGCCAATCGTGTCTTCCTCGGCAGCGTCATTGACCGCCTGCTCCGCACCACCCGCGTGCCGATGCTGGTCTGGCGCAGCCGGGAGCTGGCCGGCACCGCGCTGCTGCCCCCCAAGGCGGAGTCGGAGGCACTGGTCGCGCGGTAGGCGGTGCCGCGGGTTGTGGTCCGGGAGGCGGGCGGTTAGGTCTAGGACATGCACACACGCGCACTGGGCAGCCAGGGGCTCGCGGTCTCCGCGATCGGGCTCGGCTGCATGGGCATGTCGGAGTTCTACGGCCCGGCGAACGAGGCGGAATCCATCGCCACCATCCACCGCGCGCTCGATATCGGTGTCACGTTCCTCGATACCGCGGACATGTACGGCATCGGCGAGAACGAGAGGCTGGTGGGCCGCGCCATCGCGAGGCGCCGCAGCGAGGTGACTCTGGCCACCAAGTTCGGAAATGTGCGCGATCCCGCCGATCCGTCGAAGTTCAGCATCAGCGGACGCCCGGAGTACGTGGCCGCCGCCTGCGACGCATCACTCCGCCGCCTCGGCACCGATCACATCGACCTCTACTACCAGCATCGCGTGGATCTCGACACCCCGATCGAGGAGACGGTCGGCGCCATGGCGCGGCTGGTCGAGGCCGGCAAGGTCCGCTTCCTCGGGCTGTCGGAGGCGAAGCCGGACACGATTCGCCGGGCGCATGCCGTGCATCCGATCACCGCCCTGCAGGGCGAGTACTCGCTCTGGACCCGCGAGATCGAGACCGGCGGCCTCGACACCTGCCGGGAGCTCGGCATCGGCTTCGTGGCCTACAGCCCGCTCGGGCGCGGGCTGCTCACCGGCAGGATCACCAGCATGGATTCGCTCGCCGAGAACGATTCCCGGCGTCGCCATCCGCGCTTCCAGGGCGAAAACCTCGAGCGGAATCTGGAACTCGTGTCCCACGTCTCGCGTCTCGCGTCCGAAAAGGGCATCACGCCGACGCAACTCGCCCTCGCCTGGCTGCTGCATCGGGGCGACGACATCGTGCCCATTCCGGGCACGCGGACGACCGCCCGCCTCGAGGAGAATGCCGCCGCCGCCGGGATCGCGCTGAGCGAGGTCGACATGCGGCATCTCGACGAGGCAGCACCAGCCGGCGCGGGAGTCGGTGACCGGTATGCGCCATCGGGAATGAGGACGGTCATGCGGTAGGCGGACTGACGGACAGTGGCCGTCTGTCAGTCCGTCGGTTCGCCCTTCGTGATCCCGTACATCCGTACGTGCTCCACCCCCACGTCGTCCTTCCAGA
>DASTBA010000110.1:0-24923 GCA_035712285.1 Gemmatimonadales bacterium | reverse complement strand
CCGCCACTGGCCATGACCAGCACCCCGAAGCCCAGGACGAATTCGGGCGGGGCCTTGCCCTCGACGCCTGCCAGCAGCAGGGAGTCGGCCTCGGAACTCTTGCCGATGACACTGGAGAAGGCCGGGCCGGCGGCGACGCGGGCCGGGAGGCGCTCCGGCAGCCCGCGGGGCGGCACGCTCAGGGTCATCCGGGGAATGGTGAACTGGTTCAGCAGCGCGGACGGGCCCACCATGGCCGCGATGCCGCAGCTGGCGCCGCCGCCCTCACTTTTTCCGCAGGCGGTGACCAGAACCAGAACCAGCAACGGCATGATGCGAGGCATGGCCTGCTCCGTCGGGGGAGTCGCAGGAAAGATAACGCCTTGTTCCATCACCCCGGCCGGTCGCTTGACGGGCCCGGACGGTACCCGTAACCTTTTTTCCGATTCCCCTCGTCAGGAGCAGCGTGTCAGTCTTTGACGGACTGAAGGCCCGTCTGGAACGGCTGTTTGCCGAAGCGCCCGAGCAGGCGGGAGCCTCGCTGCGCGATGCCGTGATCGAGATGCGGGTCGGTGTCGCCGCGATGCGTGAGGCGCTGGACCGTGCCGAGCGTGAGCTGGCCGGCGAGCGGAGCCAGCTGGACGACGCGGTGCGGCGCCGGGGCCTGGCGGAGAACATCGGGGACACCGAGACGATGGACGTCGCTGCCCGCTTTTCGGCGCGGCATCAGGAACGGGTCGCCGTCCTCGAGCGGAAAGTCGCCGTGCAGCGTGACGAGCTGGCGCTGGCGGAGCGTGAACTGGAGGAGATGACGACCCAGCTCCGCGCCCGGATGCCGGGGCAGGGTGCCCGGGCGCCGGACTCGATCGAGCGCGCGTGGCAGGACATCGCGGCGGCCGGCGGCGCGCGGCCGGACCTCGACCTGGAGGGCGAGCTGCTCAAGGCCGACGCCGAGCGCAAGTTGCGCGAGGCGGCGGTCGAGGCGCAGCTGGCTCATCTCAAGCGCAAACTGGGCCGCGACGGCTGACGCGGCTGCCCCCCAACTCTCCATCGGAGACCACTCTTGGCCTCGATCTCACAGGCGGCTCCGTCCGCCGCCCACGACTCTTCGACCGACCGCGGGTTCTTCGGGCATCCGCGCGGGCTGGCCACGCTCTTCTTCACGGAGATGTGGGAGCGCTTCAGCTATTACGGCATGCGCGCGCTCCTCATCCTGTTCATGACTGCGTCGGTGGCGAACGGGGGACTGGGATTCGACGCGGCCACCGCCGGCCCGATCTACGGCCTCTACACTTCGATGGTCTACCTGACGGCACTGCCGGGTGGGTGGTTTGCCGACCGGGTCATCGGCCAGCAGCGGGCGGTGCTGATCGGCGGGATCATCATCATGTTCGGCCACATCTCCCTCGCAATGGAAGGGATGTCGTTCTTCCTGCTCGGCCTCTTCCTCGTGATCTTCGGCACCGGCCTGCTCAAGCCGAACATCTCGACGATCGTGGGGCAGCTCTACTCCGCCGAGGACGCCCGCCGCGACTCGGGGTTCTCCCTGTTCTACATGGGGATCAATCTCGGGGCCTTCGCCGCGCCGCTCATCTGCGGCTTCCTGGCCCAGCACCCGCGATTCCATGCGCTGCTCGCGAGCTGGGGCATGGACCCGAACCGGAGCTGGCACTGGGGCTTCGGCGCGGCAGCCGTCGGCATGTTCTTCGGGATCATTCAGTACCTGCTGGGCAACAAGTACCTGCGGGGCGCCGGGCGGCAGCCCGCCGATCCGCTCTCGGACAGCGGCCGGAAGACGGCACTCGGCGCGATGCTCGCGCTGCTCATCGGGGGGGGCGCACTGCTGGTGATCGCCAGCAATCGCGCCATCGCCGCCATGGCCACGGTCAACCGCGTCATGGCCGTCCTGCTGCTGGGCACCTCCGTGCTGTTCTTCGTCTGGCTCCTCACCGCCGGCAGCCGTGACCGGGAGGAGCGCAAGCGCCATCTCGTCATCCTGGTGCTCTTCCTCGGGGCGTCGGTGTTCTGGTCGGCGTTCGAGCAGGCGGGTTCCACGCTCAACCTCTTCGCCGAGCAGAGCACCAGCCGCAGCTTCCTCGGCATGAACGTGCCCGCGTCCTATCTGCAGTCGGTGAACTCGCTGTTCCTCATCATCCTTTCACCGGTGTTCGCCTGGTTCTGGCTCTGGCTCGGCAAGCGGGAACCGTCCACGCCGACCAAGTTCACGTTCGGGCTCTTCTTCCTGTCGCTCGGCTTTGCCGTTCTCATCCCGGCCGCGCAGTTCTCGGCCGGCGGTGTGGCCAAGGTGAGCGCCATGTGGCTCGTCATGACGTATCTCTTCCACACCATCGGCGAACTCTGCCTGAGTCCCGTGGGCCTCTCGGCCATGACGAAACTTGCCCCGGCGCGCTACGCCGGCCTGATGCTGGGCGTGTGGTTCCTGGCGTCATCGGTGGGCAACTTCATCGGCGGCAATGTCGCCGGGCTGTACGAAAGCTTCTCGACCGCCCAGATCTTCACCGCCGTCACCGTCTTCGTCCTGGCGGCGTGCCTGCTGCTGCTGGTCTTCGTGCAGCCGATCAAGCGGATGCTCGCGCGGCCCTGACCGGCATGCATGCCTTGCGGCTGTCCCGCTGCTGTGGTCTCCTGGTCATCGGGAGCGCCGTGGCAGGCTGCGGACAGCCGCCGGCCCGCCCGCCCCGCGAGTCACCGCCGGTGGTGGCACTCCAGGTTCCCGCCGATTCCACGATTCCCGCCGGGCCGCTCGGTGAGGCGATCCGGCGGGGCCGGGCGGTGCTGAGCCGCACGCTCGACAGCCTGCCCGGGAATGTCGGGAATCGCCTGGCCTGCACCAGCTGTCATCCGGAGAACGGCACCCGCGCCAACGCGATGCCCTGGGTGGGGGTCTACGCCCGGTATCCGCAGTACCGCTCCCGCAGCGCCCGGGTGCAGACGATCGAGGACCGGGTCAACGACTGCTTCGTGCGGTCCATGAACGGCTCGGCGCTGCCGGCGGACAGTCGTGCGATGCGGGATATCGTGGCCTATTTCGCCTGGCTGTCGCGCGGTGTGCCGGCCGGTGCGTCGGTGCAAGGGCAGGGGCTGCCGAAATTCACCCTGCTGCATGGGGACCCGGCAGCGGGCGCTGCCGTCTTCAGCGCCAACTGTGCACGCTGTCATGGTGCGGATGGCTCGGGCGGAGCCGGCCCGGCAGTCTGGGGCAGCGGGAGCTACAACATCGGTGCGGGCATGGCCCGGCTTCGCACCGCGGCATCCTTCATCCGGCACAACATGCCGTTCGACAAGCCCGGCACGCTGACCGACACCCAGGCAGCCGACGTGGCGGCGTACATCAACGCCCAGCCGAGGCCGGACCTCGCCGGGAAGGAACATGACTGGCCCAACGGCGACGCACCGCCGGACGTGGCCTATCCGACCGTGGCCAACCCGCGCTAGCGCCTCAGAAGACAAACTCCAGGCCGAGCCGTGCCAGGCGCGGCTGCCCAAAGGCGAACAACGGCTGCGTGATGTCCCGTGCGGCCGCTTCATACATCGGCATCAGCTCCGCCTGCCCCGCCACAACGCCATCGTGATTCAGGTCGGCGTCGGCCCGGTACCGGGGCGATTCGTACGGAATGGCCTCGGGATGGGCCTGGTATGCGGCGGTGGCCAGGGCGGTGATGTCGTCGACGCTTGCATCAGGGGTGCCGGTGTCGCGCCGCACCGCCAGGACATTGCGGCGGTCGAGGAGATTCCGGATATCGAGGTAGACACCGCCCCGGAGCCCGGCGATCACCAGCGGCCGGCGGACCAGCAGATCCACCGTGTAGTTGAACGGCAGGCGCGCGTTGTTCGGCAGGGTGCCCAGCGTGTCGGTGCCGGGCGGACGGCTGCTATACGGCAGGCCCGAGTTGGCCCGGCCGATGAGGGCGGCCTCGAGTCCCGCGAGCGGCCGGATGCCGGCAAGTCGGGGGCCGACGCTGTCGGGCACCTGGGCCTGCAGGATCAGTGTCAGGGTGTGTCGCCGGTCATAGTCGAGCGGAAACTCGACCTTGGCGGGGAAGATGGTGTCGTGGGTCAGCGAATCGATGCGGATCGCCCGCCGGAGCAGGAAGGCGCTTGAGGACGAGGCGGTCGCCTGCTGGAGTGTATAGGCGACGCGGATGCCGACACCGCGCACCAGGTCGCGGTCGAGGCGCAGTTCCAGCCCCTTCACGGTGCCGATGTCGCCATTGCCGAAGATCGAGGAGTCGGGGTTCGTCCCCAGCGGCTCGGACGCGATCAGCCCTTCCAGCCGTTTCACGTAGACGCTGGCGCGGACGGCCAGGTTCGGCCGCGGCCGCGCACGGAGGCTCAGCTCGCCCTGCCAGGAGTCCTCGAATCCGAGGTCGGGGTTGCCGTGCCGGAATCGCCCGGTTCGCGTGGTGTCGTCGAATGCGGCATCCACGAGGTATTGATAGTCCGGGGCCTGGCTGAACCGTCCGATGCTGGCCACGAACGTCGCGCCGCGGAAGACGGTGGAGGCGGCGAAGCGCGGGTTGAAGCGCGTCTTCGCCTTTGCAGGCTCGCCCGCCAGGTCGGCGCGGGTGTCGAACCGGTCCATGCGGATGCCCACCGTGAAGCCGAGCTCGGCGACGCGGAACTGGCCTTCGGTGTAGGCGGCGATCGCGAGCGGCGAGAACTCCGATGCCGTGGCAGGCGGCACCGAGTCGCCGATGGGCAGGTAGCCGAGGACCCGCTGGAAGGTGCGCACCTGCTGCTTCACCACTTCCGCGCCGGCGTGCAGGTCGCTTTCCGCGCCGGCGCCGAAGGTGAGATCCAGCTGTGAACGCACTTCGCGGAAGTGATTCCAGGCCAGATCACCGCGGGATCCGCCGGCCAGGAAGAAGGCGGGCACCCCCCACGGCGTCCCGGTGCTGAACGTCGGCTGGGTGAGCCCGGGAATCGGCGCGTCAGCGGCGAGCGTGTCCATGCTGCGGGCAAGCTCCTCACCCACGACATGCAGGCGCGATCCGGTGAACGCGCCGAATCGGTAGTCGGGCAGGCTGTCCGGCGCGCCGCGGATGAAGTCGCGGTTGAAGAGGGACAGCCGCAGGTCCGCGACGAAGGGCCTGCGCGCCGTGGGGGCGCTGGTATGCTGCCAGTGGAAACTGCCCAGCGTACCGGCGGTGCGCTGGCCGGGGCCGCCCGACGGGTCGTACTTGAAGACCGGGTCGTACAGCAGCCGCTGGTCGATCGAGCGGAGCCCGAAGAAGCGCACCGTCTCCCGGCTGCCGAGCGGTATCGTGAGCTTGCCGCCGACGTTGTACTGCTCGCCGCTGTTGTGCGGCAGCATCCAGGGGTTGGCCGCCCGCGGGTCGAGTGCATTGGCGGGGCGGGGCGCGTTCACCGGATCGGCGTCGAGCCGCCCGGTGACGTCGGCCGACACCACGGCGCGGATCCCGCCGGCGATCGGTCCGTCGGCTTCCAGCACCGCGCGGTCGAGTCCGTAGTCCCAGCCGGTGCCGAACGGCCGGTCGGATTCATAGGCCGCCCGTCCGGCCCAGCGTTCCCCGCCGTCCTTCGTCACCACATTGACCAACCCGGAGATCGCCTGGCCGTAGCGCGCCGAGAAGCCGTTCGTGATGAGCGAGGCCTCGGTGAGCATGTCGGGCGGAAACTGGATGCCCAGGGAGCCGGTGGATGCGTCGAGCTGGTTCTTGATGCCGAGGCCATCGATGATGAACGACTGCTGGCCCAGCCGGCCGCCGCGATAGCTTTCGCCCACCGCGCCGGCGGAGAGGGCCAGGGCCTCGTCGAGGGTGCTCACCGGCAGCCGTCGCAGGTCTTCGCTGGTGATCACCTGCTCCGTCTGGGTAGCCAGGGGATCGAGCACCCGGTCGGCCGATTCCACGATGATCGGGGCCAGTTCCACGGTGCGCGGCCGGAGCACCACGTTCGCGATGCTGGTGCCGGCTGCCTGCACCAGCAGACTGTCCCGCCGCACCGGGGCGTAGCCCAGGGCGCGCACGTGGAGGGTGTAGACGCCGGCCCGCACCTCGCGGATGCGGTAGAGGCCGGCGCTGTCGGTCACGCCGCCGCGCCGCCCCTCGTCGAGGGTGACGAGTGCGCCCTTGACCGGCAGTCCCGAGGCGCTGTCGGTGATCCGCCCTGCGACGGCACCGGCCGACTGTGCGGCGGCCGGGGCTGTTGCAGTGAGCAGCATCACGACCAGACCTGCGGCGATCGCCGCACCGCCTCGGCCGTTCATGGCAGTTCCATCCGGTAGATGTCGCCGGTCAGCGACACGGTGGTATCAGCACCGCCGGGAACCGGATTGATGGTCACGGCATATCCTTCGGCAACGATGGACCGTCCGTCGGGGCTGAGGCGGGGGCGCCGGAAGAAAAGGCCCGGCGTCGCCAGCACGGCGGTCGTCCCGGTGGCCGCGTCCACGACGGCGAGCAAGCCACCCTGATCATCGGCCTGGACGGGGGTCTCCTCGGTACCCTCGGTGAGTGTGTGATGGCCGACCTTGCCGCCCAGGACCAGCACGATGCGGCCGGCGGCGTAATCGGCGTCCCTGGGCCAGGCGTCGGGCCCGAAGTTGGCCACCACGGTATTGGCGCCGGCCGCGAGGTCGCGCCGCACCAGCAGGCTGTCGTTGCCGAAGGTGAGGTACAGCTCCGAGCCTGACGCGCCCGGCGCCGCCGACGTGGCGAACCGGGTGCCCGGGATGATCTCGGCCGGTGCGGCGCCCGCGGTCCCAACGCGGAAGACGTTCTTCCACCGGTCATACACGTCCGGATCGCAGGTGGGACAGGGCTCGACGCTTACCTGCTCGTCAGCCAGGAAGACCAGCGCGTCCGACCCCAGCCATCGCAGCGAACCGGGGAACAGCATGAATCCATCGCTGCTCGCGAAGGGGAAGCTCCTGAGGACCGTGCCGTGCGGGGCGGAGTCGAACGGAGCCACCATGATCCCGCCGCCGAGACTTGAGCCAAGGCCCAGGGGGATGTGATCGGCCACGAACGCCAGGGTGCTGTCAGCCAGGGCGGCGGCGAGGTAGAAGTTGTCGAGGGTGTCGGCATCCAGGCGGGAGCGACTGCAGATCTCCCTGGTGCGACGGCCGCCGGAGGCCGGCAGCAGGCCGAGGCATTCGTCAGGCAGGCCGGCGCTGGTTCGGTGATCGCTGGACTCGAAGCTGTAGATGATGGTTCCGGTGTCGAGCCAGGCAGGGTCGGTCCCGCCGCCGTAGGTCAGGCGCAGGGGAACGGTGTTCTGGAACGGCTCGCTGCTGCCGTAGGTGCCGGGAGCGAAGGGCTCGCCATGGGAGCAGGCGCCCAGCAGGAGGAGCAGCACAAGACCGCCACGCGCGGTGGGGGACCGCCGCCAGGATCGCATCAGCCGTGCTCCGTCAGGTGTGCGGGTGGGGACGCGCCGGGGTCCGGTGTGCGCACAGGACGGCCGGCGGGCCTCTTCCGCGCGGACGCGGGCAGCCCTATATGTTCTGGAAAGCGATCGCGCACGCCACCCTGACGAGCCCGATGCCCGGTACCCGATTCATTGCGCATCACGGAGTCCCGATTCTGTTCCTCGACTACGCCGGTGTCAAGCACCGGGACGAAGCCCTGGCACTGATCCGGCAGACCCGCGAGCTGGTGGCCGACCTGCCGCGGGACGGGACCTTGCGCACCCTCACCCATGTTGCCGGGGCGAACTTCGACGCCGACGTGCTTGCCGCCGTGCGCGAGCTGGCGGAGCACAACGCGCCCTGGGTCCGGGTCGGTGCCGTGGTCGGGCTCTCCGGCCTCATGCGGGCGGTGTTCAGCGCGATCATGCACCTGACCGGCCGGGATCTCCGGGCCTTCGAGGACCTGGAGACGGCGAAGGATTTCCTGGCCGGTGTTCCGAGGTCTCTCCCGTAGGCCTACCCACAGCGAGGGGCACATGCTCAAGGACTTCAAGGCGTTCATCATGCGCGGCAACGTGCTGGACATGGCCATCGGTATCATCATCGGCGGGGCGTTCGGCACGATCGTGAAGTCACTGGTGGACGATGTCCTCATGCCGCCGATCGGGCTGGCGCTCGGTCACGTGGACTTCAAGGACAAGTTTCTGCTGCTGAAGGACGGGCTGGCCCATCCCGGACCCTACGCCTCACTGGCCGATGCCAAGGCGGGCGGGGCAGTCACGCTCAACTACGGCATGTTCATCAACTCGATCGTGGCGTTCCTGATCGTCGCGTTCTGCGTCTACCTCGTGGTCCGTGCGGCGAACAAGATGCAGGGTCCGGCTCCGGCTGCCGCACCCACCACGAAGGACTGTCCCTATTGTGCCACCGCCATTCCGCTGGCAGCCAAGAAGTGCCCCCACTGCACGTCGGCGCTCTGAGGCTTCCCGCAACCGGGCCCATGCCCATCCGGGGCGCGGGCCGGGTTGACGGCGGATGGCTCTTACTTTATTGTGTAAAGTAGATCATGGACGGCCGCCGCCCCGCGCCCTCTCCTCCAGCCGCCCTGCATGACCGGGCCATGGACAACCTGTCGTTCATCCGGTCGGCGATGGAACGGGCCGGATCGTTCACGGCGGTGCCGGGCTGGGGGGGCGTGGTGATGGGCGTTTCCGCCCTGATGGCAGCGGCGCTGGCCGGCCGGATGCCGACGGCGCATGGGTGGCTCGCGGTCTGGATGGGGGAGGCGCTGGTGGGGGCCGGCATCGGCACCTGGGCCATGGCGCGGAAGGCACGCCGGCTGGGGGCGCCGTTGCTCGGGCATCAGGGGCGCCGGTTCTTCCTGAGCTATGCGCCCCCCATCATCGTGGGCGCCCTGCTGACCTTCGCGCTCTACCGGGCCGGGTTCCTGCGGGTGCTGCCGGGGCTCTGGCTGCTCTGCTACGGCACCGGCGTCGTCACCGGCGGCGCGTTCTCGGTGCGGATCGTTCCGGTGATGGGGCTTTGCTTCATGGCGCTTGGCACCGTCGCGCTCATTGCGCCGGACGCCTGGGGCGGCCCGCTCCTTGCCGCCGGTTTTGGCGGCCTGCACGTGGTGTTCGGATACCTGATTGCACGGAGGTACGGTGGCTAGGAGTCAGGCTGCCCGGAAACGGGAGGCGGTACCTTCACCCCAGCCACTGTCGAGCGTCCGGGGCGACGCGGAGGGCAGGGCGCTGGCGCTCGACAAGGTGATCCACGAGCGCATGCGGCTCGCCATCCTGAGTGCCCTTGCCGTCAACGACTCCCTGAGCTTCAACGAACTGAAGGGGCTGCTGGAGACCACCGACGGCAACCTGAGCGTGCACGCGCGCAAGCTGGAGGACGCCGGGTACGTGGCCTGCGAGAAGTCCTTCGAGCAGCGGCTGCCGCGCACCGACTTCCGCCTGACGGCGGCCGGACGGAAGGCGCTCGAGCAGTACCTTGCGCACATGGAGGCGCTGATCCGCGCCACCCGGCGGGGGTAGGCGCCAGTCTTTTTTTTCGGACGCAACTTTATATGATAAAGGACTTCGCATGGGTGCGCTGCACGTAGCCATCATCATGGACGGGAACGGGCGCTGGGCCGAAGCGCGCGGCCTGCCGCGGGCAGCCGGCCACCGCGAAGGTGTGGCGGCGGTGCGCCGCACCGTCGAGGCCGCGCCGGCGGCCGGCATCGACACGCTCACGCTGTACGCGTTCTCGGCTGACAACTGGAAGCGGCCGGCGCGCGAGGTACAGTGGCTCATGCGGCTGTTCCGGGAGTATCTCCGGGCGGAAACCCCGCGCTGCGTCGCAACCGGGGTTCGCCTCCAGGTGATCGGCCGGCGCGACCGGCTGGCGGCATCCGTCCTGCATGCCATCGAACGCGCCGAGGCGGCTACCCGGGCCGGGTCGCGCCTGCATCTCCGGATCGCGGTGGACTATTCGGCGCGGGACAGCATCCTCCGCGCCGCGCAATGCCTGGCGGCACAGCCGGCGATCTCGCGTGAAAACTTCGGGCGGCTGCTCGCCATCGTGGATCACGGCGCCACCCGCTCTCCCGATGTGGACCTGCTGATCCGGACCGGGGGCGAGCAGCGGCTCAGCGATTTCCTGCTCTGGGAAAGCGCGTACGCCGAACTCGTCTTCCTGCCGGTGATGTTTCCCGACTTCCGCGAAGCGGACCTGGCCGGTGCGCTGCACACCTTTCACCGGCGCCAGCGCCGCTTCGGGGGACTGCCGGAGTCCCGGCCCGAACCGGCGGCCGGGATCACGAGGATTTCATGAGTGGCATGCGTCACGTCATGACGACGCGATGCCGCCTACATTGGAACTCATGACAGAGTCCAACCAGGCCCGCGGCCGGGCGGCTGCGGCGCTGGCGCGGGAACGCATCGGGACGGATTATACGGGGGCGGCACTGGGTATCCTGCTGCCGGAAGGACACGGCTCGACGGTCCGGATGCGTCCGGGAGGGCGATGGCTCATGCGATTCCTGTTTCTGGTCATCGGGCTGGCGGCGGGGCTGGCGTGCGGGTTCTTCAACCTGCAGACCGGCGATACGCTGGTGACGGCGGGACTGCTGGCGGCGGCATCGCTGGTGCTCACGCTGGCCAAGCCGTCCTTTGCCTGGATGTCGGCGACCCTGATAGGACTCGGCGTGCCGGCGGTCTACATCTGGGCGACACTGACAAGCCGGGACATCCGCTTTCCCCCGAGTCCCAACATCGCGGCGACGCTGCTGGCCTTTCTGCCGGCGGTGGCGGCCTGCCTGCTGGCGCTGACGCTGCGGCGCCTCGTACTGGGGCCACCGGCTCCGGGCGCGCACCGCTGACCGTCCCGCCGCCCGCCACCACGGTTTCCGGCCGGTTGCCGACGGCGCTCGTCACCGGCGCGTCGAGTGGCATCGGCCGGGAGCTGGCCCGGCTCTTTGCGCGCGACGGGTTCGGGCTGGTGCTGGTGAGCCGGAGCGAGGAGCGGCTGGCCCGGGTCGCCGCCGAACTGCGGCAGCTGCATGGCGCCAGCGTCACCACGATCCCGGCCGATCTCTCCCGCCCGGGCGACGTCGAGCGCCTCGTGGCCACCCTGGCGGCATCCGACCTCCGGGTGGACGTCCTGGTGAACAACGCCGGATACGGCGGAGCCGGACGGTTCGCGGATACCGATCTCGCGGACGAACTGGCGATGATCGCGCTTAACGTGGACGCCGTCGTGCAGCTCACCAAGCGGCTTCTTCCCGGGATGCTCCAGCGCGGACGGGGCCGGATTCTCAACGTGGCTTCCACCGCGGCGTTCCAGCCGGGACCGTTCCAGGCGATCTACTTCGCCACCAAGGCGTTCGTGCTCTCGTTCTCGGAGGCCATCGCGGTGGAACTGCGGGGGACGGGGGTGACCGTCACGACCCTCTGCCCTGGGCCGACGGCCACCGGCTTCGCGGAACGGGCCCGTTTTGCGCCGGCGCCGGCGCTCGGGGTGCGGATGGATGCGCGGAGCGTGGCGGAGATCGCCTACGCGGCCACCCTGCGGGGCGAGCGGATCGTGGTCCCGGGAGTGGTGAACAAGCTGCATGCACAGGCGGTGCGGCTGACGCCCCGATCGCTGCTCGCCCAGCTGGCGGGCGCCGCCCAGCAGCGGCGCCTGCCGCCGGAATCCTAGATCCCCATCTCGATTCCCAGCCGGATGCGGCGGGGCGTGCCCAGGAAGTCGGTGCCGGAGGTGGCCCCGAAGAGCGCCCCGGCGGTGGCGGCCTGTTCCGCCGTGGTGAAGACGCCATCGCCGTTGCCGAAGCGGGCTTCGGCCCGCTTGAGGGCGATGCAGTTGGGGGCGGCGCCGGAGCCACCGACATTGACCCATCCGGCGCAGGACGCGTCCGGGAAGGCGAGGTTGATGTCCCCGTTCGATGCTGAGGCCCCGTTTCTCGTGGCCTCGTCGTGGTAGGCGGCCTGCTCATCGGCGATAAACTCGAGCTTGCCCTGTGCAGCGGCCAGGGTGTCCTGGTACTGGCGTACCGAGTTCCGGAAGTTGAAGAGATTGCGGACGTCCACGAAGAGGCGCGGAGCATATGGCCCCGGTGTGAGCGCCTTGGAGAAGCGCAGATCCAGGTGCTTCTCGCCCCGGGTCGGTCCGGTGATGAGGCCGCCGGAAAAGATCGGGCACGGCTCTCCGGCCTCGGCGAACAAATCACCCGGCGGTACGCCAAATGACGAGAAACACTTGACGTAGCGCATGCCGCCGGCAACGCGCAGCCCCGCCCAGAGACTGGCCCGCGAGAACAGCCCATGGCGCAATTCGGGCGGGGCGTGGAACGCCACGGTGGTGGTGAACACGTCGGCGCGGTTCCAGATGCCTCCGATCGTGAAGTCGGTGGCGCTGGTGCCCTGATGACGATACCCGGCGGCGGCGCTCAGCCACGGGCTCGTGAACGAAAGCGCAATCTCGCCACCGGTGATCCCGCTGCCGGCTGTCGCTGCGTAGCGCAGCAGGCTCGTCGGCGTGTTGTTGCGAAGCGGGTTGCGAACACCCTGGATCAACGTTGCCGGAACGCTGTCGCTCGAGCGGTGATATCCGACGATATCGAGCGCCAGTGCACGTCCCAGGGACTGGGTAAGGCCGAGCTCCTCACGCCATGACCGGGTGAAATCGAGGTCGGTGCCGAACACCTGGCCGATGTTCGTGATATTCAGGTCCGTGTTCACCCCCGCGTACACCAGGGCCAGATCCGGCATGCGCAATTCGCGCACGATGCCGCCGCGAAGGCGAGTGTCCCGACCCAGTTGCAGCGCACCGCGAAGGGCGGGGCTCCATCCGCTGTGGCGCCGGTCCTTGATCGTGGAGACCAGCGGCAGCACGCGGCCGTTGATCACGATCGTCTGGCCGGGGGCACCGTAGGACGAGATGGCCGGATATTGCTGGTACTGACCATAGGTGGGGTTGGGCGTGCTCGTTCCCGGAATGAACGGCAGCGTATCGAGCGCGGCGGGGCGTTCCGCATTGGACGAGAAGAAGTCGTACCGGACGCCAGCGGACAGTTCCGCCTTGCCATAGGTGAACCGCTGCTCGGCATAGAGCGCGCCACTGGCTGGCTTCTCGATGTAGATGTCGCTGAACACGAGCGAGGTGAGCTGACTGGCATAACTGGCGATGTCGTACCGGGTGTAGCTCCCACCCACGGAAAGCACGGAATTCCGGTTGGTGCGCCATGAGGCATCGCCGAAGAACAATGTCCGCTTCTCGCGCTGGAGGTCGAGCAGGCCAACCGGGCCGCCACGCTCGAAGAAGCCGGAGGTGGCGTA
The DNA here is from genome assembly GCA_035712285.1 of Gemmatimonadales bacterium. GTDB lineage: Bacteria > Gemmatimonadota > Gemmatimonadetes > Gemmatimonadales > GWC2-71-9 > CAMLHP01. Next base: position 11,720 of record DASTBA010000110.1, on the reverse strand, counting down.
GGGACCATCCCGGTACGGGTCCACGAGGTTGTACTGGTCCACGTTCAGCAGGTCGTACGGCGTGATGCGACTGGTGGTCCGGTGGGCGCGATAGTTGTCCACCAGCTGGCTGTCGACCGGAAAGCTGGTGAAGTCCCACCGGAAGCCGAGACCGGAGAGCATCAGGCCGAGCGACGGGTCCCGGGTCTTGAGCTCGCTCTCGGCAGTGAGCGGCCCCGCCATCAGCTGGTTCTGCTGGCGGGAGACGCCGATGCGATACGCCCCCGGCATGGGTCCCTGGCCCAGCTGGCCCGACAGCGTGACGGTATACGCACTCGCCAGCTGCTGATCGCCGCGAAGGTTCGCAGGATCGCGGATGCTGCGGTAATCGAACTCGCGGGCATCGGAACGGGACTTGAGGCCCAGGAATTCCAGCTTCGCGGTGCGATTCAGGTCCAGCTGTGCGCTGACCGCCACGCTGTACGCTGACTGCGCGGTGCCCGGTGTCCGGTCGCCGGTGCAATCCAGGCCGTAGTTGTCCGCGATGCCGGCGTTGGTGCTCTTCGAAAAGGTGTCGCAGTTGCCGCGGGTTGCCGCCCACTGCACCACGTCTTCGGTGATGGAATCGCCGGACTCACCCGGGAACGTGATGGAGGTGTCGAGGCCGGCCGGCGCGAAGATCGGCACGCTCCGCGCATCGGTACCGAAATCGGCGGCCTTCTGGCCGGTGAGCGTCCCCGCGGCGAACACCCGGAAGGTGCGGCGCGACAGGCCGGTGGCGAGCTCGAAGCGGTTGAAGCCGAGACTCGATGCCCCCGACAGGCGATCGGTGAAATACCGCAAGCGTGCCCCGGACGAATCGGGCGCGCCGGCGATCTCGAACTGCAGCGATCGTCCGGCGGCGGTGCGAGCCGATGCCGGTCCGGTGACCACCCATGCCGAAGCGGCAGCATTGGTCGGCAGCCCCACCGCCGGGCCGCGCATGCCCGGCGTTACATCTATTCCATTGACCAGCGTGCCGGTCTCGGATGGCGCAGAGCCGCGGATGGAAATGCCACTGAGGGAGCCGGCGACGCCGGGCAGGTAGAGCAGCGGGCCGTCGGCGCTGTCCGCCGGGGCATCGGTGAGGCTGCCGGGCAGTTCCCGCACGGTACCGAGCGAGTCGGGACGCCGCTCGACCGAATCGGCCATCGCGGGGATGCCCTGTGCCGCGGCGACGGACGGAGCGGACAGCAGGACGGTCATGATCAGGCCCGCCGTGATTCGCGGCATCTTCCGGACTCCCTGATGGCGGCGTGGATACGAGAGACAGGAGCAATATAGGTGAGGGATGAATCAGCGCCGGACATTCGCACAGCGGGCCCTCGATCACCGGGTGCCTGGACCAGGCGCCGCTTCCTGGCGGCTGGCGGCCTGCTGGGCCTCGGCACCGGCCTCGATGCGTTCGGGATCGAGCCGGGCGCAGTCCGCGTCACCCGCACGGAGCTGCCGGTGCCGGGGCTTGGCCGGGAGTTCGACGGACTCCGGATCGCGCACGTGACCGATGTCCACTTTCCCGGCAACCGTCGTGCGGCGCGGCATGCCGCCGCCATTCTGGCGCGCGAGCGTCCGGAGATCGTCGTGTGCACCGGAGACCTGGTCGAGCATCGCGAGGCGCTGCCCCTGCTCACCGGGTTCGTCCGCGAAGCGCGCGGTACGCTCGCCACCATCGGCATCTTCGGCAACTGGGAGCGCCGCGCGAAGATCGCCGACGCGGAGCTGGCGCGCGCCTACGCCGACGGTGGCGCCACGATGCTGCAGGATGCCCGGATGGTGCTGTCCCGGGGCCGCGCGCGGCTGGGCATCGCCGGGCTGGGGGATGCACTGTATCAGGAGCCGTCGCCCGGCCCGCAGGTGCTGGATCCGTCACTCTCGGACGCGGACATCTGGCTGGTGCACTGTCCGGCCTACGCCGACCGCCTGCCGGCCGCGATTCCGCGCCTTCCCGCAGCGCTCCTCTCCGGGCACACGCACGGCGGGCAGATCCGCCTGCCGGGCTGGGTGCCGTACACGCCGGTCGGCTCGGGCCGCTACGTGAATGGGTGGTATCGCACGGGCCGGGCGCCGCTGTACGTCTCGCGGGGCGTAGGCACGGTGGAGATCGAGGCGCGGTTCTGCTGCCCGCCGGAGCTTCCGATCTTCACGCTGAGACGTGCCTGATTACCAGGGCTGGGTCTCGCCCTGGTAGTCGACGAACCGCCCGGTGTCGGCGATGGTCAGGCCGTCCGCCAGCGCGAGCAGGCCGCGCACCGATGCCTGCGGCGAGAGACTCGCGCCGGCGCCGCCCATGTCGGTGTGCACCCATCCGGGCGTCACGGCAACGGCGATGATGCCGTGCGGGCGGAACTCGGCGGCGAACACGCGGGTCATGATGTTGAGGGCGGCCTTGCTGGCGGCGTAGGCGTAGTCCCCAGGCTGGGTCCGGTGGGAGACCGAGCCGAGCAAGGACGTCAGGTTGAGGATGCGGGGCCGGGCGGCGCGCCGGAGCAGGTCGAGGAAGGCACGGATGACGAGCATCGGCGCGGCGGCATTGACGTCGAAGATCTGGATGAGCTCGTCGTGCGTCAGCGCATCGAAGGTGGTCCGGCCCGGATCCCAGTGCTCGGAGACGAACGAGTACCGTCCCGCGCTGTTGACCAGGATATCAACGGCCTGGACCCGGCGGTCGAGCGCGTGCCGCGCGGCGCGCAGCGCCGGCTCATCGGTCACGTCGCATTCGAGGATCACGGGGCGGCTCCCGAACTCGGCACGCAATTCCGCCGCGGAGGCGGCCCGCCGGACGATCGCCACGACCTCGTCGCCTCGCTCGAGGCACTGCCGCACCAGTTCCCGCCCGATTCCCCGGCTTGCGCCCGATACCAGCACGGTCGGCATCCGCTACTCCGCCGCCGCCAGGGCGGACATCGCACGCCAGGCGCGGAAGGCCTGGAGATAGTCCGCGTGCGCATAGCGCACCCGGCGCGCGCCGGTGCGCTCGGCGCCGGGCAGCAGTGCCGCCATGTCCGCATGCACGCTGCGGGCGTAGTCGGTCTCGATCGTCACGGGAGCGGCAAAAGCGAAGCGGTCGTGCGGGTGCTTGAGCGCCTCGGCCACCCCGGCCCGGATCCGGCGCCGTGCCTCGGCAGGAGAGAGGCACCGCGCCGCATAGCGGCTGATGCCCTGCTTCACCGCCACGGCACCCACCGATTCTCCGAGGAATTCGCGCGCCTCCACCACCAGGGTATTGTCGCCCGAGACGAACGCAACGGGCACGCCGAAGCAGCCCGCGACCGCCGCGTTGAGCGCCAGCTCGCCGACGGGGCGATCGTTGACGCGCACCTCGTGTACCCGGTCGGTGTAGGTGTGGTCGATCACGGACGCCGTGGTGCCGGCCCGGCCGTGATAGCCGATGAGGCACGCGGCATCGAACCCTTCCTGGATGCCTTCCATCATGGAGAGCGGCTTCGGGCTGCCGCTCACCAGCTCCGCCGCCGGATGCAAGTCGGCCGCGATCAGGTTTCGCATGAGCCAGTGGCTGTCGTTCACCACCACCCGCGTGGCGCCGGCGTCCAGGGCGCCCTCGATGGCCGCGTTCGCCTCTCCCGTCATCAGGGCGCAGGATCGGGCATAGTCGGCGGCCACCGCCGGGTTCACCGGGTCGGTCTGGAGCTCATGCACCACCCCGGCAATGCCTTCCATGTCAACCGACAGATAGACCTGCATGCAGACTCCGGGTTGCGCGGGGGAGAACGGCGGTGCTACGCTCCATGCATCCGAGGAAAGCGGAGGAAACGATGCGAGGTTCCGGGCGGCTGCTCGCTGTGCTGGTCCTGACGACCGGTGCCTGCACCGGCGCCGGGGAGAGTCCCCGCGACCAGGGACGCACCTACACGGAGTGGCTGTACCGGCAGGATTTCCCGCGGCTCTGGGCCCGCTTCTCCCCGGAAATGAAGCTCACGTTCCAGTCGCCGGAAGCCCTCGCACGGTTCGCGAGCCGCAGCGTGCAGACCCTGGGCCCGGAACAGGGTGCGCCGGCGGAGCGGGTCACCCGGGAAGATTCCCTGACCGTGTACTCGCGCCTCGCGCGCTTCGGCGGCTCCGATGCCCAGGTGCTGCTGCAGTGGACCCTGGCGCCGGACGGCACCGTCACCGGCTTCCTGCTGCGCCCGTCCACGGACTCATTGCCGCCGGGCTGATCTTCAGTAGACCCGGCCGCCCACCGGAACATCCCGCTCCGGCTGGAGCAGGACGACATTGCCGTCCTGGTCCGGCAGCCCCAGGACGAGCACCTGCGACTCGAAGCCGGCGATCCGTCGCGAACCGAGGTTCATCGCGGCGATGACCAGCCGCCCTGCCAGCTCCCGCGCTTCATAGACCGCCGTCAGCTGGGCGCTCGAGGTTCGCTCGCCCAGTTCCCCGAAATCGATCCACAGGCAGTAGGCCGGCTTGCGCGCCGTAGGATTGGGTTCGGCGCGGGTAACCCTGCCGACGCGGAGTTCCACCGTCGCGAACGCCGCCAGCGCATCCGTCACAGCAGCAGCTCGCCGCGCATCACCGTCACGGCATGGCCGCGCAGCAGCACGCGATCGCCCTGGACCACGGTGCCGACCATCCCGCCGCGGGCCGAGGCCTGGTAACCGGTCAGCGTCGTGCGTCCCAGGCGCTCGGCCCAGAAGGGTGCCAGGGCGCAATGCGCCGATCCGGTGACCGGATCCTCCGGGACGCCGGAGCCGGGTGCGAAGAACCGGGAGATGAAATCGTAACGGTGATCGTCCGCCGCGGCGGTCACGATCACGCCCCGGGCGCCGAGGCGGCCGAGCGCGCCGACATCGGGCTGGAGCGTGCGCACCGTCTCGGCGCGATCCAGCTCCACCAGCCAGTCGAACCGGTTCCGCCATACCGACTGCGCCGGTACGCCCAGGGCCGTTGTCAGTCCGTCGGGCGCCGGCGCCGCTTCCACGCGGACGGCGGGGAAGTCCAGTTCGATGCCGTCGGCCTGCTGGCGCGCCCGAAGCGTGCCGCTCCGGGTCTCGAATTCAAGCTGCCGGTCCGGTGCCGCGAGTTCCTTCCACAGCACGTGCGCGCTGGCGAGCGTGGCGTGCCCGCAGAGGTCCACTTCCACGGTCGGGGTGAACCAGCGGAGCTGCCAGCGGCCGTCGTCCCGCCGCCGGAGAAAGGCCGTCTCCGACAGGTTCATCTCCATCGCGATCTGCTGCATGAGCCCGTCGTCGAGATCGTGCTCCAGCACGCAGACGGCCGCGGGGTTGCCGCTGAACGGGCGCTCGGCGAAGGCGTCCACCTGAAATACCGGTTGTCGTTTCATGATTGTTCCACAGGGGCTGCCACGGTCTCGGCATAATGACAGGCCACCCTGGTTCCGGCGACCGGGCGAAGTTCGGGCTGGTCCGTGCGGCAGCGGACATCCCGCAGCGGGTGAAAACAGCGGGTATGGAAGCGGCAGCCGGATGGCGGGCGCGCGGGACTCGGCAGGTCGCCGCCCAGCACGATCCGCTCGCGCTGGGCATCCGGGTCCGGTTCCGGCACCGCGGAGAGCAGGGCCTGGGTGTAGGGGTGGCGCGGATCGGCGAGCAGGGCCTCGGCCGGCCCGGACTCCACGATGCGCCCGAGGTACATCACCGCGATCCGGTGCGCGATCTGCCGCACGACGGCGAGGTCGTGCGCGATGAACAGATACGAGAGGCCGCGCCGCTCCTGCAGGTCGCGAAGGAGGTTCAGCACCTGCGCCTGCACCGACACGTCCAGCGCGGAGACCGGTTCGTCACAGACGATGAAGGACGGTTCCACCGCCAGGGCGCGGGCAATGCCGATCCGCTGGCGCTGGCCGCCGGAGAACTCGTGCGGATACCGCCGGGCATAGCCCGGGTCGAGCCCGACCTCCTCGAGCAGCGCCGACACCCGCTCGGCAACGGCCGGTCCCGACGCCAGGCGATGAATCCGGATTCCCTCCGCCACGGCCTCGCCCACGGTCATCCGGGGGTTGAGGGAGGAGTAGGGATCCTGGAAAATGATCTGCATGCGCCGGCGCAGGGTCCGCAGCGGCTCCCGGCCGAGCGCAAAGACATCCCGGTCCTCGAAGGTCACGGTGCCCGAGGTACGGTCCTGCAGCCGGAGGATCGTGCGCCCCACGGTGCTCTTGCCGCAGCCGGACTCGCCTACCAGCGCCAGCGTCTCCCCCCGGCCGATCGTGAACGAGACCCCGTCCACGGCCCGCACCGGTGGCTGGCGGCGCTGGAGAAAGCCGCCGCTCTCGTAGTACTTCACGAGGTTCTGCACCTCGAGGATGGGAGCGCCGTTGCCGCCGGTCACCGGGGATCTCCCGCGATCCAGCAGCGCATCTGGTGATCCGGCGCCACGTCGAGCATGGGCGGCGCTTCCTCGCTGCGCGGGTGGCGCACCGGGCAGCGCGGCCGGAAGCGGCATCCGCCGGGCCAGGCGCTGGGCGGCGGCACGGTGCCGGCGATCGGCGTGAGCCGTCCCACCGGCCCGGTGAGCCGGGGCACCGACGCAAAGAGACCCTGCGTGTAGGGATGCGACGGCCGTGCGAAGAGTTCCGCCGTGGGGGCTGTCTCGATGATCTGGCCGGCGTACATGACGGCCACGTGATCGGCGCGCCCCGCCACGATGCCGAGGTCGTGCGTGATGAGCAGCATGGCCATCCCGCGCGAGGCGCGCAGGTGGTCGAGCAATTCAAGGATCTGGGCCTGGACTGTCACGTCGAGCGCCGTGGTCGGTTCATCGGCGATGAGCAGTTCGGGCTCCCCCGCGAGAGCGATCGCGATCATCACCCGCTGGCGCATCCCGCCCGAGAGCTGGTGCGGATAGGCGTCGAGCCGGGCCACGGGATCGGGAATGCCCACTTCCTGCAGCAGCGCCGCCGCGCGCTGGCGGGTCTCCGCCTTCGGCACGTCGAAGTGCGCGTGGATCACCTCGGTGATCTGGTCGCCGATGCGGAAGACCGGGTTGAGGCTGGTCATCGGATCCTGGAAGATCATCGCGATGCGGCGGCCCCGGATCCGGCGGAGCTGTTCGCGATCGAGCGCCATGAGGTCGGTGCCGTCGAGCGTGATGCGGCTGGCGTCCTCGATCCGTCCTGGTGCCGGCACCAGCCGGAGGAGGGCGAGGCTGGTGAGACTCTTGCCGCAGCCCGATTCCCCCACGAGCGCCAGGGTCCTGCCCCGTTCCAGCGTAAACGACACGCCATCCACCGGGTGGATGCGCCCGGCGTGGCGGTCGGGAAAGGAGACGCCGAGGTTCCGGACGTCGAGCAGAGAGGTCATGACTCCCGCGGGTCGAGGGCGGCGCGCAGTGCGTCGCCGAACATGTTGATGGCCAGCACGGTGCCCACGATGGCGAGGCCGGGGAAGATGCTGATCCAGGGAGCGGCGGTGAGCAGGTCCTTGCCGTCCAGGATCATCCCGCCCCACGAGGGCGTCGGAGGGCGCACGCCCATCCCGAGGAACGACAGGCCGGCTTCCAGCAGGATGACATCGCCCACGCCGAGGGTGGCTGCCACCAGGAGCGGCCCGGCCGCGTTCGGCAGCAGATGGCGAAACATAACGCGGCCCGGCTCTGCCCCGAGCGCTTCGGCGCCGCGGACGAAATCGGCCGACTTGAGCCGCAGGACCTCGGCGCGGACGAGGCGGCTGGTGCCCAGCCAGCCGGTGGCGCCGATCACGAGCATCAGCGCCAGGAGCGGCATCCGCTCCCACGCCGCCACCAGCAGGAGCAGGATGAAGAGTCGTGGCACCGCCATCGCACCGTCCACCAGTCGCATGAGCACGGCATCCACCGCGCCGCCGCTGTAGCCCGCCACCAGTCCGACCAGCGCGCCGAGTGTGACCGAGAGGGCCACGGCCACCGCCGCGACGGTGAGCGAGACCCGGGTGCCGGATGCGACCCGGGCGAGTACGTCACGGCTCAGTTGATCGGTCCCGAAGGGATGCTCGGCACTCGGCGCGAGGAGCGCATCGGCGACGATGTCGGGCTGGGCGGCCGGATCCGGGAGGGCAAGCGGCGCGAAAAGACCGAAGAGGATGATGGCGATGATCGCCATGGCACCGGCGCGCCCCGACGGCCGCTCCAGGGCGCCCCGCATGGCGCGCGCCAGCCCGGTCGTCACGGCCGGCGCACCCGGGGATCCAGCAGGGCGTACGCCGCGTCGGCCGTCAGGGTGCCGAACACCACGATCAGCGAGACCAGCACCGTGATGCCCATGAGCAGCGGATAGTCCCGCGCGCCGACCGCGTCGGCGGCGAGTGCACCGAGACCGGGCCAGCCGAACACCTGCTCGACGAACACCGAACCGGCCACCACCAGGGGGAGCCAGAGGCCGAAGAGCGTCACCACCGGGAAGAGGGCGTTGCGGAAGGCATGGCGCCAGCGCACGCGCCATTCGCCGAGGCCGCGCGCCCGGGCGCCGAGCACGAACGGTTCGCGCAGGGCCAGGAGCATGGCGCTCCGCTGGTGGCGCATCGTGGCGCCGATGTTGACGAGGGCCAGGGTGAGGGCCGGCAGGACGAGATGGCGCAGCACGTCGAGCGCGCGGGTGCCGAACGGCGCATCCGGCGGCAGGAACATGTCGTGCATGCCGGTGGCTGGCAGCAGGCGCCACTCCACCCCGACGAGCCAGGCGAGCACCAGGCCCAGCCAGAAGGAAGGCGTGGCGTAGGCGGCCAGCGAGAGCACGCCGATGGTGCGGTCCGCCGGACGGCCCGCGCCAAGTGCCTGCAGCGCGCCGAGCCAGGAGCCGAAGGCGAAGGTCAGGAGCAGCACCGTGCCGCCCAGGAGAAGCGAGGCGGGGAGCCGCTCCCGGAGGAGCGCCGTCACCGGGCGGCCGTACTGGATGGAGGTGCCGAAGTCACCGCGCACCGCGCCCGAGAGGAAGCTTGCGAACTGGCGGGCCAAGGGCTGGTCGAGACCGTACCGTGCTCGCAGCACGGCGGCTTCCGCCGGGGTGAGCGGCCGCTCGTCGCCGAGGCGCGCGAGCGGATCGCCGGGGGCGGCGCGCATGATGAAGAAGGTGAGCGTGATCGCCAGCAGTGCCGTGACGGCGGCCTGTCCGAGCCGGCTGGCGAGCCAGCGCATGTCAGCGGGGCACGCGGTCGCGCGGGAGCTCCTGGCCGCGGCGCACGTGCCAGCGCCACAGCATGAGCCAGGGCGAGCCGTCGCGGAGTTCCACGCCGTCGAACCGCTTGTGCACCGCCACCACGTCGAGCGGGGCGAAGAGGAACGTTGCCGGCGCGTCACTCTCGATCCGCCGGAGGAGGGTGACATAGGTGGCGGCGGGATCCGCCACCGAGAGCGTCGCCGCGGCGAGCAGCGAATCGGCCACCGTGTCGCAATAGTGGCTGACGTTGGAGGATCCCGCGCAGGTCCATGACTCGTTGAGCCCGGAAGGCGTGGGCGACTGGGTCATGGAGCCGAAGGCGATATCGAACCGGCCGCTCACGAACCGCTCCTGCCAGACCGGCCGCTCCAGCACCAGGACGTCGAGCTGCACGCCGACCTGGCGCAGCTGCTCCTGCGCGGCGATCGCCAGCTGCCGGCGCATGGTGCTGGTGCTCGGCACGATGACCGACAGCCGCAGTGGAGTGCCGTTCCGCTCGAGCACGCCGTCACCATCCCGGTCTCGCCACCCGGCCTGGGCCAGCAGGCGGCGCGCGGTGGCCAGGTCCTGCCGGGATGGGCGGGGCGCCACCGCGCTCAGCCACATCACCTGCGACACGGGTCCGTACGGAACTTTCGCGTAGCCGCCGAAGACCGAGCGCGCCATCGCCTGGCGGTCGAGCGCCAGGGTCAGCGCCTGCCGCACCCGCCGGTCCGCGAGCACCGGGTGCGGCGCGGCGGAATCGCCTGGCGTGCGCAGGTTGTAGAGCAGGTAGCCGACCAGATTGGAGGCCATCGTGAGCACCCGGAAATCGCCGGATGCGAGCAGCCGGTCGCGGTTGGCGAGTGGCGGCACGATGGCGGACAGGGCGTCCGCTTCCCCGCTCAGCAGCAGGTTGAGGCGCGCGGACGGGTCGGTGGCGGTCCGGAAGACCACCCGGCCGATGCCGGGCCTGCCGAGGAAGAAATCCGGCACCGCGGCGAGCTCGATGAATTCTCCCGGGACGCTGCGAACCCAGCGATAGGGACCGTCACCGACTGGAGTCGCGGCCACCGCGCCCGCGGACGATGGCGGCTGCCGGTTTTCGAAGATGTGCGCCGGAATCGGCTGGACGTAGTACGTCGCGTCGAAGAGCTGTTCGGGATACGCGCGCGAGAAACGGACGATGACCTGGTGCTCGCCGCTGGCCGTGACGCTCGCAAGATAGGGGAGGTGGCTCGCCAGCGACGGGGCGATCGAGTCGCTCATGGCGCGCCGGAAGGTGAACACCACATCCCGCGCAGTCACCGGCGTGCCGTCGTGCCAGCGGGCGCGTTGATCCAGGTCGAAGGCGAGGGTCAGGGAATCCAGCCGGGTCCAGCTCCGTGCCAGCTGCGGCTCGAAGCCGCGCTCGTCGCTCGTGGCCCGGCCCGGCTTCCGCACGGCGAGCCGGAGGTAGAGCTGGTCGGCCAGATCCTGGTTTGCGCGGGTGTTGCCCGGTCCTTCCATGAAGGTCGGGATCGGGACAGTCGCCTGCTCGCCGGTGACGATGACAATCGTGCCGGACGGCGCCTGGGCGCGGGCCGGTGTCGCGGCTGCGAGCAGGAGCAGGAGTGAGAGGAACGTCGGATAGTGCGTCGTGGGCGGCTCCGGAGCGGGGGGTCGCGCGCGTGGCACGCTCTGCAATGTGCCGATGGCGGCGTCCGGAGTCCAGCGGGTCAGCGCTGCCAGGTCCACTCGGATGACTGGAACTGCGCTTCGTGGCGTCGGGCGGCCTCCGCCACGCGATCCGGCATGGCGGAACGCGTGTGCCAGCGCCCCGGCCACGCCTGTGCGGCATCCATCACCACATGCGCCACGTCCGCGAACTCCGCCGTGCGGCCGAGCAGCGCCGAGAGCGTGGCCGTGCGGGGCGCCGGAGCGGGGCCCCGGCTCACCGCGGCCACGAGGTTCTGGTCGCCCGCCAGCAGCAGGGAGCCATGCTGCAGGAGCGCGCTGCCCTGACGGAACTGCGCGCTGCCGACCAGCTTCGCGGTGCCGACGACCACCTCGCCACCGGCGGGACTGGCAAAGCAGGCGCCGGCATCGAGGCCGGCCGGTGCCGTCGGCGCGGCTGCGAGCCGGGCCGGAATCCCGAGCGACTGGACCGCCCGCTGCAGCATGGCGTGAATGCGCCGATACGCGTGGGTGAGGTCACCGAAAGCGTCCGCCGGCGCCGCGACGGCGTAGGTGAGTTCCTCGGCGTGCCACACGGCACGCCCGCCGGTCGGGCGTCGCACCGTGTCGAGACCGCGGGCGGCCACCGCCTCACGATCATACCGGCGGAGCGCCGGTTCGTGCCGGCCGAAGGAGAGGCAGAACGGATCCCACCGGTAGAGGCGGAGCCATGCCTCGCCCTGGCCGGCCAGATCCAGCAGGGCGCTGTCGATCGCCATGTTGGACCAGCCGGGCCGGGGCGTACCGTCGAGCCAGGCCTGCCAGGCCAACGGGGCCACGGTCTCGGCCGTGACATCACTCGCCATCGGGGACGGCTGACCTGCCAGTGCCGTCATTCAGCGTCCGTCAGCGGGCCAGGTGCACTGGAGGTTCCGGTCGCCCCACGCGCCGTCGACCCGCG
>DASTBA010000109.1:0-5910 GCA_035712285.1 Gemmatimonadales bacterium | reverse complement strand
GGTCACGAAAACACGAAATCCACGAAGCCACGAAGACACATTCATGGTTTCGTGGCCTTCGTGGTTTTCGTGCTTTCGTGACCCTCCATCTCCGCCTGTGAGTGCCCTGCCCGCTCGTCCCGGAACTCCAGCGCCTTGCGGTACTCGTCCACCAGCCGCCCCATCATCTGTTCCCGCTTCTCGTAAAGCCGCTTCAGCGGCCTCGGCGCGTGGCGGGCACAGGCATACGCCGTGAGCAGCGGCAGCGCCACGGTGTTGTCCATGTAGCAGACCACCGTGCCGGGGAGCTGGTCCGGGTCGATCTTGCCCCAGCTCACCGCCTCCGCCGGCGTGGCGCCGGAGAGGCCGCCGGTGTCGGGGCGCGCATCGGTGAGCTGCAGGAAGTAGTCGTGCCCCCGCTCGTCGATCCCGAGCACTTCCTGGATCTGCGGCTCGGTCTGGAGCATGAAGTTCTTGGGACTCCCGCCGCCCGCGATCAGCACCCCGCTCCGGCCGCCGGTGCGCTTCGCCTCGAGGACGATGGCCGCCGTCTCGTTCACGTCGGCACTGACGTCGAAGCGGAGCTTGCTCCCCGCCAGCGCCTGCTCCGCCACGTTCATCCCGATGCTGCTGTCGCCCGGCGAACTGGTGTAGACCGGCACCGCCATCTGGTGCGCCGCGGAGAGGACCGAGCGCCGCTTGAGCCCCAGCGCCTTCTCCCGCTCCCGCACGTAGCCGCCCAGCAGGTAGTGATACTCCGCCGTGCTCATCGGCCGCTGGAACTCCTCGCGGGCCGAGACCTCGCGGATGAACGCGTCGGTGGACAGCAGGACGTTGTAGTCGAAGAAGATGTCGTAGATCCGGACCACGCCCTTGTCGCGGAGCTCCACGTCGTCCGCGTGCGGGGTGCCGCGGTGCATCGGGAGGTCCAGGGCGAAGTGCGCATCATGGTAGAGATTGGCGCCGGTGGAGATGATCCAGTCCACGAAGCCCATTTCCATGAGCGGGATGAGGCAGCTCATGCCGAGACCGGCCGGCGTCATGGCGCCGGTGAGCGTCATCCCGACCGTCACCTCCGGCTCCAGCATCCGCTGGACGAACAGCGTGCACCCCTCGCGCAGCCGGCCGGCGTTGTAGGCGAGGAAGGCGTTCTCGATGAGGTCGGCGGCGGTTTCCTTGCCGGTGATCCCCTTCGGGCTGATCCGCTGGCCGCGCAGGTAGGCGGCGGATGGGCGTGTCATGGCAATCGTCCTGGTCAGCGATCGGGATAGTCGGGATCGGTGGCGCGCTCGCCCTGCATGCGGGCAGGCTTGGCGGCGCGGGCCTTGAGCACGATGTCCGCCGCCTCCCTCGGCGTGTCCACCACCGAGAAGAGCATGAGGTCGTCCGCCCCCACCTTGCCTTCCGCCTGCACCGTGTTCCGGAGCCACTCCACCAGCCCGCTCCAGTATTGCGAGCCGAAGAGCACCACCGGAAAGTGCTTGATCTTCCCCGTCTGGATCAGCGTGAGTGCCTCGGTGAGCTCGTCCAGCGTGCCGAAGCCCCCCGGAAAGACGATGAACGCCGACGAGTACTTCACGAACATGGTCTTCCGCACGAAGAAGAAGCGGAAGTTGATCCCCCGCCGCACGTAGGGATTGGTGCCCTGCTCGAACGGCAGCTCGATGTTGCAGCCGATGGAAAGCCCGCCGCCCTCCACCGCCCCGCGGTTGGCCGCCTCCATGATCCCCGGCCCGCCGCCGGTGATGATCGGAATCCCCTCCGCCGAGAGGAGGCGCGCGGTTTCCACCGCGGCCTGGTAGGAGGGGTCGGTGGGCGGCGTCCGCGCCGAGCCGAAGACGGTGACGCCGTCAATCACGTCGCCCAGCGCATCGAATCCCTCGACGAACTCCCCCATGATGCGGAAGACCCGCCAGGGATCGGTCTTGAGGAGGGCATCGGGCCGGTACTTCGGTGCCGGCCCCTGCAGCAGCATTTCGTCTTCGGTCGGCCGCTTCTGCTCGCCGCCGGAACGCAGGGGCGGGCGAATGGTTTCGTCGTCAGCCACGGGTCAGGTGCCGGATGAGCGCCCGGTGATCGTCGGGCACATTGTAGAAATAGGGCGAGACGCGGACATGTCCCGGCCGCGCGTCGGTGACGAAATGCGCCTCGGCGAGCCGGGCGACAGCGGCATGGGGATCATCGAATGGCAGCATCACGATGGCAGTCCGTTCCTCCGGTGCGGGCGCCACCCTGGGCCTGAGCCCGGCGGCCCGCGCCTGTTCGATGAGATCCTCGGTCAGCGCCTGCGTGCGGCGCCGCACTTCCGCCGCGCCCAGCTCTTCCCAGATCTCGAGCCCGCCCAGCTGGGCATAGACCGGCAGGAGCGGCGGGGTGCCGCTCTCCAGCCGGCGCGCATCCTCGTGGAATTCCAGCGAGCGGGTATCAAAGCGGAATTGCTCGCGATGCGCAAACCAGCCGGTGGCGTGCGGATACAGCGAGGGCGTCACATCGGGAGAGGCGTAGAGGAACGCAACCCCGGTCCCGCCCATCAGCCACTTGAGCCCGCCGGCGCAGTAGAAGTCCACACCCAGCTGCTTCACGTCCACCGGAATCTGGCCCGCCGCCTGATAGCCATCCACCAGGCAGAGCGCCCCCTTCCGGTGCGCCAGCGCAGCGATGCCCTGCACATCCTGGATGGCGCCGCTGGTGAAGAAGACGTGGCTGGTGGCCACGATCGCCGTCCGGTCGTCCATCGCCCGCTCGTACCTCTCCAGCGGCACGCGGGTGGCATCGGGACTTTCGAGAATGACAACCTCGACCCCCTGGTCCCGCTTGGCCAGCCACTGGTAGGCAATCGTCGGGAAATCCAGGCTGGTGACGATCACCTTGTTGCGCTTCGAGTAATCCAGCGATTCGCCGACGGCGGTGAGCGCCGAGGAGATATGGGGGTGCAGCGCGATCTCCCCCTTCCCCGCCCCGATCACCCGGCCGTACCGCTCCCGCAGTTCGGCCAGCGCCGCCCACCAGACGTCATACCAGGCCGCCGCCCCGCGGTTCTCCCAGAGATCCAGGTACTCGTTCACCTTGCGGCGGGCCCGCATGCTGAGCGCGCCGAGGGAGCAGCTGTTGAGGTAGATGGAATGCCGGAAGATCGGGTACTCGTCGCGGAATGATGGCGCGGGCATGCGGGAATATAGGGTCGGGAGTCGTGGGTCGTGAGTCGTGGGTCGTGAGTCGTGCGGAGGGTCGCCCCCTCGCTGCGCTCGGGGTGACAGCCGGGTGACGCTCGTATCCTTGTCACTCCGAGGCTGCACAGCAGCCGAGGAGGCCGAAGCCATCACGAGGTTACCTTTCATCCAGCATCACCCCCGCACCCCGGGAGCATCGCCGAGCCCTTGCCACCGCACGACCCCACCTGGCGCCGTTATCCGGGCTCATGGACGAGTCTGGCCCTCCGCCTTTCGCTCCGGGCGCTGGTCAATCCTCGGCTCGCGCTCGACCTCCTTACGGCCGCGTGGGCGTTCCGCCGGCGCCACTGGTGGAAGATGGCCCCGTTCCTCCCGGTTCCCGACCGTACCTATCTCCGCTGGCGCATGTACACCGCCTACGCGGACGAAGAGGCCGTCCCCCCGATCGAGGACGTGATCCGCTTCACCCGCTGGCGCCGGGAGATCCTCCGCCCATGAGACGGGTGGTGATCCTGGGCGGCGGGTTTGGCGGACTCTATGCGGCACGCGACCTCAAGGGCGCCCCCGTCCAGGTCACCGTCATTGACCGGACCAATCACCACCTCTTCCAGCCCATGCTCTACCAGGTGGCGACTGCCGCCCTGAGCCCCGGTGACATCGCCTACCCGATCCGGTCGGTGCTCCGGCGGAACCGGAACACCGACGTCCTGATGGGCGAGGTGGAACGGGTGGACACCAGGCACCGGGTAGTGATTCTCGCCGATGGTCGTAGTATTGACTACGACTATCTGCTCGTGACACTTGGCGCGCGGCATTCCTACTTCGGGCACGACGACTGGGAACATCTCGCTCCGGGGCTCAAGACCATCGGCGACGGGCTCGAGGTCCGGCGCCGGATTCTCATGTCATTCGAGCTGGCAGAGCAGGAGCGGGACCCTGCCACTCGTCAGGCCTACCTGAACTTCGTGATCGTGGGCGCCGGGCCGACTGGCGTGGAAGTGGCGGGCGCTCTCGCCGAGATCAAGGAGAAGACCCTCAAGCGGGACTTCCGGAACATCAACCCGAGGGAAGCCAGGGTCATCCTGGTCGAGGCGGGGTCGCAGGTCCTGCCAGCATATCCTGCCAAACTGAGCAAGGCGGCTCAGAAAACCCTTGAGCGCCTCGGCGTCATTGTCCACACTGGCGCCTTGGTGACCGATGTGCGTGCCGATGGTGTCGCCATCGGCAATGACTTCATCCCGTCGCACTGCGTGATCTGGGCGGCCGGAAACAAGGCGAGTCCGGTGCTCGGGACGCTGGGCGTGCCGCTCGACCGGCAGGGACGGGTGATCGTGGAGCCGGATCTCAGCATCCCCGGTCATCCTGAAGTCTTCGTGCTGGGTGATTGTGCCGCCTTCAGCCATCAGGCCGGCTATTCCGGTCCCCTTCCCGCGGTGTCTCCGGTCGCCATCCAGATGGGCCATTACGCGGCGAGAATCATCCGGAACGAGACTGCCCGGAATTCGCTCACCTCCGCCCGGCCGCCGTTCCACTACCATGACAAGGGCCAGCTGGCGGTGATCGGGCGGGGTCGGGCCGTTGCCGATCTCACCCACCTCGATTTCTCCGGTTTCTTCGCCTGGCTCACGTGGATCTTCGTCCACATCGCCTACCTCATCGGCTTCCGGAACCGGGTGATCGTCCTCACCGAGTGGGCCATCTCCTATTTCACCTACGGACGCGGCGCCCGGCTCATCAATTCGGCCCGTTCGGCCGGGGACGACGGGTCGTGATCACCGCCAGCGACATCCGGCGGCACGCCGAGGCGATGGGCTTCATCGCGTGCGGGGTTACCGACCTGGCGCCCAACGCCCATGCCGCGGCACTGGATCGCTGGCTGCTGGCCGGCTACGGCGGCACCATGCGGTACATCCATCGCCAGGCGAAGAAGCGGAAGGCGCCGCAGCTCGCCGACGCGGAGGCACGTTCGGTCGTGGTGGTGCTGGAGAACTACTCCCGTGACGACCGCGCCGGGAACGCGCAACCGCCGAAGGTGGCGAAGTACGCGTGGGGCAGGGACTACCATCAGACTTTCGGCGCGAGACTCGAGACGCTGGCCGGATGGCTCCGGGAGCGCGGCGCGGGCCACACCCGATGCTACGTGGACACCGGCCCACTCCCCGAGCGCGAGCTCGCGCGCCGGGCGGGACTCGGCTGGATCGGCAAGAACAGCATGCTCATCCGGCCCGGCACCGGATCGTTCTTCTTCATCGGGGAGATCCTGACCGACCTGGTACTGGAACCCGACGCACCGTTCGAGACCGACCACTGCGGCAGCTGCACCCGCTGCATCGAGGCGTGTCCCACCGGCGCGATCGTGGAGCCGCGCGTGGTGAACGCGACCCGCTGCATTTCGTACCTGACGATCGAGCAGAAGGGCCCGATCCCGCCCGAACTTGCGCCGTCGCTCGAGGGCTGGGCCTTCGGCTGCGACATCTGCAACGATGTGTGCCCGTGGAATACCCGCTTCGCGGGGCAGGGCGGACGAGGCGGACAGGGCGGGCAGGACGGACAGGTCGGGAATCCATTGCAACCGGACCTCCGCAACCTGGACCCCGGCTTGCGCCGGGGTGACGACGGCGGCGGTCATTCCCGCGATGCCCGCCTCCGCGGGAATGACAGCGGGAATCCATTCGACACCATGACCGAATCCGAGTTTGCCGAGCGGTTCGAGGGCACCGCACTCATGCGGCCGGGGCTTGCCGGAATGCGGCGCAACCTG
>DASTBA010000108.1:0-4090 GCA_035712285.1 Gemmatimonadales bacterium | reverse complement strand
TGCCGAACCGGAAGGATCCGCAGGAGTACACCCTGGCGGAGGGGAGCCGCATCATCCTGGGCTCGCCGTCGGACCAGGTGAGCCGGGCGGTCGGCATCCCCGACGGGTCGAACCCGTGGAGCAGCAAGTTCGAGGTCAAGGAGTACCCGATCAACGAGGCCTGGCCGTCCAAGGGCAAGAAGGAAAGCAAGGACAAGCGGGTATGGCTCTCGCCTCCGGTGCAGGTGCCGAAGGGCGTCACCATTACCAAGATCCCGCGCCAGGCGTACAAGACGCGTGACATCACCGGCGGCCTCCCGCGCATCGCGGAGCTGTTCGAGGCGCGGCGGCCCAAGGACCCGGCCACCATCGCCGAGGTGGACGGCGTGGTGAAGTTCGGCGAGATCAAGCGCGGCAAGCGCGAGATCTTCGTCTACCCGCCGGTGGAGGAAGGCGCCGAGCCGGTGGCTATCGAGCCGTACGAGGTGGCGGCCGGCAAGCACCTGCGCGTGCACGAGGGCGACAAGGTCCGCGCCGGTGACCGGCTCACCGAGGGCCCGGTGAATCCGCATGACATCCTGCGGATCAAGGGCCCGCGCGCGGTGCAGGAATACCTGCTGAACGAGGTGCAGGAGGTCTACCGCCTGCAGGGCGTGCGGATCAGCGACAAGCACATCGGCGTGATCGTGCGCCAGATGCTGCAGAAGCTCCGGGTGATGGATCCGGGCGACACCGATTTCCTGGAAGGGGAGCCGGTGGACAAGGTCGCGTTCCACGACGAGAACGAGCGGACCGAGCGAAAGAAGGGCAAGCCGGCGACCTACGAGCCGGTGCTGCTCGGCATCACCAAGGCGTCGCTCTCGACCCAGTCGTTCATTTCGGCGGCGTCGTTCCAGGAGACCACCCGCGTCCTCACCGACGCGGCGATCCACGGGGCCAAGGACGATCTCCTCGGCCTCAAGGAGAACATCATCATCGGCCACCTGATCCCGGCCGGCAGCGGCATCTACCGCTATGCGGAGATCGACATCGAGCCGCCGGAAGGGTTCGAGATGCCCGAGGTGGTGCCGGAAGAGCAACCGCCGGCGCCGGAACTGCTGGCGGTCGGTGCGGAAGACGAATGACCGAAGCGGCGCCCGGGTGACCGGGCGCCGCTTTGCCTTCACGCAGACCGGGAGGCTCCAGTTGCAACGCAATCTGCTTTCCCCACGTATACTTCCCTGATGCGCCCCGGCCACCGTCTCCGCGCCCTGCTGCTCGCCCTGCTCTTTGTGGGCGGGACGTTCGTGGTGCCGGTGGTGGACGGGGCGCTGTTCCATTCGGGCCGGACCCACTACGTCAGCCGGCCGCATCTGGACGCCCAGGGCGACGAGTCGTGCCATGGCGAGCGCTGCCTGCTCGATGCCCCGATCGCCGGCGTCAGCCTGCTGGCCACCGAGGCCGCTCCGGTCACCCCGGTGCCGGAGTCGCTCGGCGAGCCCTCAGTCCGGGTACACTCCACCCCACGTTCCCAGGTCGTTCCGACCGCTCTCCACTCCCGCGCTCCTCCGCACCTGATCAGCTAGCCCCGGAGTCCCCGGGGCACACCCGGCACACCATACCCCCAAGGCCTTACCCCAGGACCGGAGTTGTGCATGGTCAGGGCGATGGTGCTTGGCGCGCTGTGCGTGGCGTCGCTGCTCGGGGCCCAGGAGCCCACGGACAGCCTCGTCCTCACGCGCGACCAGGCGATCGCAAGGGCGCTCGCAGCGAACCCGCTGCTCGAGGTCGCCCGGCAGCAGGTGGCGGAGGCGCGCGCCCAGGGCACCCAGGCGAGCGCATTTCCCGACCCCGACGTCAACGCCGACTGGACTGGTCTCTCGAAGCCGTTCCAGCCCGGTACCCGCACCGGGTCCGACGTCAGCGTCGGGCTCACGCTCCCGTTCCCGCAGAAGTTCCTCTACCTGCGGCGCACGGGACAGGCGGGCGTGCGCTCGGCGGAGTTCGCCTACGAGCAGCAGCGCCAGCAGGTGGTCAGCGATGCTGCCCAGGGCTACGACGCCCTCCTCGTGGCACTGCAGCATCGCCGGGACCTTTCGGCTGCCCGCGACCTGGCTGCTGACTTTCTCAAGAAGACCGAGGCGCGCTTCGCCGGCGGCACCGTGCCGAAGATCGACGTGATCAAGGCCCGGGTAGACCTGTCCCAGGCCCAGAACGACCTCATCGCCAACCAGCGCGATCTCGCCAACGCCGGCAGCGCCCTCAACCGCACGATGGGGCGGCTGCTCCGGCTCCCGGTCTCGCCGGCGGACTCGCTCACCGTACCGCCGGCAGTCGGCGATCTCGACTCGCTCGTTGCCCGGGCGCTCAGCCAGCGCCCGGAACTGCACGGGCTCGACGCCGAACGGGCCGGTGCCCGCTCCTCCGCGACGCTGGCGCAGCAGTACTTCCTGCCGGATGTCTCGCTTGCGGCCGAGAAAAACGTGGCGGCTGGCAGCCCGAACGCCTACACCCTCTACTTCGGGGCGTCGGTCCCGCTGTTCTTCTGGAATCACCAGCGCGGCGAGGTGGCGGAGGCGCGCCACCGCGTGCGCGAGCTCGACGCGTCCTACCGCGACCTCGAATCGCAGGTGGAGCAGGACGTGCGCACCGCCTGGGCCTCGGCCGACGCGGCGATTCGCCAGGCGACCTACCTGCGGGACGAACTCCTGCCCGAAGCGCAGCGCGCGTACGACATCGTCGCGAGCAGCTATGCCCTCGGCGGATCGTCCGCCCTGGACGTCCTGGACGCCAAGCGCACGCTGCTCGATGCCCAGAACCAGTACGCCGAGGCCCTCGGCGCCGCCAATGACGCGGTCTTCCAGCTGCGGCTCGCGACCGGCGAGTCCGTGGACATCGCTGCCGGAGCTGTCAAATGAGACGATCTGCCATGCTGTTTCTTGCGGGCGTCAGCGGCCTCGCGGCCTGTGGCCGTGCCGCGAGTGACGATCACGCCGATGCGCCCCGCGCGAGCGACTCGCTTGGCGTGACGGTCACGCCGGCGCAGCGCCAGCGGATCACCCTGATGACGGTGGCGCCACGCACCTATCAGCCCGTCATCCAGGTGACCGGTACCGTCGCCTTCGACGGGGACCAGTCCACCACGGTGCTGGCCCCGATGGCCGGCCCGGTGACACGGGTACTGGTGCAGCCAGGCGCCCACGTGGTGGCAGGACAGGCGCTCGCCTACGTCACGTCTCCCGACTTCGCCGCCGCCGTGGCGGCGTACCGGAAGGCGGTGGCCACCGAACGGAACCTCCGCCATGTCGCGGCGCTCGACAGCGCGCTCTTCGCGAACGATGCGCTGGCGAAGCGGGACCTGGACCAGGCGGTCACCGACGCCGTCTCCGCCACGGCGGACCGGGAGTCGGCATTTGCACAGCTTCAGGCCCTCGGACTGGACCGCAAGACCCTCGATGACCTCCGGGCGGGCCGGGACGTCGGCGCCGTGGAAGGGGCCATCCGCTCGCCGCTCACCGGTACGGTGGTGGAGCGTCTGGTCACGCCCGGACAGCTGCTGGAAGCCGGCACCACGCTCTGCTTCACGGTGGCGGATCTCTCGAGGATGTGGGTGATGGCGAGTGTCTTCGAGTCGGATCTCCCGAGCGTGCGGGTGGGTGACCGGGCCGAAGTCCAGCTCACCGGACTCCAGGACACCGTGGCGGGACGGGTGGACAACATCGCCGCCGAGGTGGACTCCAGCACCCGGGCCACGGCGGTGCGGGTGGTGGTGCCCAATCCGCATGGCTTGCTCAAGAAGGACATGTACGTGCGGGTGCTGGTCCGGTCCCGCACGGCCCGGTCCGGGGTTCTCGTGCCGGTGGGCGCCGTGCTCCGGGACGCCGATAACCGGCCCATCGTGTACGTGGCGGCGGACTCCCTTGCCTTCCAGCGTCGGAGCATCACGCTCGGAACACGGCAGGACAGCAGCTTCGAGGTGACGGCCGGGCTTGCGGCCGGGGATCGCGTGGTGACGGAGGGCGGGCTCTTCCTGCAGTTCGCCGAGTCGCAGTGACGGCGCCCGGCGCGCCGGAGCGGCCGTCGTTCATCAACCGGCTGGTGCGGGGCTCGCTCAGCCAGCGCTTCCTGGTGG
>DASTBA010000107.1:0-11088 GCA_035712285.1 Gemmatimonadales bacterium | reverse complement strand
GGTGGTGCGCCCGCACTTCTGCACTCGCATGTTGAGGGCAGCGGCCTTCGTGATGCTGTTGGGCTGTCCATAGCCCCCGCTGAACGTGGCATTCCCGACCAGGGCGGCCGTGGTGCTGGCAATCGCAGCGTCCACGGTATTGTTGCCGCCGCTGAAGTTGATCTGAACGAACTGCGACAAGGTCCCGATCGAGCTGTTGGCCGGGGTGCTGCACTGCGGAGACGTGTCGAACCGTCCCGGCTGCAGAATATCCTCGCCCACGCTGGCGTCGTTCTCGCGCGCCAGCACATGATTGTTGCTCAGGATGTAGACGTTCCCGCCCTTCTTCACCCGGGCGCCGAGCGTGCCGGCCGCGCATTCGTTCTCGTTGCCAATTGATGCTCCGGTAGGCACCGGCCGAACGAACGTGGCGGTGGGGTCCGCCGAACCGCTGCCGGGCTTCCCGGCGCGCGGCAGAATCGCCGAGAACGGTCCCGTGGGCATGAGCCTCACGGCGACGCCATCCAGCTGCTTCGGCAGGCCGCCGACGGCTCCGTTGGCGGTCATGATGACCACCGCCGGTGCGCCCTTCTCGGTCAGGCCGACACCGATGCCCTCCACGCCGGCACGCGCCATGATGCCGGCCTCGTACTTGGCCTGGGCTGCGATGGCAGCATGCAGGTCCGGACCCTGCTCCCCGCCACGGGCAAAGGCAGGCGTTCCGGAATCCGGCCCGGTGGAGTTTCCGGCATCACTGCACGCAGCGGCAAAGGCAAGCGCGATGACCAGTCCGGATCTGGCCAGCGCACCAGGGGAGGTGCGAATCAGGGACATGGGCATACCTCGACACGGGACGCGGGGCTTGGGGCATACGGCTCAGGGCAATGAGAAACCGGCTTGCTCCACGATAGGAGACGGGACCGATTCCCGCCAGACGCCGAAATGCAAGACAGGGCCCGGCACCGCCGGGCCCCGTCTCAGGATGCAGCAACCTGCGCTACTTGTCGGCCGCCCAGCTCACGGCCGCCACGCCGGGCCGGTGCCATTTTCAATGATCCGGCCGCGCTGGCTGCCATCACTGCTGATCCACTCGATGGTACTGCCATTCGCGAACGCGATGGTCTGGCCATCGGGTGACCAGGTCGGGTGGGCGTACCCGCTCGCCACCGCCACATGCATCAGACCCGTCCCGTCTGCGTTCATCACCGTGATCGCGCCCGAACTGCAGAAATTGAAAGCCCACGGACATTCCAGCAGGGCAAGCCGCTGGCCATTGGGAGACCAGGCGGGCAAGTACTGTTCGAGCACGTTCGGGGTCTCCGGCGTGTGGTTTCGCAACGCCGTGAGCTGTGATCCATCCAGCGACATCGTCCAGATGTCGAACCAGAAGTCGAATATGTTCCAATCGCTGCTGAAGGCAATGTGGGTTCCGTCAGGCGACCACGCCGGATTCGTCAGTTGACCCCGCCGGACCAGGAGGGTGTCGACCCCGGCGCCGTCCTCGTCGGCCCTCACGGTGCAGATGCCGTCATCGACATTCACCCTGCAGGAGAAGGCGATGGTCTGACCGTCGGGTGACCACGTGGGACTTCCGCCGGAGCTCGCCCGGCGCACCGGATTCGCCCCGTCGGCGGACATGACGTAGATCCCTCCGCCGTCGCCGCCGCGAGAGAACGCGATCCGGCTTCCATCGGCAGACCACGCCGGCTCGCCATCGCCGGGACCAGAAGAGAGCTGGACCAGGCCAGTGCCGTCAGTGTTGGCGCGGTAGATTTTTCCGTCACGGCTGAATGCGATCTGCCCGGCCTGAGGCGGAGGGACGTCCGGTATTCCAGCGCCTGGGACGTCGGTGTACACCCCTTCCTCGAGCCCAGCGAAGTACATGACGCCGCAGTAGGAGAGCGCCAAATGGCCATCCATCAGGAATACGCCAAATCCCTCGCCGCCGCAGCCAGCCGAGTCGACGAAACCGTCGAAATCGAAGAGCACAGCGACGCCGGGTGCGATCGACCACCCGCCCCAGCTGGTCGCGAATCTCCAGTTGCCGTGAATCGTCCGCTGGCCGGCGTCGGTGTCCTCGATGTAGTCGAACGTGCCGTCCGCACGGATGACGTAGCGGGAATCGTGAATGGCGGAGCTGTGTGGCGTTTCCCGCTCATACGTGCCGCTGATGTCCGGCGCGGGCTCGGATATCGGCTCCACTGCGTGGGTGACGCTCGCGGCGCTTCCTTGGCGATCGGCCACCGCCAGCGTCACGGTGAAGTGGCCACCCGGCGCAGCGTAGGAGTGGGACGGGCTCGGCGTGGTGCTGGTGTGGCCGTCGCCGAAGTCCCAGGCCCAGGACACCACCGAGTCCCCGGCATCGGGATCGGTGCTCTGGTCGGTGAACACGCACACCAGGCCGGCGCAGCTGACCGAGAAGGCCGCCACCGGGGGGAGGTCGCCCGGCGGGAGACTGTCCGCGCTCACGGCCAGATGCTTCGAATAGGTCGTTGCCGCGCCATCGTTGTCGGTTACGGCGACGGTCACCGTGAATTCTCCGCCAGGCGCAGCGTATCTGTGGGTCGGGCTCGCGTCCGCGCTGGTTCCGCCGTCGCCGAAACTCCAGGCATAACCGGCGATGCTGCCGTCCTTGTCAGTGCTTCCATTCTCGAACGTGCAGGCGAGCTGGCTGCAGCGGGCCGTGAAGGCGGCGACCGGTGGTGCGTTCGATGGTTCGGTACTGCCGTCGCAGCCTTGGAGCCCAACGGTGAGCAGGGTTCCAAGGGCGGCGAGTGCGACGCGTACAACACGCATGGTGCGGCTCCCCCTTCAGGGCAAGGCGGCTCTTGAGTATCCTGGGCAGCCGCTGTAGTGTCGGGCGGGACGGTGTGCCGGTCTGCAGGCATCGTCGTCTCCTACTTCCCGACACACCGATTCCGCTGGAGAGGGGCCACTCAGGAGGCAGCGACGGTGGCAAATCGCGTTTCCGCTTTGGTCGAGGCCCTCGAGGTCGGCGACCGTCAGGCCCTGGACGCCCTGTTTCCCGTGGTGTACGAGGAGCTGAACCGCCTGGCGCACCGCCAGCGCCGGCGCTGGGATGGCAACCTCACGCTCACCACCACCGCACTGGTCCACGAGGCGTACCTCAAGCTCGCCGGCCAGCGGAACCTGCCCACCGAGAACCGGACCCACTTCCTCGCGCTCGCCGCCCGGGCCATGCGCCACATCCTCTGCAACCATGCCCGCGACCGGCGCCGGCAGAAGCGTGGCGGCGGCCAGCCGCACATATCACTTGAGAAGGCAGACTGTGGAGAGTGGCAGGCGCTCGACCTGTCTTCCGATCAGGTGGACCGCCTGGCCGGCCTCGGCGAGGCGCTTTCCCGTTTCGAGGGCATCGCCGAGCGTCAATGCCGGGTGGTAGAGTGCCGCTTCTTCGGCGGCCTGAGTGTCGAGGAGACCGCCGCCGCCCTCGGCGTGTCTCCTCGCAGTGTGAAGCGGGACTGGGCATTTGCCCGGGCGTGGCTGCTCCGGGAAATGCAGCTCACGCTGGGTGGTGAAGCCTGAGGCCGTTGCTTACAGGCGTTTCATGGGCGCCACGCGAAGCTTCCGACATCCGGAAGGATGGGGATCGGCCGGTGGAGGCTGCCGTCGGCCGGAATCCAGAACAGACCGCGTGGCTCGCTCCGTTCACTCAGCGACAGGAAGGCGATCCGGCTGCCGTCCGGTGACCATGAGGGCTCCACCACATCGGTTACATACGTCAGCTGCACCAGGTCTGTCCCATCCGGCCTGATGGTGAAGAGGTTGGAGGCGCCAACCTGGGGCGCTGGCTGAGGCACGTATTCCATGAACGCGAGGCGCTGGCCATCCGGCGACCACGCTGGATACCCGACCTGGCCGTGCCGGAGCGTGGTGACTGCTGATCCGTCCGGATTCATCACCTTGAGACTGCTGGCAGTGCCCTCCCACATGGCATATGCAATCTTCGCCCCATCAGGAGACCAGGCAGGTGCGTACGCGTTCTCGGCCAGGAGCACGGGAGTCGTGCCATCCGGATCGGCGCTCAGGATGTAAACGCCACCAACCCCGGTCGCGATGAGCTGCGTGCCATCGGGCGACCAGGACGGCTCCCAGAATCCGGTGGCGCGGAGCTCCGCATTCGATCCATCGGCATCCATGACGTAGAGGTCGGCCACCTGGTCGTCATAGTCGAACCCGTGATAGTTCGTGAAGGCAATCCGCCGGCCATCCCGGGACCATGCCACGTCCCCCGCCGCGTCCCAACCCGGATTCCCATCAAAGCTGATCAATCGGGTCGTCGCGCCACTGACGAGGGAATAGGTGTAAGCCGCGCTGCCGCGAGTGAAGACGAGCTCCTGCCCAGGGCACGGATCGTCGCATGCGAACGCTTCGAAGAGGACCGAATGGCCGGCGGCTGAAGCCCGCACGAGCTGGACGCCGGCATCCCCAAGCGTCCAGGTGCCTGCGCTCGCAAGGCCGAGCGAATCCGTCATGGGTTGATCGCCAAGAATGGTGCCGTGCCCCGCGGTTACCGCGAACGTGACCGGCTCGTTCAAGACGGGATTTCCGTAGTGATCGGCCAGACGGACCCGTAATGAGGTCGGCAGCGGCGTACCGACGGCCCCGGTCTGCTTGTTTCCCGCCACCAGATCCACGGTCGCGATTGGCCCGGCCTTCGCCACGGCCGTGAACACCTGAGCGGCCACGCCGTTGATGCGCGCCGTAAGTGTCTGGGGCCGGGCTGCGGTTCCGAGCGTCCAGGCTCCGGGTGAAGCCAGGCCCGCGGTATCTGTTCGCTCTGACACGACCTCGATGGAGCCTCCGCCCGACACCAGGAACTGGACCTCGCGTCCCGGCGCCGGGTTGCCGTCCAGCGTCAGCCGGACCACCGGAATGGAGGCGACCTTGGCTCCCACGGTGCCCGTGAGCGCCGTGTCCGAACGCGCCTCCAGGCGCAGTCCTTCCACCGGCTCAGTGATCTTCCCCGGTTCCGTTGAATCGCAGCTGATCACCAGGAACGCCACACCCAACGCCCTCGCCGCTGTCCAGCACATCCGCCAGTCGCTTCTGCGCATAACCGCTCCATCGTATGGTTGCCCCGGCCAGCGAGGCCCCCTTGAGGATTGTCGGCCGCCGCTGTAGCGTCGGACCGGGCCGTTCATCACCTGTCACACCGAAACCCCTCAACCGGGGCCATTGATGGAGCTGACACGAGCGGAGCGAGTGGCGGCCTTGTTCGACCAGGCCCTTGCGGTGCCGAGGTCGGAGCGGTCGGCATTCCTGCAGGCGGTGTGCGGTGACGACGACGAGCTGCGGCGCGAGCTGGGCTCGCTGCTGGACGCGCATGAGTCGGCCGACGAGTTCTTCGACAGCCTGGTGGAAGACGTCATCGCGCCCGCCTCCGCGGCCCTGGTGGCGCGCGGTCGTGCCGTCGTCCCTGCGGCGCTAGCGTCGTCGCTCGAGGGCCGCTACCGGATCGAGCGGGAGCTTGGCGGTGGATCCCTGAGCCGGGTGTTCCTGGCCGAGGAACTCGGGCTCGGGCGGCAGGTGGTGATCAAGGTGCTGCCGCCCGAGCTGGCGGCAACCGTGAGCGGCGAACGATTCCGCCGGGAGATCCAGCTGGCGGCGCAGCTGCAGCACCCGCACATCGTGCCGCTGCTCAGCGCGGATGCTGGTGGCCATCTGCTGTACTACATCATGCCGTTTGTGGCGGGGGAGTCGCTGCGCGCGCGGCTTCGGCGCGATGGGGCGCTTCCGGTCGCCGACGCGTCCCAAATCTGGCGGGACCTGCTCGACGCACTCGCCTACGCCCACGCCCACGGCGTGGTCCATCGGGACGTCAAGCCGGGCAATATTCTCCTCAGCGGCCGGAACGCCCTGATCGCCGATTTCGGCATTGCCCGCGCCATCGAGGCGGCCGGCGAAGCGGACGTCACTGCTCCCGGCCTTGCGATCGGCACGCCGGCCTACATGGCACCCGAGCAGATCGACGGCCTCGCCGCGATTGATCATCGCGCGGATCTCTATGCGGCCGCGCTGGTGATGTACGAGATGCTGGAGGGGCGGCTGCCGTTCAGCGGTGGCTCACCGCCGGAAGTGACCCGGGCCCGCCTCACCGACGCGCCCGCTCCGGTCACGCGCGCTGACTGCCCGCCCGCGCTTTCCGCGATCGTGATTCAGTGCCTGGCCCGGGATCCTGGCAGCCGCCCCGCGAGCGCCGATGCCGTGTTGGCCCAGCTCGATTCGCTGGCGGGCGGGCTGGCTGCAGGCACGGGACAATCACCCCGGCGGCGTCTGATCACCATCGGGCTCGGCGCGGCCCTCCTCTCGGGCGCGGCGCTGGGCGCACGATATCTGGAACGTGATCGAAACGTTGCCGCTGCCGGTGTCACCGCCGCGCCGTCACTTGCCGTGCTGCCGCTCGCCAATCTCAGCCCCGAGCCCGGCGACGCCCCGCTGGCCGATGGCATGACCGAGGAGCTGATCGCGGTGCTGAGCCAGGGCGGGACGCTGCGCATCGTCTCGAGCACCTCCGTGCGCGCACTCCAGAGCCGGCAGCTCGAAGTGCGCCAGATCGCCGAGAGCCTGCACGTTTCACATGTACTTGAGGGCGCCTATCAGAAGGTCGGCTCGAAGATGCGGATGCAGGTGCGGCTGGTGGATGCCCGGGATGGCTCGACCCGCTGGTCGCAAACATACGACCGGGAGACCGACGACATCTTCGCGATCCAGGATGACATCGCCCACGCCGTGGCGAACGAGCTCGGTGTGCGGATGGCGCTCGATGGTACTGCACCAGCGACGCGCCAGCGCTTCACCCCGAGCGTCGCCGCCTACGAGCTGTATCTCCGCGGCAAGGACAATGCGCTCGTGCGGTCGTCCGAGGGCCGCCGCCAGGGCATTGGCTATCTCCAGCGCGCCATTGCCATGGATTCCGGGTTCGCCGCCGCGCATGCCGCGCTGGTGTGGCTCTATCTCAACCAGGCCGGCAGTACTCCGGGCGATCATCTCACCTGGATCAGGAGAGCGGAGGCGGAGGCGCTCAAGGCCATCGCCCTGGACCCAACGCTGGCTGATGCCTACTCGGCGCTGGGCTGGGCTCGCCTCGTGCTGGACCTGCCTGCCGCCGAGGCGGCCCTCCAGCGGGCCGTTGCCATCGATCCGGCGGCGCATCGCGGGTACGAGGGGCTGGCGCGTTTCTACATGTTCGTGCGGCGCCCGGCTGAACAGCTGGCGGCGGCCGAACGCGGACTGGCGCTCGACCCGTACTCGGTCGCGGCGCTCCGCGAAATGGCGCTCGCGCTCAGCACCAACGGCCGCTGTGACGAGGCGTTGACGCTGCTCCGCCCACTCAAGGATCTGAAACCGCCTGCTGCCGTTGCCGGCGTCATTCGTGGCCTGTGTTACGCCAGAACGCAGAGCTGGCCCGAAGCGCTCGCTGAACTGCGCTGGGCCCAGGCGGTGGGGGCCAGGGCGTCACTTGGTCTCCAAGGCTATGTCCTGGCGCGGGAGGGCCGGCGTGCGGAGGCGCAGGCCATTCTGTCGGATCTCCTGGCGGGGCGGAAAGAGAGCCACGGGGCGTTCGGTGTCGCCCTCGTCTATGCCGGCCTGCGCGAGTACGACCAGGCGTTTGCCTCGCTCGACAGGGCCTCGCATGAAGGATCCATCCGGATCTACATCATGGATCCGCTCTTCGACGATCTCCAGCGGGATCCGCGCTTCGATCGCGTAGTGCCTGCGGTTGGGACTTCCTGAAGAACAGCGGATTCAGAAGCGGTAGCGCGCCGCCAGCTGCAACTGGAATGCCGATTCGGCCGGCAGCGTCTCCCACTTTTCAAATGCCGGGTCAAAGTGGAAGGCCGGCTGGGAACCTCCGTCCTCCCCGGTCTTCTGGCCGACATGCTGCAGTACCCGGGGCCGAGCCAGCTGATAACGGCCCCACCCATCGCTCAGCAGGTTGAGCAGGTTGAACGCGTCCACTTCCAGCTCCAGCACCTGGCCACCGACCGGAATGCCCTGCCTGATCGAGGCGACCGTGGTATGAGTCCACGGCTCGCGACAGCTGTTGCGCGCCGCGATCCGGCCGCGCTGGCGGCGCAGGCATGGCGTCTCCTCCACGAATTGTTCGAAGGCAGATGCCTGCTGAAGCGCCGTCACGGTGTCGAGCGCACCGGCCACCTCGCGGGTGAAGGACTCGAAGCGGATCTCGGTCGTGTCGAATGCGCTTCGCGGGACGTAGATCGGGTCGTTGGCGTTGGAGCCGTCGGCATTGAGGTCGCCGCGACCATTGGTGCCCGTGGCGAGATAGGTGAAGGGACTCCCCGACTCGCCCACGTAGTAGAACGCGAACTGCGTCGGCCACTGCTGCCAGGGCGCCGTCCAGGTGAGCGCCGCCACGATGCGATGCGGCAGGTCGTTGAGCGAGATCCCCAGTGTGGAATCGTCGTGCCGGCCGGACAGCGCGCGCGCGTCGGCCCACATCGCGAGCCCCGTGCTGTTGACTCGGCTGGGCGACTGCACGTCGCGGGTTCGTGAATACGTGTACGACACGCTGGCGCCAAGACCGCCGGTAACCCATCGCTCGACCCGGCCCGTCAGCTGGTACGAGTAGTTCCTCGACGTGTTCTGGAGGTCGATCACTTCCGAGTAGCTGGAGCGGAGCGCGGGTGTCGCGACACCGCTGGCGCCGATCGTGCCATAGAGCACTCGGCCGAAGCGATCCACCGACCGGGGACCCTGGAGGTTGAGGTTCACCCACATGAAATCCGACAGGTACCGGCTCCCGAGGAGTTCAGCGCTCGCGAGCAGGCCTCCCGGAAGTTCGCGTTCGAAGCCCAGCGATGCGCGGAGCGTTCGCGCCATGCGCAGGCCGGGATCGAGCAGGTCGACGTCACCGAAGGGGCGTGCGGCCAGCGGGGCACCGGTGGCGCACTGACCGGGAGCCGAGCGATAGTCGGGCACGAAGGCCGGCGGCAGTCCCGCGTCGGTCGGCAGGAAGCCGCAGCCGAGGACGCCGATTCCTTCACCGTGATTTGCCAGTGCGGGCACGTACCACGCGAGCGGCGGCCTTCCCGTGAACAGCCCGATGCCCCCGCGGACAGTCTCGCGTCGCTCGACTGATCGGTCCCACGTGAAGCCGAGCCGCGGGGAGAATTCCACTCGCGGGCGCGGCATCTGGTCGGTTCGGCGGCCAAAGATGGAGTCGATCGCCGGATTGTACGGCGCATGCCCATCGATGTCGAGGAGATCGGCGCGAACACCGGTGGTGATAGCAAGGCGTTTGCCCAGGCGCCACTCGTCGCCCAGATATGCGCCGTATTGCCCGCCCCGCAACGGGACGCTTTCACTGCCGAAATCCTTGCGGAGTTCGTAGCGGATGGGGGTGCCGGCGGCGAAGCCATCGAGGCTGCCAAAGGTCCAGGTGCCGTACCCACCCTGGACGCCGCCGCGCAGGACCTGGAACCACTCCGCCTGCACGCCCGCCACGAGCACATGACTGCCGGCCCACGGCAGACCGAGTTCGTCGCCGATCGTGAGGCTGCGGCCCCGGCCGGACCGCCCCTGGGCCGGCTGCGCGCTGCCGGCAACGGCCAGTATCGACCCGCCCTGGGTGCCGGGCACCAGCACCCGCACCAGGGGCTCCCGGACTTCGGGCACCATGTCAGCGTGATCCCAGCTCATCGAGGCGAGCAGCTCGTTGTGCCCGCCTTGCGCGCGACCGAGATCGGTGTGCACCTGCAGCGTCGCGACGTCGACACCAAGCTCGCTCGCGTAGCGGTAGCTCGAGAGGGCAAACGTATCGACCGCAACTCGCGAGAACTGAGGTTCCCGCGTGCGTGCCGAGGTGACGAACGCCAGGATACGGCTGTTCCAGGTGGGCAGCGCCGCATCCACCCGGGCAAAGAGATTGATCAGCGGCGTGTCATTTTCCAGGAAGCCCGCGGAGCCGGGCGTGAGTCCGTAGCTGTCGTGCATGATACCCTGCAGCCGGGCCACATCAGCCCCCTGCACGGGGACGGGCGGCAGCTGCTCGGGCGGCTGGTCCAGGTACGGCCCAGCGGCCGGCTCCGAGAGATGCTGGATCTCGGTTGCGACGAAGAAGTGCACCCGATCCTTCACGATCGGCCCGCCGAGCGAAAAGCCGACCTGCAAACGGTCATACGGGCTCGGCACCGCGTCAATTCCATCGCGCGCCAGCCGGTCGTTACGCCAGTACCCGAAGGTGGAGCCGTGAAACTCATTGGTGCCCGACTGCGTGACCGTGTTGACCAGGGCACCGGCGAAGCTGCCGTAGCGCACGTCGTATGGCGCCACCAGCACCTGATATTCCTTCACGGCATCGAGGGGGATGGACTTCCCGACGCTGGCTGCCGCCGAGACGCCGCCGTTCACGAACCGCTCGCTGGCGCCATTCACGAGGAAACTGTTGAAGCGGAAATTGGCGCCCGCACCGGACACCCCGGCTCTGCCGCCGCCGACCTTGGTCGAGACGTAGGGAGCGAGGCTGACGAAGTCCTGGAAGTTGCGGTTCAGGGTAGGCAGCTGCTGGACCAGCGCTTCAGGGATGGTGGAGCCCGGCGCGCCTGCCGGAAGCGATGCGTTGCTCTCCACGTCGATCGGTTCGAGCTCGATGGCGGCGGGCTCGAGCGCGAACGTGATGCTGAGTGGGTCGCCCAGGGTGAGATGGAGGGGTGGGCTCCGCTGGGGCAGGAACCCGATCTGTCGGACCTCGACGACGTACGGACCGCCGGGCTCGAGTCCCTGGATGAGGAATCGTCCGTCCACCACCTGCGCGCGGACGGCGACTCCAGTGGCGGTATTCACCACCCTGACTGCCGCGCCGTCGAGGTTTTGCCCGTCGACGCTCTGGACGGTGCCGCGCACCGCGCCGGTGGTCAGCCCCTGCGCAGCCGCGGGGGATGCCAGCGGCATGAACAAGAGCAGGAATGCCGCGCCCATCGCGGGGATGACGCCGTTAGGCACGGCAACATTCGACATGAAGGAGAGGGGGGCTCTCACCGTGCGCCGCGCCGCCAGAGGGGAAGTATTCGGTCAAGATAGGCGCCGCCTGAGCCTGTGCAAGCTCCCTCGACGCAAGACGGGGCC
>DASTBA010000106.1:0-16405 GCA_035712285.1 Gemmatimonadales bacterium | reverse complement strand
TTCTGGTAGCCGGTCCAGAAGAGGTCGCGGCTCTCCAGCGGATTGGTGATGAGCGGCTGTTCCTCGCCGGGGATGGCGTGCTGGTCGTAGAGATGCAGCGGATGCACCTCGATCGAGTCGCCGTAGGGCGTCCCCTTGAAGTAGGCGGCGGCGTTGCCGAGGTCTATGAAAGTGTTGAACCCCTCATCCATCCAGGGATAGAGCCGCTCGTTGCTGCCCACGATCATCGGCGTCCATTGGTGCCCCAGTTCGTGGGCCACCGTCCACGCGAGGTTGATCCGGTCGGGACCGCTGGGGTCGAAGGTCATCATCGGGTATTCCATCCCCTCGATGGGGCCCTCGATGGACGACGCATGCGGATACGGATACCTGAGCCACTGCTCACTGTAGTACTTGACCGCGTGGCGGGCCATCCGGTTGGCCTCGGGCCAGAGCGTGGCGGAGGGACGGTAGTAGGTGTGGATCAGGATCCCGTCGTAGCCGCTCGCATCCCAGCGGAAATCGGGCGCCGCGGCAAAGGCGAAGTCCCGCACCGAGTCGGCGGTGAAGCGCCAGGTGAGCGTGCCGCTCGTGGCCGGGCGGGTGACCGGTTTCCCCGCCTCGGCCGCCGTGACAATGGCGATGGCGGTATCGCTGGTCACCGCGCGCTGCAGCCGCTCGCGCTCGGCGGCGGTGAGGGTCTGCTCGGGATTCAGGAGCCGGCCGGTGGCGGCCACGATGTAGCCGGCGGGGAGCGTCACCGTCACGTCGAACCTGCCGTACTCCAGGTAGAACTCGCCGGCGCCGATGTAGGGCTCGTGGTTCCAGCCCTTCACGTCGTCATAGACCGCCACCCGCGGATACCACTGCCCCAGCTCGTAGAGCGTGCCATCGTGTCCCATGCGGCCGGCGCCGTACGGCGGCACGGTGAAGTGCCACTTGATATCGAGCGCCGCGGAGCTGTGTGGTGCCAGCGGCTCGGGAAGGTCCACCCGCATCGTGGTGCCGAAGGGCGTGCGGGTCGCCGTCTTGCCGTTGACGGTGAGCGACTCCATCGTGCCGCCGCCGGCAAAGCCCTGGCAGGAGAAATCGAAGGTGGCATCCTGGAAGACGAGCGGCGGCTGGTGCAGCTGGTTGGTCACGCTGGAGGGCGAGCAGATGTTCTGCTCCACCTGGAGCCAGATGTAGAAGAGCGAGTCGGGGGAGTTGTTGTGGTAGGTGATCGTCTCCCGGCCCGAGAGCAGGCTGGTCGCGGGATCCAGGGTCGCGTCAATCCGGTAGTCGGCCCGCTGCTGCCAGTACGCCGGGCCGGGGCGGCCGGCGGCGGTACGGACGCTGGGAGCCGGCACGTGGCCGGCAACGGCCTGGCGGTCCGGGCTCGTGGCCTGGGCATGGAGCAGCGTCGCGCTGGCGGCGGCGAACAGGATTCCGGCAGCAAACCGGCCGGGCGTGGGACGGCGCATGAGTGGACTCCGGCATGGCGGGGTGCTGAAAGGTACAGGCAGCGGTGGGCGGTGGCGACATGCGGGGGCTGATCTCGCGTATCAGGCGCCCGCGCTTGACTGGCTATAACACACCACGTTATAATACATGCCGTGATATTGGCGTTCGCCACCCCGGCCACCGAGGACCTCTTCAACGGGGTGAGCCGCCGCCGCGCGCGAGGCGTGTGCCCCATTGCGCTCTGGCCCGTCGTACGCCGCAAGCTGGACCAGCTGAACCGGGTCCGCGACCTCGCGGAGTTGCGCGTGCCACCCGGCAACCGCCTGGAGCGCTTGCGGGGAGACCGGCGGGGGCAGTACAGCATTCGCATCAATGAGCAATACCGGATCTGCTTCCGGTGGGAGGCCGGCCATGCCGACGACGTCGAAGTCACCGATTACCACTAGGCGAGTTCCCGGGCTGGTGCAGCGGCGCCTGCCGAGTACGCGACCGCCGACGTCCCCGGGGGAGATGCTCCTGGAGGAGTTCCTCAAGCCCCTGGGCATCTCGCAGTCCGCGTTTGCGGTGCGGCTCGGGGTGTCGTTCCCGCGCCTGAACGAGATCATTCACGCCAAGCGGGCGGTCACCCCGGACACGGCGCTGCGACTGGCTCAAGTCACGGGCATGAGCGCGGATTTCTGGCTCGGGCTGCAGCAGGACTGGGATCTGTGGCATGCGCTCCGCTCCCGCGCCGCAGCCCGAATTGCGCAACTGGAGCCGCTGTCCAGGGCGGGGTGACCACCGTCCGCATCGCCCTCGCCAACCTCCACCTGGCTGCGACGCCGCCGGAATCCGTCCTCCTGGCCACGTCGGCGATCGCCGAGGCGGGCCGGCGGGGTGCGGCGGTGATCTGCTTTCCCGAATGTTTCATTCCGGGATACCGATGGCCGGGCACCGCCGCGCCCGCGCCCGATCCCGCGTTCCTCGAGCAGGCCTGGGCAACAGTGGCGGACGCCGCCCGGACTGCGCACGTCACCGTCATCCTGGGCACCGAGCGCGTGACTGAACGCGGCTTGCAGATCTCCGTCGGGGTGTTCAGCCCGGACGGCGCCGTGGCCGGGTGGCAGGACAAGGGACAGCTCGACCCGTCGGAGGAATCCATCTACCCGGCGTTCGGGGCCAAGCGCCGGGTCTTCACCGCCGGGCCGCTGACGTTCGGCGTCGTGATCTGTCACGAGGGATGGCGGTATCCAGAGACGGTGCGCTGGGCGGTGCGTCGCGGCGCGCACGTGGTGTTTCACCCTCATGCGCATGTCGCCGAGCCGGGGAGCTATCGTCCGGTCATGTTCGCCGACCCCGCCAACACCTTTCACGAGAAGGCGATGCTGTGCCGAGCGGCGGAGAATACCTGCTTCTTCGCGTCGGTGAACTATGCGAGCGAAGGCTCCGGCACCACGTCGGCGGTGGCGCGCCCTGATGGCACACTGCAGTGCTTCCAGCCGTACGGCGAGGAGGGCCTGCTCGTGGCAGACCTGGACCTCGGCGCCGCCACCGGCCTGCTCGCCTCGCGATGCCGGACATCGCCACTGTAGGCGGTCTCACTCCTGAGGGCAGCCGCCCGTGAAGCTGCTGATCTTCGGCGCATCCGGCGGTACCGGACGCGAACTGGTCCAGCAGGCGCTGGCCCAGCGTCACGCGGTCACCGCGTTCGTGCGCCATCCTGCCCGGTTCGGGGTTACTCACCAATACCTGACCGTTGCCACGGGGGACGTGATTGATCCGGCACGGGTCGCGCAGGCCGTCCGGGGGCAGGATGCGGTGATCAGCGCCCTGGGCTCGGCACGATCGCTCACGCACCATCCCGAACTGGTCGACGGCGTGCGCAACATCATCGCGGCCATGGAGCGGGAGCGCGTCCGCCGACTGGTAAACCTGTCGGTGCTCGGCGTGGGCAGGAGCGGACGCCAGCTCGGCTGGCTGGACCGTCATGTCATGGTGCCGCTGGTCCTGCGCAATGTGGTGGCCGACCACGCTACCAGGGAGGAGCTGATCACGCGGAGTGATCTCGACTGGGTGATCGTGCGTCCGCCGCGACTGACCGACGGAGCGCACACCGGCAGGTACCGCAGCGGTGACGACGTGAGGGAGAGAGGAATGAGCGCCTCCATCTCGCGAGCGGATGTCGCGGACTTCATGCTGAAGCAGGTTGCCGACGCGAGGTACGTGCGCGGCACGCCCGCTGTCATGTACTGAGTCCCACCTGCCTGCCTGACACCGATGTCGCCTCAAGCCCCGGAACAGCTCAGCAAGGCCATCGAGACGCTCTACCGGTCAGAATCGGGCCGGGTGCTGGCGACCCTGGTGCGCCTCCTCGGCGACCTGGACCTGGCCGAAGAGGCAATGCACGAGGCCTTCGCCGCCGCGCTCGAGTCCTGGCCCCGGACCGGCGTGCCGGACAAGCCGCGCCCCTGGCTGATCTCGACCGCACGCTTCAAGGCCATAGACGGCATGCGCCGGCGCGCGCGCTTTGACCGGACGCGGGAAGATCTCTCCCTCCACACCAGCGCGCTGCTCGGCGACGCGCAGGCCAGCCCCGCGGATTTCAGCGAGACCGCTCCCGAGCATGAACCGGCCGGCGACGAGGAGATCGAGGATGATCGCCTCCGCCTGATCTTCACCTGCTGCCATCCCGCCCTGCCCCTGGAAGGCCAGGTGGCGCTCACCCTGCGCGAAATCTGCGGCCTGACCACGGAGGAGATTGCCCGGGCATTTCTCGTCCCGCCGGCCACGCTGGCGCAGCGCATCGTGCGCGCCAAGGCGGTCATCCGCGACCGGGCGATTCCGTATCAGGTACCCGCACCGCACGAATTGCCGGTCCGGTTGCGGGCGGTTCTCCAGGTCGTGTACCTGATCTTCAACGAAGGGTATTCCGCCGGGACGACCCGCGCCGAACTCAGCCGGGAGGCGATCCGCCTGGGCCGGCTCCTGCTCGACCTGCTCCAGCTTCACGCGATTGACGAGCCCGAGGCGATGGGACTGCTCGGGCTGATGCTGCTGCACGAGTCGCGCCGCACCGCCAGAACCTCGCCCGACGGAGAGCTGATCCTGCTGGAGCAGCAGGATCGGTCCTCATGGAACCGGGAACAGATCGCCGAAGGCATTTCGCTCACCCGAAAGGCACTGCAGACGCGCCGCTTCGGCGCCTACACCCTGCAGGCAGCCATCGCGGCGGTTCATGCCGGGAGTGCGTCCACAGCCTCCACCAACTGGCGCGAGATCACGCTGCTCTACGACCGGCTGCTTCAGCTGTATCCATCCCCGGTTGTCGCACTGAACCGCGCGGTGGCCGTTGCCATGTGCGATGGCCCGGAAGCCGGCCTGGCGGAGGTCGATGCATTGCTGGAACGGGGCGAACTGACCGACTACTACCTGGCCCATGCCACGCGGGCCGACCTGCTGCGCAGGCTCGGCCGGACCGCCGAGGCCAGGTCCGCCTATGAGAAGGCCCTGGCACTTACCCGACAGGAGCCGGAGCGGCAGTTCCTGCAGGAGCGGATCCGGGAGCTGACGTGAAGGATG
This sequence comes from Gemmatimonadales bacterium, assembly GCA_035712285.1. GTDB lineage: Bacteria > Gemmatimonadota > Gemmatimonadetes > Gemmatimonadales > GWC2-71-9 > CAMLHP01. The sequence continues at coordinate 11,425 of DASTBA010000106.1, read as the reverse complement.
TGGGGGGCGCTGTCGATTTTGGCCCGCCGGCACGACTATAGGCAGCAGGACGATGACCTGAGACCACATCAAAGGAGCGTAAGTCATGCCACAGTACCTGCTTGCCACCTATCTGCCCGACGACTTCGACCCGTCCGTCATCACGGAAGAGACGGTCCGGGCGATTCATGCGCTGAACAAGGAGATGGAAGATGCCGGCGTCCTGAAGTACGTCGGCGGCCTTGCCCCGGCCATCGGTGCGCGGACGCTGCGGTCGGAGCCGGGCGGCAAGGTGCTCGTCACCGACGGACCGTTCATCGAGACCAAGGAGCACATCGCCGGTTTCATGATCCTTGAAGCCGCCAGTCTCGAGGAGGCGCTCAGGTGGGCCCGGAGGGGCACCTACGCCGGCGGCGCGGTGGGAGAGGTGCGGGAGATCGTGTTCTACCCGGATCCCGAATGAGCGGCCAAAGGGAGGCGGAAGCCATGCGCCGAAGAGCTGGACGCGCGATCGGTGTTGCGCTCGTCATCGTCATGGGTGGTGGTGTGCCGAATGCCGCTGCACAGGCGGACCGTTACCCGGCCATGGCGCCGATCGACCAGTACCTGATGGAACGAGGCGCCGAAGTCCAGCTGGCGCGAAGCGCGGCGCCGGACGCGCTGTCGCGCGACGCGACGATCCTGGTGCTGGGACGGCAGGGATACGAGACCGCGGTGCAAGGGACGAACGGCCTGGTCTGCATGGTGGGGAGAAGCTGGCTGGCGGCCTTCGACTGGCCCGAGTTCTGGAACCCGCGGGTGAGGGCCGCCGATTGCATGAACCCCCTGGCCGCCCGCGCGATGGTGCCGATCGCCATGCTCCGCAGCCGGATGGTGATGGCCGGCCGCTCGAAGGGGGAGATCCTTGCGGCACTCAAGGCGGCATTCGGGAAGCGGCAGCTGCCGGATCTCGAGAGCGGCGCGATGGATTACATGATGTCGCCGTCGTCCTGGCTGGCCGACGCGGGCGATCACAACACGCCGCATGTGATGTTCTTCGCCCAAGGCACGGATGCCGCGGGCGGGGATGCCGGGGTGGCGGGCTCGCCGGTCGTGTCGGTCCCCTTCTGGTTCTTCTCGTCGAGCGACCCGTCGCAAATGGACGGACTGCCCCCGATTCGGGTATTCCTGGTCATGGTGCCGGCCTGGTCCGACGGAACGCCCGCGGGCAGGCATGATCCGTGACGGAGGCGTGAACGCCGCGGAGGCTTGACGAATCCATCCGATGCGTGCTCCATCCAGCAGACCAGGTCACCGGAGAGCATCGTGCACATCGCCATCGGCTCGGACCACGCCGGCTTCCGCTACAAGGAGCTGATCCGGGCACACCTCACCGCCGCGGGGCACCGGGTCACCGACCTCGGCACCGACTCCGCGGCGCCGGTGGACTACCCCCTGTTCATCCGCCCCGTGGCGGAGGCGGTGGCTGCCGGCCAGGCCGAGCGCGGCATCGTGCTGGGCGGCTCGGGCAACGGCGAGGCCATCGTCGCCAACCGGGTCCGCGGCATCCGCTGCGCCCTCTGCTGGAACACCGAATCCGCCCGCCTTGGCCGGGCCCACAACGACGCGAACATGATCTCGCTGGGCGAACGCATGATCGCCGAGGTGGATCTCATGGCGATCGTGGACACCTGGCTCACCACGCCCTTCGACGGCGGCCGCCACGCGCGCCGCATTGCGGAGATCGACGCGCCATGAGACAGCCATCGGGAGGCATCGTCCGGGCAGGCGCCCTGGTGCTGGCGCTCGGCGCCATCGCCTGTTCCTCGTCCGAGCCCGGGCACTCCGCCGCGCCGGTGTCCGCTTCCGCCATGGCGTGGCGGGACACATCGGCGCACCGTATCAGCATGATCGCGGTGGCGCCGGATGTCCGGCTGGAGGTGCTGGACTGGGGTGGCACCGGATTGCCGCTGGTCTTCCTCTCCGGCCTGCAGGACGTGGCCCACGGGTTCGACGACTTCGCGCCGCAGTTCACCGATCACGATCATGTCCTCGCCATCACCCGCCGAGGCTACGGCGCGTCGAGCCAGCCACCGACCGGCTACGACGTGACGACCCGCGTCGCCGACCTGCACGCGGTGCTGGATTCCCTCCATCTCGCCCGTGTGGTGCTGATCGGCCACTCGATCGCGGGAGACGAGCTCACCGCCTTTGCCGGGCGGTACCCCGATCGCGTGGCCGGCCTCGTGTACCTGGATGCTGCCTACGATCACAGCACCGTGGCGGACCTGCTGAAGAACAGTCCCCCGCCTCCGGTGCCGATGCTGCCGGCGGACTCGGCGTCTCCTGCCGCGGTCCAGGCATGGACGCTCCGTGCCTGGGGGATGCGGATTCCCGAAACCCAGCTCCGTGCCATCGGCCGCTACGACTCCACCGGCAAGCTCGTTGCGAACGTCACTCCCGATTCGATCGACGCCGCGATGCTCGCCGGCGCGGGACACCCCGATTACAGCAAGGTGCGGGCGCCGGTGCTCGCCATCTACGCCATCATCGATTCCATGCCGAGCGTCTTCCCCGCCTGGCAGCAGTTCGATTCCACCAGTCTCGCGTCCGCCCGGCGCTTCACCCGCATTCTCCAGGACTTCGGCGTGAAGGGTCGCGCTGCTTTCCGCAAGGCACTCCCCTCAGCGACGGTGCTCGAACTGCATGGTGCCAATCATTATGTGTTCTATTCCAATGAACCCGAGGTCCGCGAGGCCATCGGGGCGTTCGTCAGTCATCTGCGGTAATCCCCCAACCGCTCGTCCCTTCGTGTTTTCGTGCTTTCGTGTTTTCGTGTCCACCCCGATGAGCCCATCCGAGCGAGGTGTCTTCAGGGCACGCTCCGGGCGCACGACTCAGTCGGCGAGCTTGCGGCTCAGGAAGCCGCGAATGACCGCGCCGATCTCCCTGGCGTGGGTCTCCAGGGCAAAGTGTCCGGTCCCGTACAGACGCACCTCCGCGCCCGGCAGGTCCCGCTTGAAGGCCTGCGCACCGGCCGGCACGAAGATGGTGTCGTTCTGCCCCCAGACCGCCAGCAACGGCGGCTGGTGCTTCCTGAAGTATTCCTGGAACGCCGGATACAGCGCGAGGTTGGTGCGATAGTCCAGGAAGTAGTCCAGCTGGATTTCATCGTTGCCTGGCCGCGTGAGCAGTGCCGCATCGAGCGTATATCCTTCGGGCGCGACACGACTCGTGTCTGCCACACCATCGGTGTACTGCTCCCGGATGGAATCGGGCGTGAGAATCCGGCGGAGCGCCGCGCGGTTTTCGGCGGTCGGCGCCTTCCCGTACTCGCGGATCAGTCCGAAGCCGGCGCCAAGCCCTTCCTCATAGGCGTTGCCGTTCTGGGTGATCCAGGCCGTGATCCGCTCGGGGTGCGCCAGCGCCATGCGGAACCCCACCGGCGCCCCGTAGTCGAACACGTACACCGCGAAGCGGCTCACCCCCAGTTCCTCGGTGAACGCGCCGATCACCTCCGCCATGTGCGCGAAGGTGTGCTCGAATGGCGCGGGTGACGCCGTGAACCCGAAACCGGGCAGGTCAGGTGCCAGCACCCGGTAGTGTTCCGCCAGTTCCGGAATCAGGTTCCGGAACATGTGGGACGACGTGGGAAAGCCGTGCAACAGCAGGACGACCGGGGCGTTCTTCGCCCCCGCATCCCGATAGAACACCTGATGACCCCTGACATCCACCACCTGGTGATGGATCTGGCGCACGTCCGCCGGGATTCCGTGAGCCGGCTTCATGGCCGCCGCGATGGCCTGCATTCGATTCAGGGGGTGCGTGACATCCACGACATGCGACTTCGACATCTTGTTACTTCCTTTCCGCGAGGGCGGGGGCGGGGGCGTGCTCGATCACATCGAGCGCCAGCGCCGCGTGGGCGTACGCCGCCCCGGCCCGCATCTCGGACGCCACCCAGATCGCCTCCATGATCTCCTCGGGCTTCGCGCCCGCATGGAGTGCCTTGCCGGTGTGGTCCCGGATGCAGTAGGGACATTGTGTGACGTGCGCCACCGCGACGGCAATGAGCTGCTTGGTCTTCGCGGGCAAGGCGCCGTCAGCGAAGACGGCCTGGCTGAACGCGCGGAAGGCCGCGACCTGGGCCGGGGCCAGGCTGGCGCGTTGCGCCGACATCTCCCGGGTGGCCGGCGGGTAGAGCTGGATGGTGCCTGCCATGGTTCATTCCTCCAATCACTGGGTCGCGGTCGGCTGGGTCTCGGCCGTCAGCACGCCGCAGGCGATCGGCAGCGTGACGTGCGCGGGAATCGGTCCGAGCGATGCCACCGTGGCCGGCAGCCTGGTCGAGTCGGGAACCCCATGCAGGAAGACAACCCGGTGGTCCAGGCTCAGCTGCTGGCCGGGAAAGTGCTTCGCGAACGCCTGCTGCAGCGCCGAGAAGGAGACGGTGTCCGTATAGCTCAGGCTTCCGGTCGCCGACGCAACCGGATAGGTCTCCTGCGGGATGTTCATGGTGACCGGGTCCCGGTTCAGCGGGATCATCGTCTCACCCGCGAGGGGGCCGGTCTCGATCAGGTCCACCAGGCTGTCCGCGTTGGTGTCCGCCGCCATGGTCGGGCAGCCGGCGGCCCGCCCGTCGGCGAAGCCGTGGATGTGCTGCCAATGCGCGATGCCTGCCGGCACTCCCGTGGCATTCACGGTGATCACCAGCCGGTCTCCGTTGAGCACGAACCTGGCCTCGCCCGAGGCCGGCTGTCCGGTTGCGGAGGTGTTGAGTGCGGCGAGCGGCGCGACATAGACGGCCGCGGGTGCCTTCTTCGCCGGTGAGCATGCCGCGAGCGCCAGCGCCGCGGGCAACAGCAACGCCTTCATGTCTGTTTCTCCAGAAAGGCCTTGAGCGCCACGGCGCCGTTGCGCTCCGTGTCTCTCGCGGCATAGACCAGGGTGACGCGCCCGCGCCGGGCCCGCGCGAGCAGGGGTTTCCACGCTTCCTCGTTCGAGCGAAGTTCCGCGAAATACCGGCGCCTGAACTCCGGCCAGCGCTCGGGAACATGGCCGAACCACTGCCTGAGCGCGGGACTCGGCGCCACATCCTTGGCCCACTCATCGAGGCGGAGCCGTGCCTTCGTCACGCCGCGCGGCCACAGGCGCTCCACCAGGATCCGCACTCCGTCGGTGTCTTCGGCGCTCTCATACGCACGCTTCAGCCGGATCATCTCATCGCTCCTTTGCCCTCAGGCCGCGCCGTGTGCCGCTACGGGAATCGCGGGCCGTGTCACGGTTGTGAGCAGGCTTGCCAATTCGGCCGCCGGCACCTCATCCAGCCGGGCCACCGTGGCCGCAATCCGGTCGCGAATGGCCGCCGGTGTGCTGGCGCCGGCCAGCTGATCCAGCTTGGCGCGTGCCGCCTCCCAGGTCCGGCCGCCCGCGGTGAAGCCCGGATAGTCGGAGCGCTCCGCCGTGAGGACACGGCCGTCGCGCAGCGTGATGCGGACCCGGCAGGGCATTTCCGCCGGGAACCGGCGCGAGAACCCGTCATCGGCCTGCACGCTGACACGATGGAGCAGCGCCTGCACGTCGGCCGCCACGATCCGCTCCGGACGGAACTGCGCCGGCAGCACCTGGCCGTCCAGCAGCGCCACCGCCACGAGATAGGGGAGACTGTGATCGGCCTCTTCCTTCGAGCGGACGATGGTCTTGTCCCCCTCCTCGCCGCCGCCGATGATCCGGTACGCGACGTCGAAGACATCCACCTCGACCCGGGCCACGTCGGCGCCGGTCAGGCGCGCTTCGCTCCGGAGGCCGAGCACTGCGTCGAGCACGCTCTGCGAGTGAATCTCCGCGTTGTACGTCTTCAGGATCGTGTTCGAGACCCGGTCCAGCCTCTCGTGCTCCCAGTCCAGCTCGAAGTACCCCGACACGGCGTCCATGAACCCCTTGTCGCCCTCGAACACCTCGAGGGGGCCGGTGATGCCGCGTGCCGCGAGCAGCGTGGTGCCGAGCACCGACCCGGCCATGCCGGGATAGGCCAGGCCCTTCCAGTGCGAGAGGTGGCCGGTGCGCGTGACCCGCAACGCATTGAACGCGGTGCCGGCGATGGCGATCGCATTGGCGGTGCGGTCGGCATTCAGCCCCAGTGCCCGGGCGCAGCCGGCGGCGACCGCATACGCCCCCTGCGTAACGTGATCGAAGCCGGCATCACGCACCGGAGCCGCGTCGCTCAGCCGGCATTGCACCTGATAGGCGAGGGCAAGGGCGGCAAGGAAGTCGCGGCCCGAGGCGCCGGCGTACTCCGCCGCGGCGAGCACGGCGCCGAGGTTGTCGCTCGGATGGCAGGTCTCGCCCCTGGCGAGATAGCTGTCATTGAAGTCGAGGTAGCGCACCAGCGCGGAGTTGTAGAGGGCGGCACGGTCAGGGCCGGCCGTCCCGCCGCCAATGAGCGAGCACGGGCCGGTGCCGTCGAGTTCCTCGACCAGGGAGCGCACCATGCGGACGGGCTCCGCACCGCGGGCGCCAAGCGCGCAGGCAATGCTGTCGAGCACCCGGATCCTGAGCTGCTCGCGCGCCGGCGCCGGCAGGTCATCCCACGACGCGCGCACCGCGAATCGCGCCAGCCGCTGGACGATCGTCGTGCTCTCGCTGCCCATGGCGGCCTAGTCCTTCCGCCGCGCCACGTGGACGCGCTTCGATGCCAGGATACTGGCGACCGACGGAAAGGCCTTGCGGGCCGCTTCCGGCACCTGCAGCCACCCCTCGGTGCCGGGCTTGCCGGCCCAATAGCCGAACGGCTTCGCCGCATCCGCCGCGACCCTGCCGACGACAATGCGGCCCACCATGCCGGCGCCCTCGTGGGGCATGCAGTAGTAGTCGTACACACCCGGCACCGTGAGCGTCACGTCGAAGTGGTCACCGGGATTGACGAGGTACCCCGAATCCCACGGCTGGGCCCGTTCGGGGATCCGGAGCGGGTGCTTCCCGTTGCGCGGATGGTACGCGGTGGTCGTGTGGACGTTCTGGCGCACGATCCAGCGGATCGTGGTGCCGGGGTCCACGTGGACTCCGATGGGGTCGAACCAGACTTCCGATCCGGCGTCATCGCTCCGCATCTCGATGATCTCGAGCGGCGCCCGGACCCCCGGCCTGGTGAAGCGCGACAGGACGCCGGCCGCCGCGTCCCGCGAGGCGAGCCCCAGGGCGGCGAGGGTGAGCCCGCCGGCCCTGAGGAAGTCGCGACGCGATGCCGAGGTCACTTGCTCAGCTCCGCAGCACGCCTGGCCGACACATACCACACGATGACGTGATAATGCGGCTCAGCGACGCCCGGGTGGCCGGCATTGTACATGATGTCCACGTGATCCACCTTCTGGTGCCCGGCGCCGAGGCTGGCGAACGCCTTGTGATCGTTCATGTCCTTCAGCGGGATCATGTAGATCGAGCTGACCAGGTTGCCCTGGTGGTCGTAGGCCAGGAACGGGCCGGCCGGCAGGGTGGACGGTACGACGTACAGCACGCCCAGGCCCGGCACGAAGTTCGGCAGCGCCACGAGGGTGCTGACGTTCTTGTATGCGCCACCCGGAGGCGCCTTGAGTTGTGCTTCTGCGGTGCCGGGGGCCGCCATCAGCAGGCCGGCGGCAAACGCGCCCGCCAGTGCGCTGGTCATGAAACCTTTCAACATTTCGTGTCCTCCTGTCGGTCGAGTACCAGACTTCCATTGCAATGCACCCGCATAGTGGACTCCGGTGCCGTGAACGACAATGGAACGTGTGTACCATGCGAGAGGCCGAATGTCCCGCGCCGCACGGAGGGACAGGTGGCCTAACCGGTTGGGCGACAGTAGATTGCGGTTCGTCACCGGCGGGGTGAGCCGTGCTTGAATCGGAATTGTTCAGCTTGTTCGAGCGGACCGCCGAGGCGGCGTACATCGTCACGGCGGACGGGGAAATCTGCGCCTGGAACCGCGCCGCCGAACGGCTGTTCGGCCACCCGGCGAGCACGGTGGTCGGGTGTGACGTGGATGAGGTGCTTCAGGCGCGGGACGCCCTGGGCACGCCGGCGCTGGCCGGTGGTTCCGGCGCTGCGATCAGGGATGGCGACGGCGAACCCGCCAGCATCCCGAACGCGGATCTGGAAGTGCGGCTTGCGTCCGGTGTCCGCCGCTGGGTGAATGTCGCAACGATCACCTACGACAACGCCCGGGCCGGGCGCCGCCTGTTCGTGCGGATGGTGCGGGACATCACCCGCCACCGGGAACGCGAGGCGTTGCTGGCGCACATGCAGGAGGTGGTGCATCAGCTCGCTTCCCTGACTGCCGAACCGCCGCACCACTCCCCGGTCGAAGTGCTCACCGAGCAGGAACTCCACATCCTCAAGCTGTTCGCGGCCGGCCGCAATTCAGCGACCATCGCCCGCACGCTCAGGATTTCCGCCCAGACCCTGCGCAACCACCTGCACCACATCAACCAGAAGCTGCGGACCCACAACCGGCTCGAAGCAGTAACTCACGCGCAGCGCCGCGGCCTGCTGGACTGATCCCGGATCTCAGTAGCCGCCGAACATCTCGATCCTGATGTCGCCGCCGGCCACGCCGGCCTGTTCCAGCTCCCAGCGGATCCCCGCGATCAGTTCGGGCGAGCCGCAGACGTAGTACCGCGGCCCGCGTACCGACGGCAGGTAGCGCGCGATCATGGACCGATCCACGTGCGCGGTCTCGCCGGCCCACGGAAGCCGCGAGGTGGCCATCCGCGTCATCGTGGCGATGCACCGGAATCCCGGCAGGTTACGAGCATGCATTTCCAGCTCGGGCAGGAAGGCCGTGTCCTCCGGCCTCCGGTTGGAATAGAAGAGCGTCGTCTCGCCGATGCCGCCGTGCGCCTCGGCGTCCCGCAGCATGCTCAGGAATGGCGCGATCCCCACGCCCCCCGCGATGAACACCCGCGACCGGGTGCGGTCCCCGTCCAGCACGAACTCTCCCGCCGGCCCCTCGATGATGACCTCCGTCCCGGGCTCGAGTGCCGCCAGCGTCCGCTTGAATGCCGTGTCCCGCATGCGCATGATCACGAGCAGGTCCGGCTCCGCCGGGGCACTGGCGATCGAGAAGCTCCGCATCGGACCTTCGGCATCCCGGTCGGGCGCGTTGATCACCGTGATGTCGAGGTACTGCCCGGCCAGGAAGCGGAACCCATCGGACCGCCCGAACCGGAACGCCGGCGTCTGCTCGGCGACCGTTTCACGGGCGATGAGCCGGCTGCGGAATGTCAGCACCGGGGGTAGGATGACGGCTGCCATGGGTCGGTCAACTCCCACTGATAGCGACGGTTCCCTGCAAGGTACCCCGGTTGCGTTTCGTGCTTTCGTGCTTCCGTGTGCCCATTCGCCGGCGTTCCGCCCTGAGACGTCGCCTATCTGTCGAATTCCCCTACCCTCGTTCGACGCTGGTATGGAGACCCCGATGGGCGGGGCCCGATCTGAACTCGCAACAAATTGGGAGGATGCCATGCGCGTCATGGTGCTGGTCAAGGCCTCGAAGGAGTCGGAGGCCGGCGTGATGCCGAGCAAGGAACTGCTGGGCTCGATGGGAAAGTTCAACGAGGAGCTGATGAAGGCCGGCGTCATGCTGGCCGGCGAAGGTCTCAAGCCCAGCTCTGCGGGAGCGCGGGTGACGTTCGACGGCCCGAAGCGGACGGTTACCGACGGCCCCTTCGCCGAGACCAAGGAGCTGGTGGCGGGCTTCTGGCTCTGGCAGGTCAAGTCGTTCGACGAGGCGATCGCGTGGGTCAAGCGCTGTCCCAATCCGATGAATGAAGTGAGCGACATCGAGATCCGCCCGGTGTTCGAGGCGGAAGACTTCGACTACTGAGGAACCGAGCCATGAAATTCATGTCCATCGTGTATGCCAATCGTGAGTCCGAGAAGGGCGAGATGCCCGACCCCCGGCTCATGGCGGCCATCAATCAGCTGGGCGAGGAGATGCTGAAGAATGGCACGATGCTGGACACCGGCGGCCTGGCGCCGTCGGCGGCCGGCAGGAAGGTGAAGGTCTCCGGCGGGAAGGTCAGCATCACCGACGGCCCCTTCACCGAGTCCAAGGAGATCGTGGGCGGCTACGCCGTGCTCGTCGCCAACTCGATCGAGGAGGCGGAGGAGATGACCCGCCGCTTCTGGCAGCTCCACATTGACATCATCGGCAAGTCCTTCGAGGGCGCCGGCGAGATTCGCCAGCTCTTCACCCACGAGGATTTCGCACAGTAGCTTTCGGCGGTCATGACGACTGCCGACACCCACCGCGCGATCGACGCCGTCTGGCGGATCGAGTCCACGCGCCTCATCGCGGGACTCACCCGCCTGGTGCGGGACGTGGGGCTGGCCGAGGACCTGGCGCAGGACGCGCTGGTGGCGGCCCTGGAGAAGTGGCCCGAGTCAGGCATCCCCGACAATCCGGGGGCCTGGCTCATGGCGGCCGCCAAGCGGCGCGCCATCGACCAGTTCCGCCGCAGCCGCATGCTGGAGCGGAAGCACGAGCAGCTCGGCCACGAACTGGAGGCCGGGCAGGACGCGCAAGTGCCCGACCTGGACGCGGCGCTGGATGACGATGTCGGCGATGACGTCCTGCGGCTGATGTTCATCGCCTGCCATCCGGTCCTGCCGGAGGACGCGCGCACCGCGCTCACCCTCCGGCTGCTGGGTGGCCTCACCACCGAGGAGATCGCCCGCGCCTTCCTGGTGCCGGTGCCCACCGTGGCCCAGCGGATCACCCGGGCCAAGAGGACCCTGGCCGATGCGAAGGTGCCGTTCGAGATGCCCCGGGGCGATGCGCTCCGTGCCCGCCTGGACGCCGTCCTCGGCGTGCTCTACCTGATCTTCAACGAGGGATACTCCGCGACGGCGGGCCGGGACTGGACCAGGCCCCAGTTGTGTGACGAGGCGCTGCGGCTCGGGCGGATCCTCGCGGGCCTCGCGCCCGGTGAGCCGGAGGTGCATGGCCTGGTGGCGCTGATGGAACTTCAGGCGTCGCGTCTCGCGGCTCGCGTCAGCGAGTCTGGCGAGCCGGTCCTGCTGCTCGACCAGAATCGCGTACGCTGGGACCGGCTGCTCATCGGGCGGGGACTCGCGGCGCTGGAACGGGTGGAGGCCCTGGGTGGTACCGGCGGTTCCTATGCCCTGCAGGCCGCCATCGCCGCCTGCCATGCCCGCGCCACCAGTGCCGCTGAAACCGACTGGAGCCGCATCGAGTCCCTCTACGCACGGCTGGCCCGTCTCACCGGATCGCCGGTCGTGGAACTCAACCGGGCGGTGGCGGTGGGCATGGCGGACGGGCCGGGGGCGGGACTCGCCATCGCCAACGCCCTGGCGGCGGAACCGGCGCTCCGGAGTTATCATCTTCTGCCCAGTGTCCGGGGAGACTTCCTGATGAAGCTCGAACGGTACGAGGAGGCCGGGATGGAATTCCGCCGCGCGGCAGGGCTGG
>DASTBA010000105.1:0-73009 GCA_035712285.1 Gemmatimonadales bacterium | reverse complement strand
TCCTTGATCTCCGCCTCGCAGGCGCCATCACCGCAGAACCCCGCGTACACAAAGCCCCCTTCACCCTCCATCCGCGCAATGAACTCCTCGCGCGTGGCGCCCCGCACGCTGGCCGCCTCGCGCCGCGCGCGGGCGGCCGTGAGCAGCGCCTCCTGCATCGCGGACATCTCGCTGGCGAGCCGCTTGCCGATCCCGACCAGCGATACCGGCTCCTTCTTGCCGCCGGTGCGCCGCGCGAGCATGGCCGAGCCGGCCGCGACATCGCGCGGGCCGAGTTCCAGCCGCAGCGGCACGCCCCGGGCTTCCCACTCGTAGTATTTGGCGCCCGGCTTCATGCCGTCGCGGGCATCGAGATGGGTCCGGATGCCATCGGCACGGAGCTCCTTCAGCAGGCTGTCCGCTGCCGCCATCACCGCCGCCCGCTCATCGTCGGAACGGTAGATCGGGACGATCACCACCTGCCACTGCGCCAGGCGCGGCGGGCAGATGAGGCCGGCGTCGTCGCTGTGGGTCATGATCAGCCCGCCGATGAGCCGGGTGGACACGCCCCACGACGTGTTCCACACATGATCCAGCCGGCCATCGGCCGTCTGGAAGGTCACGTCGAACGCCTTGGCGAAGTTCTGGCCCAGATTGTGGCTGGTCCCGGCCTGCAGCGCCCGATTGTCCTGCATCAGTCCCTCGCAGGCGTAGGTGCGCAGCGCGCCGGCGAACCGCTCGCTGTCGGTCTTCCGGCCGGTCAGCACCGGCATCGCCATCCACTCCTCCATGAAGTGGCGATAGAGCCGCAGGATCATGAGCGTTTCCGCCTCGGCCTCGGCCTCGGTGGCATGCGCGGTGTGGCCCTCCTGCCAGAGAAATTCGGTGGTCCGGAGAAAGAGGCGCGTCCGCATCTCCCAGCGCACCACGTTGGCCCACTGGTTGATCAGGAGCGGCAGGTCGCGATAGCTCTGGATCCACTTCGCGTACATCGCGTAGATGATCGTCTCCGACGTGGGCCGCACCACCAGCGGCTCCTCCAGCTCCTTGCCGCCGCCGTGCGTGACCACCGCCGTCTCCGGCGCGAATCCCTCGACGTGCTCGGCCTCGCGCGCGAGGAAGCTCTGCGGGATGAAAAGCGGGAAATAGGCGTTCTGGTGGCCGGTCTCCTTGAAGAGCCCGTCCAGGGCATGCTGCATCTGCTCCCAGATGGCGTAGCCGTTGGGGCGGATCACCATGCAGCCGCGCACCGGGCTGTAGTCCGCCAGCTCCGCCTTCGCGATCACGTCATTGTACCACGCGCTGAAATCCTCGGCGCGAGGCGTCACCGCCTTCTCCTGCGACATCCCGTCTCCTTGACGATCCGGTGCCGGCGCTCAGCTGCGCCCGCACGCCTCGGCCAAGCGCGCCACCACGGCATCGCGCGGCACCTGCTCCTGGCCACCACCCCTCAGGTCCTTGAGCCCCACCATGCCGAGCGCCCGGTCATCGGGCCCGATGACCACCACCCAGGCAGCCCCGCGCGCATCGGCCAGCTTGAACTGCCTGCCAAGCGCCTGGCTCCCGAGCGCAAACTCGGTTCCGAGCCCCGCATCGCGGCACTCGTGCGCCAGGGCCAGAACCGTGGATTCATCGTCCGGCGTGACCCCGGCCACGAAGACGTCGAGCGTTGCGCGTCCCGCGTCCCGCGTCCCGCGTTCCTTGAGCAACTCGCCCAGCACCACATCCCCCATCCCGAAGCCGAGCGCCGGCAGATCCACCCCGCCCAGCGACGCCAGGAGGGTATCATAGCGGCCTCCGCCGCAGATGGCCCGGAGCGAGCGGCCCGCGTCAAACAGCTCGAACACCGTCCCCGTGTAGTACGCGAGCCCTCGCACGATCGAGAGGTCCACATCCACGAACGCACCCAGCCCCATCCGGTCCAGTGCGGCGATGGTCTGCTCCAGCGGTTCCGCACTCGTGGCGGCGCCCGGCAACTGCCGGACCGCCGCGAGGCTTCGCACGCCTGCGACCCCGAAGACGGTCTCGATCGCGGCGCCCGACAGTCCCGCCGCGTGCAGGCGCGAGGCGAGTTCCTCGCGCGGCACGCGCTCGATCTTGTCGATCGCCTGGAACGCCTCGTCCAGCTGCGCCGGCGGCACGCCGCCCGCCTGCAGCAGCCCGGTCAGCACCCGGCGGTCGGAGAGGCGCACCCGCACGTCGGCGGGCCCGAGCCCGAATGCGCGCATGACATCCACCGCCAGCGCGATGATCTCCGCATCCGCCAGCGGCCCCGGCTCGCCGATGAGATCACAGTTGAGCTGGAAGTGCTCCCGGAGCCGGCCCCGCTGCTGCCGCTCGTAGCGGAAGAGCTGGGGAATCGAGTACCACCGCACCGGCTTCTTGAGCCCGTTGGCGCGGGCCGCCACCATCCGCGCCAGCGTCGGTGTCATTTCCGGCCGGAGCGAGACGGCCCGTCCGCCCTTGTCCTCGAAGTTGTAGAGCTGCCCGACGATCTCGGCGCCACTCTTGGCGGTGTACAGCTCCAGCGGCTCGAGCGGCGGCCCGTCGTACTCCTCGAACCCGTAGCGGCGCGCCACCTCCCGCCAGGTGCGGAAGATGTAGGTCCGGAGGGCAAGGTCATCCGGGAAGAAATCGCGGAATCCCGGCAGGGCCTGGGCTGACATGGGCGGGAAGATAGTGAGGTTCAGGGCGCTCAGTCACCGTCCAGCATGCCGAGAGCGAGCATGACATCGCCCACGGTGTGAAAGCTCCCGGTCACCAGGACGGTGCCTGCATCCACGGGTGCCAGCGCCAGCGCCCTGGCGAAGTCCGGCTCGAGGTGCCATTCGGCGTGCGCGGGGGGACGGTCGGGACGCGCCAGCCACTCCCGGAGCCACGCCAGATCCCAGCCTCGTCCGGCGGCGGTAGGCGCCACGGTGAGCACACCCCGGTCCACCACCCGGTCGAGCTTCACCAGCATCTCGGGCCACTCCTTGTCCCCGAGAATCGAGACCAGTGCGTGTATCGGGCGCGGGGGCCGGATCGTCTCGATGGCCCGGACCAGGGCATCCATGCCGTCGGGATTGTGGGCCACGTCGAAGAGCCACTTCCCCCGCCGGTCCAGCCGGCCCGGCACCCGCGCCGCCGCAAACGCCGCGTCCCGTACGGCGGCGGACGGCTGCCATTCCGCCGGCAGCGCATCCAGCGCGGCGCGGGCCACCGCCGCATTGCGACGCTGGTGCGGCCCCGCCAGCCCCAGCGGGCCATCCCACAACTCTCTAGGCGGCACCGGGCGCACGTCGGCGACTGCGCCGGGCGCGCTCGCCGCAACCACGGCACCCGCCTCGGCGCTCATCACGCTCAGCAGTCCCGGATCTGTCTCGCCCAGCACCAGCGGGGCGCCCGGCTTGGCGATCGCCGCCTTCTCCCGGGCGATCTGCTCCAGCGAGTCACCGAGGTACTTCATGTGGTCGCGCGCGACTTTCGTCACGACGCTCACCAGCGGCCGGAGCACATTGGTGCTGTCGAGCCGCCCGCCCAGGCCTACCTCGACGACGGCAATCTCCACCCCGCGCGCCGCGAAGTCGGCGAAGGCCATCGCCGTCGTGGCTTCGAAGAAGGTGGCGGCGCGTTCCTCAATGAGCGGCTGGAGCTCTCCCGCCCACATCGCGACGGCGCCCCGGCTGATCTCGGCGCCGTCCACCCGGATCCGCTCGCGGAACGAGGCGAGGTGGGGCGAGGTATAGAGGCCGGTGCGGAACCCATGGGCGCTGAGCGCGTCCGCGATCAGCGTGGCCACGCTGCCCTTGCCGTTGGTGCCCCCGACGTGCACCGCAGCGAACTGACGCTCGGGATTGCCCAGCGCGGCGAGCAGCGCCTGGGTGGTGTCCAGCCCGAACTTGATAGTGGTGGTGCGAGGGTAGAGAAACGCGAGTGCGTCGGCGTAGGAGAGCGTCACACGAGCGGGGTCAGTCCTCGGCGTCCGGCTGCGCCTTCTGGCGCTGCATGTGGCGCAGGAGCCGCGCCGTGGTGTCGCGGAGGGAGCCGCGCGGCACGACCTCATCCACCTGGCCGTGCTCGAGCAGGAACTCCGCCGTCTGGAACCCCTCGGGCAGATCCTGGCCGATGGTCTGCTTGATGACGCGCTGGCCGGCGAAGCCGATCAGCGCCCCCGGCTCCGCCAGGATCACGTCGCCCTGCATCGCGAACGACGCGGAGACGCCGCCCGTGGTCGGGTCCGTGAGCACGGTGATAAAGGGCACCGACTCCCGGTACATGCCCGCGATGGCCGCGGAGGTCTTGGCCATCTGCATGAGCGAGAGGGTCCCTTCCTGCATCCGGGCGCCGCCCGAGGCGCACACCAGCACCAGCGGGATCTTCCGCTCAGCCGACCGGCGGGCGAGCCGGGCGACCTTCTCGCCCACCACCGAACCCATCGAACCGCCCATGAAGGCGAAGTTCATGACGCCGAGATGGAACGGCAGCCCCTCGAGTCGCGCGATGCCGGCGTAGAGCGCGTCAGAATCGCCGGCCTTCTTGAGCGCCCGCTGGAGCCGCTCGGGATAGTGCTCGAAGTGAAGCGGGTCCTGCGAGCGCAGGTCCGACCATAGCTCGCGCCAGGTATCCGCATCGGTCAGGAGCTGGACGTAATCCTCGGCCGGAAACCGCTTGTGCTTGCCGCACTCGGGGCAGACGTTGAGCGCCTTCTCGAACTTCTCGCGAAGGTCGATGTGACCGCAGCCCTCGCACTTCTCCCACGCGTCAGCCGGAATCTCCAGCCGCTCGCGCTGGGATGAGCGCGGTTTCCGTTCCTTCTTGAACCAGGCCATTACTGCCATAGGGATGTGAGCCGCCGCGGTTGCAGGTGCTGACGGGCGTACGTCAGCCGTGAAATGTTGCGATGCGGGCCCGGCTGCGCCAGACCTTGGCAGGTAACCAGTTGTCAGGTATCGAGATAGCCAGCCAGACGGGCATCCCAAGAGGCCCGCAGCGCCAGCCCGAGGCAGACACAGCAGATGAGGAAGAATGACCCGCCATAGGAGAAGAACGGGAGCGGAATGCCGGTTACCGGCATCAGGTTGACCGTCATCCCCACATTCTCGAAGACGTGCGTGAACCAGAGGCCGAGGATGCCGAACACGACCAGACTGCTGAACGGATCGGCGGCCCGGCGGGCGACACGGATCAGGGAGGTGAAGAGCAGGATGAAGAGGCCGAGAGCCAGGAGCACGCCGAGAAAGCCGAGTTCCTCACCCACCACGGAAAACACGAAGTCGGTGTGCTGCTCGGGCAGGAAGGCGAGCCGTTTCTGGGGGCCCTGCGTGAGGCCCGCGCCGAACCATCCGCCGGAGCCGATGGCGGTCTTGCTCTGGATGAGGTGGTACCCGGCGCCCCGGGGATCGGCCTCGGGATTGAGGAACGAGAGCAGGCGGTTCTTCTGGTAGTCAGCGAGCTTGTTCCAGAGCACGAGGGCGGCGACGCCGGTCACGACATTGAGCCCGACCACCGTGACCGCTTCCCACACATACGGCCGCCAGATGACCATCAGTAGCACGATGAGCAGGATCCAGATGCCCCAGCTCCAGGTGGCCACCGCCAGCAGGAGGCTGATGGCCGGACTCGCCACCATGAGCAGCAGGCGGGGCGGCACGCCGGCCCAGTAGAGCATGGCAAAGTAGATGCCGACGAACACGAGCGCGCTGCCGAGATCGGGCTGCTTCATGACCAGCAGGAACGGCAGGCCGACGATCAGCGAGGGCTTCCAGAGCGCCCGCAACGAACGCGGTGCTTCCTTGAGGGATGACAGGTGCCGGGCCAGCATGAGCACCGTGGCGAGCTTGGCAAGCTCCGCCGGCTGGCCGATGCGATGCCCCCCGATTGCCAGCCAGCTCTTCGTGCCCGCCGCGGTGCCGGCGCCGGTACCGACCACCAGCACCACGACCAGCAGCAGTAGGCCGAAGGCGTAGATCGCGGGCGCGAGCCACTCGATGAGGCGGAAGGAGGTGCGGAATACCAGGAAGCCGGCCACCAGGCCGACGCCGACCCACACCAGCTGACGCAGCCACACGCCCTGCGCATCGGTCACCACGTCCGTCTGCCCGGCGGAGTAGAGGATCACCACGCCGTAGATGATGAGGGCGACCGCAGCGAAGGCCAGCGGCCGGTCCACGCGGCCGGCGGTCATCGCGGCGGCTCGACGGGCACGGTGTCCGGCGGGGCGCTCGTCGGCGCCACCACGCGCCGCCCCCCGCTGTCGGTGATCTCGATCGGCAGCGGTGCACTGTCGCCCGGGAAGACCCTGGGCGAGGGAGTGTCCACCTGCGCCCTGGTCGTGTCCGGCCCGAGGATGTAGCGCGCGAGCACCTTGCTCACATAGGGCCCGACCACCGAACCATGCTCGGCGGCTTCCATGATGGCGCCCACGACCAGCACCGGCTTCTCCGCCGGCGCGAAGCCGATGAACCAGCCGTGGTCCTTGCCATGGGAATTCTGGGCGGTGCCGGTCTTCCCCGCGATCAGGATCCCCTCCTGCCGCGAACGCGCACCGGTACCCCGCTCCAGCACCGCGATGAGCGCCCGCCGGAGGCCGTCGAGTTCATCCGCGGTGAGGCCGAGATTGTGCTTGGGCACACTGGTGTCGGGCCGCACAAGGTACGGAGGGGTCTCGATGCCGTCGCCGGCCAGCGCGGCATAGAACTGGACCATGTTGATCAGCGTCTGGGTGTTTTCCCCCTGCCCGATCGAGAAGTTGAGGGTAGTGGCCGGCGGGCTCCAGTTACGGGCACCGTAGTGCTTGTCGAAATAGGCGTAGCTCGCTGGATAGAGCGACGCCTGCTCGCTGGGCAGGTCCACCCCGCTCCGGCCCGCGAATCCCATGGCGACGCCATCGGCCAGCATGTTGTCGAGCCCGATCTTGAGCCCGAGCTGGTAGAAATAGACGTCGCAGCTCTGCGCCACCGCGCCGATCAGGTCCAGCGAACCGTGGCCATCCTTCTTCCAGCAGCGGAAGATCCGGTTGCCCAGCCGGAAGCCCCCGGTACAGGGCTGGGGCATGTGGCTGTGCAGATCGATCAGCCCGCGCTTCAGGGCCATCGCCGCCGTGGCCAGCTTGAACGGGGAGGCCGGCGGGTACCCGCCGTTGATCGCGCGGTTGAGCAGCGGCTTGTCCACGTCGGTGCTGAGGCTGCTCCAGTCCGCCGAGGAGATGCCGCCCACGAACAGGTTGGGATCGTACGACGGCGCGGAATAGAGCGCCCGGATCTGCCCGTCCGGCGTCATCGCCACCATGGCGCCGCGCACCCCGGCCGGCCAGATGCTGTCGATGAACCGCTGCAGCGGGAGATCGATGGTCGTCACCAGCGGCTTCCCCGGCACCGGCGGAAGCATGGCGGAGGCGATGTCCTCGCGCACCAGGCGGCCGCGGGCATTCACCTCGACGTAGCGGACGCCGGCGGTGCCGCGGACGATACTGTCGTACTCGCGTTCCAGCCCCGACTTGCCGACAATGGATCCGGGATCGGCACCGGGGTAGCGGTTGGCGGCGAGGTCCCGCTCGGTCACCTCGCCCACGTAGCCCACCAGGTGTGCCACGGCTCTGCCGTACGGGTAGTACCGCTTGGGTTCGGACTGGATGATGAGTCCCGGCAGGAGCGGGCGGCGCTCCTCCAGCCGTGACACCGTCTCGAACGTCGCGTCGCCGTACACGACCACCGGCTGGTAGCGTGCCGCCTCCCAGCGCCGCTCGATGTCGTCCCTCGCGGCGCTGTCGATCGGCTCCACCTCCGCGAAGCGCGCCAGCACCGCCCGCAGGCTGTCCCGCGACGCCGCGAAGAGCTTCACGGCAAAGCCCGGCAGGTTCTCGGCGATGGTCTCGCCGTTCCGGTCCAGGATCTCGCCCCGCGGCGGCTCCAGCGGAATGGCGCGCAGCCGGTTGGTTTCCGCCCGCAGCTGGTACTTGTCGTGCTGGATGATCTGGGTGCGGAAGAAGGCGCCGATCAGGAGGGCGAACGCGCCCGAGAGCACCCACCGGGCGCCGATGGCCCGGCGGCGGACCTGATAGGAGTCGAAGCCGTTCACCGCGTCACGCCTCCAGCCGCACGTCGAACCACTCGCGCGTCACGAAGACGACGAAGGTTCCCGCCACCGCCGTCGTGACGGCCTGCAACAGTCCGGTGGTGACCGCCACATGCACGAACTCGCCGAACGACGTGCCGGAGAAGAGCAGCACCAGCAGGTTGCGGAGCCAGCACCCGCCGAAGAACAGTCCCGCATGCACCAGGTAGTTCTCGGCGAAGAACACGGCCCGTGCCCACGACGCCAGGTAGCCGATCACCGTGTGCGCCAGCATGGCGGCCCCCATCTCCGCCGGCGTCATGGCATCCGCCACGACCCCGGTCAGGAAGCCGGTGATGGCACCGGCGCCCGGCCGGACCGATGACGCCACCATCACGAGCAGGATGAGCAGGAAGTCCGGCGCGCTCGCCCCATCCCAGAACCTCGGCCGCACGAAGTACTGCAGCAGCAGGAGCACCACGACCAGGACGGTCACCGCCAGCCGGTTGGCGCGGGAGAAGGTCATGGGGCCGCGCTCGTGTCGCGGGGCAGGCGCGGTGGGGCCGGGGCCGCCGTCGCGGCCCGCTGCGCCGAGTCGCGGAGCCAGGCCCGGACCGAGTCACCCAGCCGCACCCGCAGGAGCGAGTCCGCCGTGGCCTGGCGCCGCAGCGAATCGGCCCGCATCGCGTCGAGGATCGAGTCCGAAGGAAACACCGTCGTGAGGTTCGAATCGGCCGTGGAGGTGAGCACGATAAGGTGCGCCACCGAGCTCGGGTTCGCCGCCGGCCGGAGCGCGTAGATCCGCTCCCAGCCCATCTGTTCCCGGGCCACGCCGGTCACGGTGCCGACCGGAATGCCCTTGGGATACACGCCACCCAGCCCCGAGGAGAGGATCAGGGTGCCCGGCTGCAGGGTGTCCCGGTAACTGGCCGCCCGAAACTCCAGCGACGCCTCGCTCGCGCTCCCCGAGCTGGAGGGTGCCACCATGCCCACCACCTTGCCGCCGGCGGCGTACGCGCTCACGCGGAAGTCGGGATGTGCCCAGGTCAGGACCGTGGCCGTCCCGGATGTCACCCCGGCCACGGCGCCGATCAGTCCTTCCGGCGCCACCACCGGCTGGAACGGCGCCACCCCCTCCCGCGTCCCGATGTTGATGAGCAGCATGCGCCCGTCGCTGGCAATGCTCTGGTGCAGCACCTCGCCCGCCACGAACCGCGTGCTCAGCCGGCGCGAGAGCGCCAGCAGGTCACGGAGACGGGAGTTCTCGGCCCGGAGCACCGGCACCGCCTGGGCCGTGAGCGCGGCGGAGTCCCGCTCGGCGGTGACCGCCTGGAAGCGAGCCCGCCCGGTGCGGCCCAGCTCCGCCTGCGTCTGGAGCCAGACCAGGGGGGCCAATGCCGTGCGCCGGAGCAGGCCGCTGACCGCCTGGCCCGACGGGCCGGAGAGCATGAGAAAGACGATGGAAACCGTGGCGCAGGAGATGAGCGCCACGGTATCGCGCCGGGAGAAGGACCGGTCCGACGCGCGGAACATCACTAGACCTGCAGCACGCTCTTGTACTTGTCGTGCTCGTCGAGGATGCGGCCGGTGCCGCGCACCACGCAGGTGAGCGGGTCTTCGTCCACGTGAATGGGGAGGCCGGTTTCCTGCGCGAGCAGGATGTCGAGCCCGCGGATCAGCGCGCCGCCCCCGGTCATGACGATGCCCCGGTCCACGATGTCGCTGGCCAGCTCCGGCGGGGTGATCTCGAGCGCGCGGCGCACCGCGTCCACGATCGCCTGCACCGGTTCCTGCACCGCCTCCCGGATCTCGGACGAGTGGACCCGGACGGTCTTCGGGATGCCGGAGACGAGATCCCGGCCCTTCACTTCCATCTCGCGCTCGTCACCGGTCGGCGCCGCCGAGCCGATCTTGATCTTGATCTGCTCTGCGGTGGGCTCGCCCACCAGCAGGTTGTAGTTCTTGCGCATGAACTGCACGATGGCCTGGTCCAGCTCGTCCCCGCCCACGCGGATGCTGGTATCGGACACGATGCCGGACAGCGCGATGACGGCGATCTCCGTGGTGCCGCCGCCGATGTCAATGACCATGTTGCCGGTGGGAGTCTCGACCGGCAGCCCCACCCCGATGGCCGCGGCCATCGGTTCGGCCACCATGAAGACCTGCTTGGCCCCCGCCGTCTCCGCGGAGTCCCGGACCGCCCGGCGTTCCACTTCGGTAATGCCCGACGGCACGCAGACGATCACCTTGGGCTTCACCCGGAAGAAATGCTTGTCGATGATGAGCTTCAGGAAGTACCGCAGCATCTTCTCGGTGACGTCAAAATCGGCGATCACGCCGTCCTTGAGCGGCCGCACCGCGATGATCCCCTCGGGTGTCCGCCCCAGCATCCGCTTGGCCTCGAGGCCGATGCCCCGGATGCGCCCGCTGCCCTTCTCGATGGCCACTACCGAGGGCTCGTTGAGCACGATCCCCTCGCCCTTGACGTACACCAGGGTATTGGCCGTGCCGAGATCCACCGCGATCTCGTTGGCGGGAAGCAGCGAGGAGAACTTGAGCGCACCGAGTTTCATCGAGGAAACGCCGCGTCAGAGACCGGGGAGGACCGGAGCCGACCTAAGCTACAAGCACCAGTATGGCCGTACAAGGCGACGATTACCGCTGGCCCAGCCCGGTGCTGCCGAATCCGCCGTCGCCCCGCTCCGAACCGGGCAGTTCGTCACATTCGGCCAGGGAAACCTGCGCCACCGGAGCCACCACCATCTGGGCAATCCGCATCCCCCGCTCCACCCGGAACGGCTCCGGACCAAGGTTGACCAGTGCCACCTTCAGTTCGCCACGATAATCCGAGTCGATCGTGGCCGGGCTGTTGGGCAGGGTGATGCCGTTCCGGTAGGCGAGGCCGGAGCGCGGCCGGATCTGGGCCTCGTACCCCTCCGGCAGCGCGATGGCGAAGCCGGTCGGGAAGAGCCGCCGCTCGAACGGGGCAAGGACCGCATCTTCGGCGCTGGCCAGGTCCATGCCGGCGGCCCCCGCCGTCGCATACGTCGGCAGGGGCAGCCCTGCCCCATGGGGCAGGCGGCGGACAGCGACCGTGACCGGGATGACCTCCACGCCTACAGGACCGTCTTGACGTCCGTCAGCGACATCCCGAACGCCTCGGCGACACCGGGGTAGACCACCTTGCCGTCCACGACGTTGAGCCCGAGCCGCAGGGCCGGATCGGCGGCGCAGGCCTTCTTCCATCCGTCCCGCGCCAGCCGGAGCGCGTAGGGCAGCGTGGCATTGGTGAGTGCCAGGGTGGAGGTGCGCGGCACGCCGCCGGGCATGTTGGCCACGGCGTAATGCAGGATGCCGTCCACGAAGTAGGTCGGCTGCTCGTGCGTGGTCGGCTTGATCGTCTCCACGCAGCCACCCTGGTCCACGGCGACGTCCACGATGACCGACCCGGGCTTCATCAGCTTGAGGTCGGCGCGCTTGACCAGGTGGGGCGCCTTGGCGCCCGGCAGGAGTACCGCGCCCACCAGCAGGTCGGCCCGGCGCAGGCAGTCGAGAATGTTGTGGCGGTTGGAGTAGAGGGTATCCACATTGGCCGGGAGCACATCCGCCAGATAGCGAAGGCGCGGCAGCGAGACGTCGAGAATGGTGACGTGCGCACCGAGTCCGGCGGCCATCTTGGCCGCGTTGATCCCGACGACGCCGCCGCCGATCACCAGCACCTCGGCCGGCGCCACGCCCGGCACCCCGCCCAGCAGGATGCCGCTGCCGCCGTAGTGCTTCTCCAGGTACTTGGCCCCCTCCTGCACCGCCATGCGGCCGGCCACCTCGGACATCGGCGTGAGCAGCGGGAGTTCCCCGGACGCGAGCTCCACCGTCTCGTAGGCCAGCGCGACCGCGCCGGAATCCACCACCGCCTTCGTCAATTCCTCCGAGGCGGCAAAGTGGAAGTAGGTGTAGATCAGCTGGCCCTTCCGCATCCGGGGCCACTCGACCGCGATCGGCTCCTTCACCTTGGTGATCATGTCGGCCTGCTTCCAGACCGCGTCGGCGTCGGGAACGATGGTGGCGCCCACGGCGGTATAGGCGGCATCGGCAAAGCCGCTGCCCTCGCCCGCCCCGGTCTCCACCACCACCTTGTGACCGGCCCCGGCCAGGGCCTCCGCTCCAGCCGGCACCAGCGCCACACGATTCTCGTTGGTCTTGATTTCCTTCGGCACGCCGATAATCATCGCGAATTCGCCACCTGTTGAAGTGAACCTGCCCCTGACGTCACGCCGCCGGACCGAGCCGAAGCACCGTCTGGCGCTCGCTGGGAAAGAACTCGGCCGCGGCCGCCGCCACATCCTCCGCCGTGACCGCATCCACGAGGCCCAGCACCTCGTCGAGCGGCCGGTACCGCTCCTCCATCCGCTCGCTGGACGCGAGCCGGCTCATCCGGCTGATCGGGCTCTCCAGCGCCAGCATGATCTGCCCCTTGAGCTGGACCTTCCCGTGCGCGAGCTCATCCGGCGAGAGCGAGCCGGTGGCCATGCGATCGAACTCGGCCCGAATGGCATCGCACGCCGCATCCGCCGACTCCGGCTGGGTGCCCACGTAGACGCCCAGCTGGCCGCCCGACTGGAAGAGCTGGTGATAGGCATAGACGGCGTAGGCCAGTCCCAGCTCCTCCCGGACCCGCTGGAACAGCCGGCTCGACATCCCGCCGCCGAACACGTTGGCGAGGATCGCCAGCGCAAAGCGGCGCGGATCGCGCGCGGGGAAGGTATCGGTGCCGAAGACGATGTGGCACTGGGAGGTGTCCCGCCCTTCCCACCGCTCGACGCCGCGCCGTGCCGGCGCGGGCGTCACCGGATCCAGCGCCGCGCGTGACTCCCGCCCGGTGAACCAGCCCTCGCGTTCCAGCCCGGCGAGCAGCTCCTCGTGCTCCAGGTTGCCCGCCGCCGCGATCACGCAGTTGCCGGTGAAATACGCCCCCTCGTGGAGCGCGCGGAGGTCGGAGACCTGAAGGGCGGAGACCGACTCGCGGGAGCCGAGGATCGAATAGCCGTACGGATGAGGAGACCAGAGCGTGCCGGCGTGCAGGTCGAAGACCAGGTCGTCCGGCGTATCCTCCACGCCGCTGATCTCCTCGATGACCACCCGCCGCTCGGCGTCGAGGTCCTGGGGACGCAGGAGCGGCCGGCGGACGAGATCGGTGAGGATGTCCACGGCGAGGGGGAGGTCGGCATCCAGCACGTGCGCCTGGAAGCTGGTGTTGTCACGGCCGGTGTAGGCGTCCAGGCTGCCGCCCCGCACCTCGAGCTCGAGGGCGATCTGCCGGGCGCTGCGCCGCTCGGTGCCCTTGAACACCATGTGCTCCAGCAGGTGCGACAGGCCCATCTTGTCTCGGGCCTCGTGCGCGCTGGCGGTGCCGACCCAGACGCCGATCGCCGTGGACCGGAGCCACGGGAGCTGCTCCGACAGCACCACCAGCCCATTGGGCGCAGTGCTCCGGAACAGCCCCTCGTCCAGCCGGACCGTTTCCACCCCGCGGCTACTCCTTGGGAAGTAGCGCCTTGCGGGACAGCTTCATGCGGCCGCGCTCATCCACCGAGAGCAGTTTCACCTGCACCACGTCACCGGCCTTGACCACATCCTCGGTCTTCTCGGTGCGGCCGTGCTGCAGCTCCGAGATATGGAGCAGCCCCTCGACGCCGGGCAGGATCTCCACGAAGGCGCCGAACGGCGTGGTGCTCTTGACCGGGCCCTCGTACACCTTGCCCACCTCGGGCTCGGTGGTGATGGCCGCGATCATGGCGCGTGCCTTCTCGATGGTCTCGGGACCCACGCCGGCGATGGTGATGACGCCGCTGTCCTCGATCGAGATCTTGGCGCCGGTGGCGTCCTGGATGCCCCGGACCGTCTTGCCCTTGGGCCCGATCACGTCGCCGATCTTGTCGGGCTTGATCTGCACCGTCACGATGCGCGGCGCATAGGGCGAGAGATCCGCCCGCGGCGCGGCCAGGGCCTTCTTCATCTCCTTGAGGATGTGCAGCCGGCCGTTCCGGGCCTTCTCCAGCGCCTCGGCCATGATCGCGAGATCCAGTCCCTCGATCTTGATGTCCATCTGGATGGAGGTGATGCCCTTCTCGGTGCCCGCCACCTTGAAGTCCATGTCGCCGAGGTGATCCTCGGAGCCCAGGATGTCGGTGAGGATGGCGACCTTCTTCCCTTCCTTGATGAGCCCCATCGCCACACCGGCGCAGGGCGCCTTCATCGGCACGCCGGCATCCATCAGCGCGAGCGAGCCGCCGCAGACGGTGGCCATCGAGGACGAGCCGTTGGACTCGAGGATTTCCGACACCACGCGCAGGGTGTACGGGAAGGTGTCGTACTCCGGCAGCAGCGGCTGGAGCGCCCGCTCGGCCAGCGCGCCATGCCCGATCTCGCGGCGGCTGGTGCCGCGGATCATCTTGACCTCGCCCGTCGAGAAGGGCGGGAAGTTGTAGTGCAGCATGAACGACTTGGTGGTCTCGCCGGCCACGTCGATGCTGTCGAGCCGCTGCTCGTCATCGGCGGTGCCGAGCGTGACGCTCACTAGCGCCTGGGTCTCGCCCCGGGTGAAGAGCGCCGAGCCGTGGGCGCGCGGCAGCACGCTGGAATCGATGGTGATCGGCCGGACGGTGTCGGTATCCCGGCCATCCACCCGCTCGCCCTTGTCCAGCACCTGGGCCCGCATGGCGCGGTACTCGATCTCCTCGAGCTCGGCGGCGATCTCCTTCTGGCCCTCCGGATAGGTCTCGGCCAGCGCGGCGAAGACCTCGTCCCGCACGGCGCGCAGGTTGTCGGCGCGACCGCCCTTGTCCTTGGCGTTCATGGCGCCGGCGATCTTCTTCTCCGCCAGCTTCCGCACCGCGGCGCCCAGCTCGGCGTTCGGCTCGGCCTTCTTCCAGGCCATCTTCTCGGCCTTGGCCTTGTCCAGGATCTTCTTCTGGGTCTTGATGAGCTCCGCGATGCCCTTCTGGGCCACGCCGAGCGCGTCCAGCATCTCCTGCTCGGAGACCTCCAGCGCGCCGCCCTCGACCATCACGATGGAATCGGCCGAGCCACTGACGACCAGGTCAATCGTGGAGGCGTCGAGCTGCTGGAAGGTCGGGTTCAGGATCCAGTTCCCGTCCACGCGGCCCACCCGCACCGCGGCCAGCGGCCCGTTCCACGGCACCTCGCTCAGCGCCAGCGCCGTGGAGGCCGCCACCATGCCCACGATGTCCGCGTCGTTCTCCTGATCGGCGGAGAGCACCGTCACGAAGACCTGGACCTCGTTCTTGAAGCCCTCGGGAAAGAGGGGGCGGATGGAGCGGTCGATCAGGCGCGCGGCAAGGATCTCCTCGTCCGACGGTCGGCCCTCACGCTTGAGGAACCCGCCCGGGATCTTGCCGGCGGCGTAGGTCTTCTCGCGGTATTCGACGGTGAGGGGAAAGAACGGCAGGGTGGAGACATTGGGCGACACCGTCACGGCGGCCAGCACCATGGTGTCCCCGAACTGCACGAGGGCGGAGCCGGCGGCCTGCTTGGCCATGCGCCCGGTTTCCAGCTTGAGCGCGCGTCCCGCGAACTCGGTTTCGATTTTCTGTACGGTCACGTCTTTGTCCGTTTCTCTCTCTGTGGCAGCGCGGCGCCCAATGCGCAGAGGGCGTCCCGGTCCCCATGACCGAGACGCCCTGACCATCGCTGTGTGCTAGTGGCGGAGACCCAGTTCCTCGATCAGCGCGCGGTACCCGTCCAGGTCCGTGCGCCGGAGGTAGGTCAGGAGCCGGCGGCGGGTGCCCACCATCTTGAGCAGGCCGCGGCGGCTGTGGTGATCCTTGGGATGGGTGCGGAAATGATCGGTGAGCGAGTTGATCCGCTCGGTGAGCACCGCCACCTGAAGCCGGGTGGAACCGGTGTCCGTCTCGTGGGCCCGGTACTTCTCCAGCACCGGCTGCTTGTCAAACGTCATGCGCGCTGTGTCCTCGTTGTCCGCCGCCAAGTCCGTAAACTCTCCAAGCTCAGCAAGATAACCCCGTTTCCCACCGCCGGGCAAGTCCCGGCCTACCCCCCCAGTATCCCGCCAAAGATCCGCCGGAGGTCGTTGGAGAAGGCAAAGACCATGAGCAGGATCAGCAGGACAAACCCCACCATCGAGGCGGTTTCCCGGACCTTGAGCGGCAGGGGCTTCCGCAGGATCCCCTCGGCCAGCAGGAACACGAACTGGCCGCCGTCCAGCAGGGGGATCGGCAGGAAGTTCAGCACGGCGAGGTTCACCGAGATCAGCGCCATGAAGGCCAGGAAGACCTCGATCCCCATCCGGGCGCTCTGGCCCGCCAGCTGCCCGATCAGCAGCGGGCCGCCCAGTTCCCGTCCGGCCACGTGACCCCGCACCATGCCCTTGACGGTCCGGCCGATCTGCTGGACGGCGCCCGCGGTCTGCTGCCAGCCCTCCGTGATCGCACCACCCAGGCTGAGCGGATCATGCCGGAAATGCAGCTGACTGGTGACCCCCAGCAGACCCACGACCCGGCTGGACCCCAGGGTATCGAGCACCACCTGCGAGTCGGTGACGAAGCGGAATTCGTGCAAGGTCCCCGCGCGAACCACCTGGACCGCGATCGGCTGGTGCGGCAGCGCCTCCACCATCCGGGTCAGGTCGTACCATTGCCGGACCGGCTGGCCATTGATGGCCACCACCGAATCACCGGCCCTGAGGCCGGCGAGACCGGCCGCCCGATCCGGCACGACCGAGTCCAGGACGGCGGAGCGCCAGGGTGCCAGCGCGGCCGAGGCCTTGAGTCGTTCGCCGACCGCATCAGCCGGGATTGCGAGCGACACCTGCCGTCCGCCCGCCAGCGCGATGTCCAGCGATGGGCCGCCGGCATTCTGAATCCGGTCAAGCACCGCGTTCCAGCTGTCCACCGAATCGCCGTTGATGCGGACGATGCGATCGCCGGCCGCCAGGGTCCTGAGCGCCTCGGCCCCGGCCGGCACGGCCGTGGAGTCCACCAGCCCTACCCGGGTCTCCAGGTTGCTGACCTTGCCCGCGTGCAGCGCGAGCCCGGCATAGACCACCCAGGCGAACAGCATGTTCATGGTCACGCCGGCCACCATGATGATCATCCGCTTCCACAGCGGCTTGGCCTCGAACAGCCGGTCGGCCGGCACCGGTTCGTGCGGACGGCCGCCCTCCAGCGACGCGAGCATCGCCTCTTCCTCGGCGCTCGCCATCTTCACGTAGCCACCCAGGGGCAGCCAGGAGATGGCATACTCCGTCTCCCCTCGCCGGAAGCTCAGTGCCTTGACCGGCGGCCCGATCCCCAGCGAAAAACGATGCACGAACACCCCCGCCCACTTGGCGGCCACGAAGTGCCCGAGCTCATGCACGAAGATGAGCACGCCGAGTACCACGATGAGGGCAAGAGCAGCGACGATCATGCGGCCGTCCGTCGAATCAGGTCGAGCGCTCGGCGGCGGGCTGCGGCATCGGCCGCGAGGACCGCCTCCAGGGTGTCGGCCGGCGCGCCGGCGTGGGCGTCCAGCACGTAGCGGATGATCTCGGCAATCTGGCCGAAGCGGATGCCGCCATCCAGGAAGGCAGCCACCGCCAGTTCGTTCGCCGCATTGAATGCGGCGGGCATCGTTCCGCCGGCCTCGCCGGCGGCAACACCTGCATGGAAGGCGGCAAACAGATCCCGCCGGACCGGCTCGAACGTGAGCGGGCTGGCCCTGAGCGGGTCGAACCGCGGCACCCCGGCGTCGGGCAGGCGCCCGGGCCAGGTGAGCGCGTAGAGGATGGGGAGCTCCATCGTGGGAAAGCCCACCTGCGCCATCACGCTGCCGTCGCAGAACTCCACCAGCGCATGCACGATGCTCTGGGGATGCACCACGGCATCCAGCTGGGCGTAGGACAGGCCGAACAGGAAGTGCGCCTCGATGATCTCCAGCGCCTTGTTGGCCAGCGTGGCGCTGTCCACCGTGATCTTCCGCCCCATCCGCCAGGTGGGATGGGCCAGCGCCTGCGCCACCGTGGCACCCTGCACCTGCTTCGCGTCCCACTCCCGGAACGGGCCCCCGGAGGCCGTGAGGATCAGTCGCGACGGCGCCGATCGCTGGTCGGCGAGACATTGCAGCACGGCGCTGTGCTCGCTGTCCACCGGGACGAGTTCCCCGCCCCCTTCCCGCATGGCGGCCATGACGAGGCCGCCCGCCATGACCAGCGACTCCTTGTTGGCGAGTGCCACCCGCTTGCCGGCGCGGAGGGCCGCCAGCGTGGCCGGAAGGCCGGCGGCCCCCACCACGGCGTTGACCACGATGTCGGCGTCCGGCCGGGTCGCCGCCGCGACCAGCACGTCGGGCCCGCCAGTCCGGTCGCCGGGGCCGGAGACAAGGCCGGAATACGCCGGATGCCATTCGCGCACCTGCGCGTCCAGGAGATCGGCGTTGCAGCCGCCGGTGAGCGCCACCACCCGGAAGTGATCACGCTGGCGGGCCAGCACCTCGAGCGTGCTGCGGCCGATCGAGCCGGTGGATCCGAGGATCGCCACGCCACGGGTCGCGGTGCTCACTGGATCCCCAGCATCCGGTAGAATGCGGCGCACACCGGAATGGCGAAATAGAGCGAATCGAACCGGTCCAGCACGCCGCCGTGCCCAGGAATGAGCGCGCTCGAATCCTTCACGCCCGCCTGCCGCTTGAAGAGCGATTCCACCAGATCTCCAAGCTGGCCCACGATCGAAAGCACCAGGGCGATGAACATGACCGGCATGATGCCGGCATGAACCCCGGCAGCCGGAAACACCCACCAGGCGAACACGGCACCGGTGAGCAGCGCGCCGATCACGCCGGCGACGCCGCCCGAGCGCGTCTTGCCGGGACTCACGACCGGCGCCAGCTTCGGCCCGCCGATGAGCATGCCGCCCAGCATGGCGAACGTATCGCAGATCCAGGTGACGATGAGCGGGAAGAAGACCAGCCAGGTACCGGCCCAGGACATGAGCCCGCGGTCGTGATGGCGGAGCACCAGCAGGAAGGCGGGGAGCGCGGCGGCGTAGGCGACGGCAAGGAGTGTCGTACCGGCCGCCTCGATGGGGTGCCCTTCGGGCGGCCGCACCGCGAGCACCCAGACGAGCAGCGCGATGAGGCCCAGCGCCAGAACGTAGGGCCACCATGCCCCCCAGAACGCCGCGGCGGCGGTACTGCTCAGTGCCAGATAGGTGAGCGGCGCCAGCACCGCCGCGCCGAGATAGCCCGGGGCCGCCATGGGCCGGATATCGGCTTGGGGAACGAACGCGAAGAGTTCCTTCACGCCGAGCACACCGGCCGCCGCCACCAGCAGCACCAGCGGCCAGCCGCCCAGGTAGACGAGGCCGAGCGCAACCGGAATGGCCACGGCGGCGAACCCGATTCGCCGCCCGAAATTGGCAGCCATCAGAGGGGGACGCGCCCGAAGCGGCGGTCGCGGCGCTGGAAGTCGAGAATGGCCCCGAAGAGGTGTTCCCG
Organism: Gemmatimonadales bacterium; assembly: GCA_035712285.1. Taxonomy (GTDB): domain Bacteria; phylum Gemmatimonadota; class Gemmatimonadetes; order Gemmatimonadales; family GWC2-71-9; genus CAMLHP01. Next base: position 53,485 of record DASTBA010000105.1, on the reverse strand, counting down.
GGTGAAGTCGGGCCAGAGCACCGGCGTCACGTAGAACTCGGCATAGGCCAGCTGCCAGAGCAGGAAGTTGGAGATGCGCATCTCGCCGGACGTGCGGATCAGCAGGTCGGGGTCGGGAAAGCCGGCCGTGTAGAGCCGGGCCCCCAACGCATCCTCGTCAATGTCGTCGGGCCGGAGCCGTCCCTGGGCCACCGCCTGCGCCAGCTGGCGGGCGGCACGGGTGATCTCGGCGCGCGAGCTGTACGAGATGCAGAGGTTGAGCGAGAGGGCGGTCCCGCCCTCGGTGTGCCGCAGCACCCGCTCGATGGCCTCCCGCCCGCTCTCGGAGAGCCGGTCGAGGTCGCCCAGCACCCGGACCCGCACGCCGCGCTCGCGCAGCTCATCCATCTCCCGCGCGATGTACTCCTCCAGCAGCCCCATCAGCGCGTCGATCTCGCTCTGGGGCCGCTGCCAGTTCTCGGTGCTGAAGGCGAAGAGACTCAGGACCTCGACGCCGGCATCGAGGCCGCCGGCCACGACCTCCCGCACCGCCTTCATCCCCGCATGATGGCCGAGCGGCCGGGGGAGCGAGCGGCCCCTGGCCCAGCGGCCGTTGCCGTCCATGATGATCGCGATGTGCTGCGGGACCGCACCGTTCAGGCGAATCTGTGCGAGCGCGTCATCCGTCATGCCGTCAGACTTCCATGATCTCGGCTTCCTTGACCGAGACCAATTCGTCGATGTGCCGGATGTGCTCGTCGGTGACCTTCTGGAGGTCCTTCTCCGCACGGCTCTTGTCATCGTCGGAGACGTGCTCGACCTTCTTGACCCTGGTGATGGTCTCGGTGCGCGCATGCCGCACCGCGACCTTTCCCTCCTCCGACAGCTTCCGCACCACCTTGACCAGTTCCTTGCGCCGCTCCTCGGAGAGCGCCGGCAGCGGCACCCGGATGAGCGTGCCCTGACTGGCCGGGTTGAGGCCCAGGCCGGCATCGCGGATCGCCTTCTCGATGGCCTGCGCCAGCCCCTTGTCGAACGGCTGTACCGCCAGCATGCGGGGTTCCGGGGCCGAGACCATGGCCACCTGATTGAGCGGCATGCTGCTGCCGTAGGCCTCCACCCGGACCACATCGAGAAGTTGCGGGGACGCCTTGCCACTCCGGATGCCCTGCAGCTCCCGCCGCGTCGCATCCACCGCCTTGGCCATGAGCTCCCTGGCCTGCTTCACGAGTTCCGGAATCGTGCTCATCGGACGATGGTCCCGACCCGGTCTCCCTGCAGCACGCGTGAGATGGCGCCGGGCCTGTTCATGTTGAAGACGATGATGGGAAGGTTGTTGGCCTTGCAGAGTCCGAACGCGTTGGCGTCCATGACGGCGTAGTTCCTGACGATCGCTTCCTGGAAGGAAAGCTCCGGAATGAACTGCGCATCCGGATTCTTGCGGGGATCGCTGGTATAGATGCCATCCACATTGGTGGCCTTGAGGATGACTTCCGCCTCGATTTCCAGCGCCCGGAGGACGCCGGCGGTGTCGGTGGAGAAGTACGGATTGCCGGTGCCACCGGCGAAGATGATCAGCCGCCCCTTCTCCAAGTGGCGGATGGCCCGCCGCCGGATGTAGGGCTCCGCCAGGGATTCCATGCGGATGGCCGTCATGACCCGCGTGTCCACGCCGTGCTTCTCCAGCACGTCCTGCACCGCCAGTGCGTTGATGACGGTGGCGAGCATGCCCATGTAGTCGGCCGAGACGCGGTCCAGCCCTTCACGGCTCGCGACCGCGCCCCGGATGATGTTGCCGCCCCCGACCACGAGGCAGAGGTGCACGCCCATGGCGTGCACCGCCTTGAGTTCTTCCGCCAAGGCCTCGACCACGGCATAGTCGAGTCCCTGGCCCTTCTCGCCGGCCAGCGCCTCGCCCGAGATCTTGAGCAGGGCGCGACGGTAGGCCAGCGGCATCAGGCGCCGACCTGGAAGCGGGCGAAGCGGATGACTTCCAGTCCGTGCGCCGCCTTGGCCACCAGCTGGCCGACGGTCACGGTGTCATCCCGCACGAACGGCTGCTCCAGCAGGGTCCGCTCCGCGACGAACTTCCGGAGCTTGCCCTCGACGATCTTGCCGCGGATCTGCTCCGGCTTCCCTTCCTGCGCCACCTGCTCCTCGGCAATGCGCCGCTCCCGGTCCAGCATCTCGGCCGGGATGTCGGCCGGCCGCACGCCGATCGGGTCGGCGGAGGCGATATGAAGGGCCACGTCCCGTGCGGTGGCGGTGGTGACGTCCTCCACCGGGCCGGTCATGGCCACCAGCACGCCCACCATGCCGTTGTGGTGGAGGTAGTGCGCCACCACGCCGTCCTTCTGCTCGAACCGGGCGTAGCGCCGGAAGGCGATGGCCTCGCCGGTCTTGCCGGAGGTCTCCTTGACCACCTGGCCCACGGTCTTGGAGGGATCGGCCGAGAAGGCCGCGGCCTCGAGCGCGGAGCCCTCGCCGACGCCCACGGGCGCGGCCTTGAGCACGTGGCCCGTGAGCGCCTTGCCCAGCGCCTGGAAGTCCGGCGTCCGCGCGACGAAGTCGGTCTCGCAGTTGAGCTCCACCATGGCGCCCGACCGGGAATCCGGCGCGATCTCCACCACGATGAGGCCCTGGGTGGCGCTCCGGCCGGCCCGCTTCTCCGCCTTGGCAATGCCCTTGGCGCGGAGCAGCTCGCTCGCCTTGTCCATGTCGCCGTTGGCCTCTTCCAGCGCCTTCCGGCAATCGAGAATTCCCGCCCCGGTCCGTGCCCGAAGCTCGCTGACATCCTTCGCCGTGATCGTTACGCTCGTCATGTTCTCAACCCGCAATCCGTTCGGAGTTCACTGGTGAATTCTAGTCAAAACCGCCGCCCTTGGCTTGTCGGGCCGAAGGCGGCGGTTGGACGCCCGGGAGGTCCCGTGCGCCTAGTTCTCGGAGCTCGAAGCCGCGCTGGCCTCCGCCGCCCCCTCGCCTTCCGACTTGAGCCGGGCGGCAATCGCCTCCGGCTTGGGCCGCCGCTTCCGGCGCCCGGGCCGGCGCCGCCGCCGGTCCTCGCTGCCATCGTCCGCCGCGAGATCGCTGGTGTAGATCTCGCCCTCGGCATCCTCCGCCGCATCCCGCACCGGGGCGCTGGCCCGGGCCTCGCGGATGGTGTCGCTCAGCGCGTTGGTGATGAGCGAGACCGAGCGGATCGCATCATCGTTGCCCGGAATCGGCACGGTGATCACGTCCGGATCGGCGTTGGTGTCCACGATGGCCACCACCGGGATCCCCAGCTTGTTGGCTTCCGCGACCGCAATCTTCTCCTTCTTGGCATCCACCACGAAGAGCGCGCCCGGCAGCCGGTTCATGTTCTTCACGCCCTCGAGGTTGCGCGACAGCTTCACGCGCTCCCGCTCGAAGAGCAGCTTTTCCTTCTTGGTGTAGTTGCCGAACTCGCCGTCCTGGCTTCCCTGCTCCAGCTCCCGGAGCCGGCGGATCTGCCGCTTGAGCGTCTGGAAGTTGGTCAGCATGCCGCCCAGCCACCGCTCGGTCACGTGCAGCGCGCCGCAGTTGGCCGCCTCGGCCTGCACGATGGCCTTGAGCTGCCGCTTGGTGCAGACGAACAGCACGCTCTCGCCCCGCGCCACCACCGCGCGCAGCGTCTCCTGGGCCTTGGTGATCTGCCGGAGGGTCTTCTGCAAGTCGATGATGTAGATGCCGGAGCGCTCTGCGAAAATGAAGCGCCGCATCTTGGGGTTCCACCGGCGGGTCTGGTGCCCGAAATGGACACCGGCCTCGAGGAGGTCCTGGAGCTGGGGCTGCGACATGCGTGTACTGCGTTCCTTTCGTGAGGGTTGTACGTCCACCGCGTTCATCTTCCGGCCCGACCCGAAGGCACCCAAGCCGGAATCCCGCGGTGTGCGAGTTGGGCCTGCGTTACCGCTTGCTGAACTGGAACCGCTTCCGGGCACCCGGGCGGCCCGGCTTCTTGCGCTCCACCGCGCGAGGGTCCCGCGTCAGGAGTCCGTTGGCCCGGAGCTTGGTCCGGTGCGCCTCATCGGCGCTGACCAGCGCCCGTGCGATCCCCAGGCGGAGCGCCCCGGCCTGTCCGGTCTGGCCGCCGCCATCCACGTGCGCCTTCACGTCATAGGCGCCGAGGGTATCGGTGGCGGTGAACGCCTGCTGGATGTGCTGCACCAGCGAGGGGCGCGGGAAATAGTCGCCCAGGGTACGGCCGTTCACGTCCCACTTGCCGGTGCCGGGCGTGATGTACACGCGGGCCACGCTGGTCTTGCGACGGCCGGTGGCCTGCCAGCGGGTATCGGTAGCGCTCATGCCTTTGCCTTCTCCGTCGTCAGGTCATAGGCCCGGGGCTGCTGCGCCGCGTGCGGATGCTCGGGACCGGCGTATACCTTGAGCTTGTTCCGGAGCTTCTGCCGCGCCAGCGAATTCTTGGGCAGCATGCCGAAGACCGCCTTCTCGATGACCCGGTCCGGATGCTTGTCGAGCATCTTCTGCGCCGGCACGTGGCTCTCGTGGCCCATGTAGCCGGTGTGCTGGAAGTAGGTCTTCCGCTCCAGCTTGCGCCCGGTGAGCCTCACCTTGCTGGCATTCACCACCACGACGAAATCCCCGCCGTCCATGTGGGGCGTGAACGTGGGCTTGTGCTTGCCGCGAATCAGCTGGGCCACATGGCTGGCCAGGCGGCCGAGCGGAATGCCCGCGGCATCCACCACGAACCAGTCGTGGGAGATGTCCTCCGGGGTGGCGGTAAAGGTCTTCATCTGGCGTTCCATCAGGCTCTGGGAAAATCCCTAAATCAAGACAGACTCCTAAAATAGCCGCCCGGAAGGCACAGGGTCAAGGGGAAGACTCCCCGGCGGTGACCACCACCAGGACCTGGCCTTTTTCGACCGCCTGGCCGGCGCCGACCCGGACCTCCGAGACCATGCCGGACGCCGGGGCCTTGAGCTGGTTTTCCATCTTCATGGCCTCCAGCACCACCAGCGGTGCCCCGGCAACCACCGCTTGTCCGGGCTCGGCCTGGATCCGGACCACGAGCCCGGGCATCGGGGCCTTGAGGACGCCACCGGCCGACTCGGCGGCTCCCGTTCCGGCCAGCGACCGGATGTGACGGGTGCGCTCGTCCAGTACTTCTGCCTGGAACTCCTGGCCGCCGGTGGTGAGGGACCAGCCGCCCCGGCCCAGCGGCCGGAGCGCGAGGCTGTGCGTCTTTCCGTCCAGCGTGAGCAGCGCGACGGGAGACCCCGGTACCGGCTCCAGCGCGGCTGCAGCATCCCGGCCGTCCACGGTCACGTGATCGCCGTCCACCACGACCTCGAAGGTCCGGCCCTGCACCTCGACCAGGTACTTCATCCTCGCTCCAGGACCGCGACCGTCTCGACGTGCGCGGTCTGCGGAAAGAGATCGAATGCCGTGAGGGACGCGAGGCGGAACCCTGCCCCGAGCCGCGCGATGTCGCGAGCCAGCGTGGCCGGGTCGCAGGAGACATACACGACCTGCCGGGGGGCGAGCGCCGTGATGCGCCGCACCACCCGCTCGTGCATGCCGGTGCGGGGCGGATTGGTGATCACGCGATCAGGCGGCGGAAGCGACTCGATCACATCCTCCACCCGGGCCGCAAACCGCCGGGCCGGCGGGCCCCGGTGAACGGCAAAGGCCACGGCGTGCTCGTCCAGTTCGACACTCACCACGTCGGCTCCGGCATTGACCAGCAGCGCCGTCGTTTCTCCCACACCGGCGTAGAGATCCCAGATCGTCTCGCCCGGCGCGGCGGCCAGCGCTGCCACGGCCACCTCCCGGATCCGGTCACCCATCGCCGGATTGACCTGCTCGAACGCAGCGGCCGGAAACAGCTCGTCGTCCCCGCCATGCACCGGAGCCGGGGCCTCCGACTCCACCCCGCACCAGAGCGTGGTGTCGAGCCCCGCCTGGCCGAGTTCCCTCGCCAGAACCTCAGCCTGCCTCCAGCCACCACCTCTTGGCACTTCCGCGACCACATGCCGGTGTCCGTCACGGGCCACGCGCAGCGTCAGGCGGGCAAGCCGTTCCGGCAGCAACGGCTGCCGCTCGCGGAGGAAATCCCAGAGGGTGCGAATCTCGTCCCGCGCAATGTGGCAGGAACGCAGGGCAAAGGTGTCGGCCGGCCGGCCCAGAGGCCGAAAACCGATCCGGCCACCGGCGGCATGCAGCGCGATGCGGGCACGATATCCCCACTCCGTCAGAGCCGGCTCGATGACGGGGTCGTCGGTGTCCAGGTGCCCGATGCGCCGTAGTGCGTCACCCACGATCCGCTGCCGGACGGCGCGCTGCGCCGGCGATGCCAGGTGCTGCAGCTGGCAGCCGCCGCACTCGTCGGCGTCGTAATGCGGACAACCCGGTTCGGTCCGGCCGGCGCCGGGCTCCAGCACCCGCAGCAGGCGGGCATGGGCAAAGCCGCGCTTCCGCCGCAGGTCACGAATCGCCACCAGATCCCCCGGCGCAGTCCGCGGCACGAAGACGGTCAGGCCATCCTCCAGCCGGCCCACGCCGTCCCCGCCGGCGGCGATCCGGAGAATCCTTACCGGAGCGCTTCCTGCCGGCTCTGGCGGGCCCATTCGGACTCGGCTCCCTGTACATGGTTGGCGACCGGTACCGCCCGCCGACGACGCGCCTCATCCTCGGCGAGGGCCGCGGCAACGGCGACCGCGGCCAGGCGCCCTTCATCCGCTGGCACAGTCATCAGGTCGGGGCGGCGTTCCAGCAGCTGGATGTCGATGGCGCCGGCCGCGAAGGCCGGATCGGTAAGGAGGCGACGGTGGAAGCTCTGGTTGGTCGTGACTCCGACCACCATCAATTCGTCCAGCGCCCGCAGCATCCGTCCGATCGCCAGCTCCCGGGTCGGCGCCCACACGATGAGCTTGGCGAGCATGGAGTCGTAGTACAGCGTCACATCGGAGCCGGCCTCGACACCGGCATCCCAGCGCACCCCCGGCCCGGCCGGTGCGCGGAGCCAGCTGATCCGCCCGGTGCTGGGCAGGAACCCCTCGGCCGGATCCTCGCTGGTGATCCGGCACTCGATGGCCCAGCCCCGGGGTTCGAGCGGGCCGTCATGGACCCACATCCGCTCGCCGCCGGCGATCCGGAGCTGTTCGCGCACGAGGTCCACGCCGTACACCAGCTCCGTCACGGGATGCTCCACCTGGATGCGGGTGTTCATCTCCAGGAAGTAGAAGCGGCCGTCCGCGCCGAGCAGGAATTCACAGGTTCCCGCACTCCGGTAGCCGACCGCCCAGGCCGCTGCGACGGCGGCGGCTCCCATCTGCTGCCGCAGCGTGGCGCTGACCGCCACCGACGGCGCCTCCTCGACCAGCTTCTGGTGGCGGCGCTGGATGGAGCACTCGCGCTCGCCCAGGTGGATCGTGCGTTCATGATCCGCGAGGACCTGGATCTCCACGTGGCGGGGACGCTCGATGAACTTCTCGAGATAGACGGAGGCATCACCGAACGCCTTCTGCGCCTCGCGGGCAGCGAGCTCGATCGCGGGCTCGAGTTCATCCGACACGCGGACGACGCGCATCCCCTTCCCGCCACCACCGGCCGCCGCCTTGACCATCACCGGGTAGCCGAGCTCCCCCGCCAGGGCGTGTGCTTCGGCGGCGTTCGCGAGCGGTGCCGAACCGCCGGGCACCACCGGCACCCCGGCCGCGCTCATGCGGCGGCGGGCCTCGGTCTTGTCTCCCATGGCAGCGATGGCCGATGCCGGCGGCCCGACCCAGGCGAGTCCGGCGCCGGTCACCGCCTCGGCAAAGGCCGCCCGCTCGGCAAGGAAGCCGTAGCCCGGATGCACGGCATCGGCGCCGCTCGCCGTCGCGGCGTGCAGCAGCTTCGGGATGTCGAGGTACGATTCCGACGGGAGATTGCCGCCGAGCGGAAGGGCGACGTCCGCGGCCCGCACGTGCGGACTGTTCCGGTCGGCGTCGCTGTACACCGCCACCGCCTCGAGGCCTTCCTCGTGACAGGCGCGCACGATGCGCAGGGCGATCTCGCCTCGGTTGGCAATGAGGACACGCTTGATCATGTCGGAAGTTCAGGCGCCGGAAGGCGCGGTGGCGGAATTACCGGGCGCAAGTCCCGGCGGGCAGGACGCCGGCAACCGGCGCAAGGCTCTGGCAGAGCAGGTCGTTATGTCGCGCTCCCGTAGCGTAGGCCGCCACGACTTCGGGAGTCCAGATGCTTCCGCCGGACGTGACATCGGTCACGAGAGACGTCAGGCTGAAGCCGGTGGCTGCAGGTGCCGCAGCGTTGCTGACACGAGCCAGGCGCCGGGGTGTCCACGGCTCCGGTGGCATGCCGGTCGTGTCGGCGGCCGGTGCCAGGCAAAGGGGACGGCGCCGCGCCACCTGCGCCAGCGCCGCCTGGGTCGGCACCGTCGCATCCACCGCCAGGGCCTCCGCCATGCGGCGGCGGTACAGCGAATCCCTCACGAACAGATCGACCCGCAGGGGTACCAGGTCGGCGCGGCCGCCCGGCTCCAGGGTGGCATGCCATGCGGCCAGCGACTCGAGTTCCGAACCGGTCACGAGCACACCATCGAGGGGGCACGATGCCGCCAGGTTGCGGCCCAGCTCCAGCACTGCGGGCGGCAACGGCGGCAGCCCACCGCCCATCGAGCGGACCACCGCCGTCCAGCCCGAGTCCTCGAGTGCGAGCAGCGCCTCGTCCATCGCGACGAGCGCGCGGAAGAGCGGCGCCGAATCCACCCGGAGGCGGGTCGCCTCGTCCACGGCCACGGTGGCAAGCGAGAGATAGACTTCGGCGGACGGGTCGCCACGGTGGCCGGCCAGGTGCCAGTCGCGCGCGTCCATCCGGTAGAAGCGGGAGAGCAGGAACCAGGCACGCCCGTCGCTCTGGGCCACCGCCAGGTAGCGCCCGAGCATCTCGATGCCGAGCCCGCGCTCGCCCTGGCGATTGAGCTCGCTGGCGCGCGGCGCGACGTTCGGATCCACCGCCCCCTGGGCCGCGGCCGGCAGCGGCAGGCTGGCGCCCAGCACGCCGAGCGCCGTCGCACCGGTGAGGCCGGTCCGGAGCCGCTGTGCAATGGTTCGCATCGCATCCAACATGCGGCGCCACCATGGTTTTCGCCAGTCGGCGGGTCAGAGCGGGATGTTGCCGTGCTTCCGCGGGGGGTTCCGGTCCCGCTTGCCCGCAAGGGTCAGGAGCGCGTCGATCAGGCGGGGCCGTGTGTCACGGGGGTCGATCACGTCATCCACGTAGCCGCGCTCCGCCGCCGCGTACGGATTGGCAAATCGCGCCGTGTATTCCCCGGTGAGCCGCGTGGTCTCGGCGTCCGGGTCTTCCGCGCCGGCGATCTCCCCTCGGAACAGGATCTCCACCGCCCCCTTCGGCCCCATGACCGCGATCTCCGCCGTGGGCCACGCAAAGTTCACGTCGCCCCGGATGTGCTTGCTGCTCATCACGTCGTAGGCCCCGCCATAGGCCTTGCGGGTGATCACGGTGAGTTTCGGCACCGTCGCCTCGCAGTAGGCGAAGAGCAGCTTGGCGCCGTGGCGAATGATGCCGCCGTGCTCCTGCGCCACCCCAGGCAGGAAACCCGGCACGTCCACGAAGGTGACGATCGGCAGATTGAAGCAGTCACAGAACCGGATGAACCGCGCGGCCTTGGCGCTCGCGTTGATGTCGAGCACGCCGGCGAGTGCCGCGGGCTGGTTGGCCACGATGCCCACCGGGCGGCCGCCGAGGCGCGCAAAGCCGACCACGATATTGGGCGCATACCCCGCGTGGACTTCGAGAAAATGCCCGTCATCCACGACGGCCCGGACGACGTCAAGCATGTCGTATGGCCGGGCCGGGCTGTCCGGGATGACCTCGAGCAGCGATTCCTCGCGACGATCGGCGGGGTCGTCCGACGGACGGACCGGCGGTGCGTCCACGTTGTTCCCCGGCAGGAATCCCAGGAGTTCGCGGATGGCGGCGATCGCCGCCGGCTCGGTGTCGCAGGTGAAGTGCGAAACGCCCGACACGGTGCCGTGGACGTCGGCGCCGCCCAGTTCGTCGAAGGTGACTTCCTCGTGCGTCACCGTCTTCACCACGTTCGGGCCGGTGACGAACATGTAGCTCACGTTCCGGACCATGAAGACGAAGTCGGTGATGGCCGGGCTGTACACCGCCCCGCCGGCGCAGGGACCGAGGATGGCGCTGATCTGCGGGATCACGCCGGACGCCAGGGTGTTGCGGAGGAAGATGTCGGCATAGCCGCCGAGCGAGGCCACGCCTTCCTGGATGCGGGCCCCACCCGAATCGTTGAGTCCCACCACCGGCGCGCCGTTCCGGAGCGCCAGGTCCATCACCTTGCAGATCTTCTCGGCGTGCGCCTCCGACAGCGAGCCGCCGAACACGGTGAAATCCTGCGAGAAGACGTACACCAGCCGGCCCTCGATCCGGCCGTATCCGGTGACGACACCGTCGCCGGGGTATCTCTCCTCGCCCAGGCCGAACTCGGTCGCGCGATGGGTGACGAAGCGGTCGAGCTCGACGAAGGTGCCCTCATCGAGCAGCAGGTCGAGTCGCTCGCGGGCGGTGAGCTTCCCCTTCTTGTGCTGCTGCGCCACCCGGCGTGCACCGCCCCCCTGCTCCGATGCGGCCTGTCGCTCGCGCAGCTGTTCCAGCAAGTCTCGAGGATGGGTCATGGGGTGAAAGTAGGCGGGAAGGCGGGAGGACGGGAAGACGGGAGGAAAGACGAAGCCCCCGGATGGCCGGGGGCTCCGTGTCATTCGATGCGCCTGGTCACTCGGCGGCGGGGGACTCCGGTTCGGCTGACTCCTCCGACTCGTCCTCGGCCGGCACCGGCCGCGCCGCCTTGGCGCGGTTGGCGGCCATCTCCTCCTCGGTGGTCTCGGGATAGCCCACCACCGCCAGCACGATCCGGTGATGGATCGGATCCACCTCGAGCACCGAGAGATCCACCGGCTGGCCTTCCTGCACGGCGTCGCCGGGGTTCTGGACGTCGGGCTTGCCGAGCTGCGAGATCGGGACAAAGCCCTCGATGTCATTGCCGACATCCACCACCACGCCCTTGTCCATGAGCCGCAGCACCACGCCGCGCAGGGTCATCCCGATCGGGTAGGTCTCGCCGATCCGGAGCCACGGATCCTCCTGCGCCTGCTTGAGGCCCAGGCTGATCCGCTTGTTCTCGGCGTCGATGTTGAGGATGAGCACCTCGACCGAGTCGCCCTTCTTCACCACCTCGGAGGGATGCTGCACCCGCTTGGTCCACGACATGTCGGAGATGTGGATCAGGCCGTCGATACCGGGCTCGATCTCGACGAAGGCGCCGAAGCTGGTGAGGTTCCGGACCTTGCCCGCGAGCCGGGTGCCGACCGGATACTTGAGCGGCAGCACCATCCACGGATCCTGCTCAGTCTGCTTCATGCCGAGCGAGATCTTCTCCTCCGACTCGTCCACCTTGAGCACCACCGCCTCGATGGTCTCGCCGATGGAGACGATCTTGGAGGGATGGCGGACGTTGCGGGTCCAGCTCATCTCGCTGATGTGGACCAGCCCCTCGATGCCGGGCTCCAGCTCCACGAAGGCGCCGTAGTTGGTGATCGAGACCACCTTGCCCTGCACGCGCGAGCCCACCGGGTACTTCTGGGCCACGTCCTTCCAGGGGTACGACTGCAGCTGCTTCATGCCGAGCGAGATGCGCTCGCGCTGCCAGTCGATGTCGAGGATCTTGACCTCCACCTCGTGGCCGATCTGCACCATCTCGCTCGGGTGCGACACGCGGCCGTACGACATGTCGGTGATGTGCAGGAGGCCGTCCACGCCGCCCAGGTCGATGAAGGCGCCGAAGTCGGTGACGTTCTTGACGACGCCCTTCCGGACCTGGCCCACCTCGAGCTCCTTCATGAGGTGCTCGCGCTTGTGGGCGCGCTCGTGCTCCAGGATCACCCGGCGGCTCACCACGATGTTGCGGCGGCGCTTGTTGAGCTTGATGATCTTGAACTCGTAGGTCTGGCCCAGGAGGTCGTCGATATTGGGCACCCGGCGGAGCGCGATCTGCGAACCGGGCAGGAATGCATCCACGCCCATGAGGTTCACGACCACGCCGCCCTTGATCTTCTTGGTGAGCGTGCCCTCCACCGGCTGGTCGCTCTCGTACGCCACGCGGATCTTCTCCCAGACCCGCATGAAGTCGGCCTTCTTCTTGGACAGGACGACGGCGCCTTCGTGGTCCTCGAGGTGCTCGAGGAACACCTCGACCTCGTCCCCCTCCTTGAGGGAGCCGGGATCCTTGAACTCGTCCAGGGGCACCGAGCCCTCGGACTTGAAGCCGACGTCGAGGATGACGGCGTTGTCCGTGACGCGGAGGACCTTCGACTTGACGATCTCGCCCTCGACGATCTGCGACATCGTCCCCTCGTACATCGAGAGGAGCTGGTCGTATTCGTCGTCGCTGTACTCTTCGTCGTACAGGTCGGGGCGGACGCGGAGGCCGGTGGCGGTGGACTTCTCGTGGGCAGGCAGCAGTTCGGACATCATGAATGGACCGCTTTCACATACCGACCGCGAACGGGGGATCGCGGGCTGGGGTTGAGTCCCGGACAGGCGGAATGCATGTCCGGGGGAAGCGGAGAAAAGTAGCGCGCCGGCAATGCCGGATCAAGCCGGCTTTCCGAGCACCTCCCGCGCCCAGCCCACGATCCGCCCCACCTGCTGGTCGAAGGTGAGCCCGGAGCTGTCCAGCACCCGGGCATCCGGCGCCTGGCGAAGGGGCGCCACCGGCCGGCTCGCATCAGCGGCATCACGGGCCACGAGCAGCGCCGTTTCCCGGGCAATCGCTGCCTCGTCCGGCACCCCGTGCCGCTGGAGGACGCGCCGGCGGGCCCGCACCTCCGGACTCGCCGTGAGGAAGACCTTGAGATCCGCCTCGGGAAAGACCACGGTCCCGATGTCCCGGCCGTCCACCACCACGTTCCGCCCCGCACGGACCAGCTCGCGGAGGTGGGCATTCACCCACTCCCGCACTTCGGGAACGGCGCTCACGGCGCTCACGTGCCGTGTCACCTCCGCCGTGCGGATGGCCTCGTCACAGGGCTCCCCTTCCAGGTATGCTGCAAAGCCTGCCCCATCCGGATAGAGCACCAGGCCGCGCTCCTCGGCCGCCCGGAGCACCGCCTCCGCACCGCCGGCCAGCGGATCACTGTCCGCCGGCGCGCCGTCTCGCGTCACCTCCCGCAATGCCACCAGGGTGACGCCGCGGTAGAGCGCGCCCGAGTCCAGATGGGCAAAGCCGAGCCGCTCCGCCACCGCGCGGGCCGTACTCGACTTGCCGGAGGCCGACGGCCCGTCAATGGCAATCACCCCATCATGGGAGCTCATGCGGCCTTCGCCACCCGCCGCAGGGCGGCAGCAAACCCGGGGAAGCTCACGTCGGCACAGGAGGGGTTGTCCACCCGAAGGCGGGCTCCGTCGGCGAGCCCCAGCACCGCGAATGCCATCGCGATCCGGTGATCGCCGGCGGTCACGATCCGCCCCCGCGGCGGCCGGGCGCCGCCTTCCACCAGCAGGTCATCCCCCTCCACCGCAGCTTCCTGCCCTGCCGCCCGAAGGTTCTCCGCCAGCAATTCAAGACGGTTGCTCTCCTTGACGCGCAATTCACCCACCGAGCGGAAGCGGGTCACGCCGCGGGCCCGGGTGGCGAGCACCGCGAGGAGCGGCACCTCGTCCACCAGCGATGGAACCTCATCAGGTGCTATGTCGGCCGCCGTGAGCGCCCCGCCCCGGATTGCCACGGTCGCGACCGGCTCCCCCATCACCTCGGTCTCGTCGCTCCGCGCGAGCGCCGCCCCCATCCGCTCCAGCACCCGCAGGAACCCGACCCGCGTGGGATTGATGCAGACGCCCGGAATGGCGAGCGCCCCCCGCCCGCGGACGAGGATCGCACCAAGCAGGAAGGCCGCCGAGGACGGATCACCCGGAATGGCGAGATCGAACGGGCGGAACCGTGCCGATCCACGGAGTTCGACACGCCCATCACGGTGAAAGATCGGGAAGCCAAGCGCGGCGAGGAGGCGCTCGGTGTGATCGCGCGACGGGCTGCCGCGCTCCAGCAGCGAGACCTCGACACCGCCGGCGGCACCGGCCAGGAGCAGCGCGCTCTTCACCTGGGCGCTGGCGACCGGCAGGTCATACCGCAAGGGCGACAGCATGCCGCCGGTGATCCGGAAGGGGAGCCGGTCGGCCGCGGCCGGGGCAAAACGCGCCCCCATCGCCGAGAGCGGCTCGGTCACCCGGCGCATCGGGCGGCGCCGGAGCGACGCGTCCCCGCTCAGCCGGGCGGACAGGCGCTGCGCCGCAAGCAGGCCGGTGAGCAGGCGGGCGGTGGTGCCCGCGTTGCCGCAGTCGAGTGTTCCGGCAGGTTCCCCGAACTGCGGGCGGCCCGTCACCGTCACGGCGGCGCCGTCCCGGAGCGGCGTGATGCCGGCGCCGAGCTGGCGCAGCACGCGTGCCGATGAGCGGGCGTCCAGGGAGGTGAGGAGGCCGGTGAGCCGGCTGCTGCCCCGCGCCAGGGCCGCGAGCATGAGCGCGCGATGAGTGATGCTCTTGTCGCCCGGAACGCGGATCTCTGCACCGAAGCTCATGCACCTGCCGGAGCGGGAGTGGAGGGGCGCCGGCGTTGCCGGCGCCATGGCAGGATTGTAGTTATTGAGGAGCGTCCCAACAACGGAGCCGCACCTGGCCACCATCGTCATCGTCGAGGACAGCCCCGACAACATGAAGCTGTTCTCCACCCTGCTGAAGCTGCGCGGGCACCATGTGGTGCCGCTCAGTGGCGGCGACGACCTGATCGCCGCACTGGACGCGGCGGAGCCGGACCTCATCCTGATGGACATCCAGCTCCCGGGGCGGGACGGATTTTCCCTGCTGCGCGAGATCCGCGCTTCGGCGCACCGCGAGCGCCGGGTGCTGGCGCTCACCGCCCATGCCATGAGCGGCGACCGTGAGCGCGCCCTCGAAGCCGGTTTCGCGGGGTACATCACCAAGCCGATCGATATCCGCACCTTCCCGGCCGAAGTCGAAGCCGCACTCCCCCAGCCCGGACGCTGAACATGAGCCATCCGCCCCCGACCTCTCCCGGCGGAAGCGGCGGCCCGCCTTCGCCCGAGAAGCGCGCACTGCTCGAGGCGTACGACGAGGCGCTGAAGTCCCGCCCCGCCGACGCCCGGCCACGTGGCCCGCGCCGCAGGCCGCATCCGGCCACCTGGCTGAGCCTGCTCGTGCTTGCGGGCGTACTGGGGTATCTCTGGATGGCACGGCCGGACTGGGTATTTCACCGCGGGATGCCGGCGCAGTCGGCCGCGGTCCGGGAAGCGAGCCTGCGCCTTGCCATGGCGCTGCAGTACCAGCGCATCGCCCGGTTCCAGGACAGCGCCGGGCACCTGCCGGCCCGGCTCGCCGACACCGGAATCCCGGTCGGCAACCTCACCTATACCCCCACGCAGTTCGGCGAATTTGTGCTGGAAGGCGCGGACTCGGAGCTGCACCTGACACTCCGCTCAGGCGACTCGGTGGCAGCATTCGTCGGCAACAGCTATGACGTGCTCAGCCGTCGGGGGACCCCATGAGCCGGCGCCGCGGATTCTCGCTCATCGAGCTGCTGGTCGTGTTCGTCGTCCTGGGCATCCTGGCCGGCATCGCGGTGCTGCGCTACGTGGATCTCCGCAATCACGCCGAGGTGTCGGCCATCATCGGCGACCTCGGCGCCATCCGGGTAGGCGCGTACAACTACTGGGCCGACAAGGACAGGTTTCCGCCCGACGCGGGGGCCGGCGTGGTGCCGGCCGGAATGGCCCCGTATCTCAATGGCGGGTTCAGCTTCACCCGCGCCAAGTACACCCTGGACTGGGAGAACTTCCAGGGCGGGACCGGCGCCGGCGGCATGCAGGTCGGGGTCATGGTCACGTCACCGGACAGCCGGCTGATGGCTCTGCTGGCGCGTCGTGCGGCGGGAGGCCTCCCCTATTTCGTGGCCGGCAACACCGTGGCGTTCATCATCGTGGGGCCCGACGGCCGGATGTGATGTGAATCGCATCCCGGTCAGCGCAGCGTGTCCCGCAGCTTGAGTCCCGCTGGCACGCCGCGTCGACCCAGAAGGAGATCCAGCGGATCCCGGCTCACGAAGGAATTTCTTCGGATGAGGTGGCAGGTTCGAGCACGGCGAGCGTGACGGCAGGGAGGCGGCAGCGGCCATGCGCAGGCAGGACAGCGCCCTGCTCCGCGCTCGAAAGCGCCAGGCGCCAGTTCCCCATCGGAAGGGTGAGATCCACCGGCGCGGCCCCGCCGTTGAAGGCCAGCAGCAGATCGGTGCCTGCCCGTTCCCGCAGGGCCAGCATGAAGGCCCGCTGGTCCGGCGCCTCCCAGTCGGCGGCCTTCATCGGGCTACCGTCGGGACGGAGCCACACGGCATCCGTCGGAGTGAAGAACTGGCTGCGACGCAGTACCGGATGCCGCCGGCGCAGGGCAGAGGCGTCCTGTGCGAAGCGGAGCCGGCCCCGGCGGGCATCGTCCAGGTTCCAGTCCACCCAGCTCACCGGATTGTCCAGCGCGTAGGCGTTGTTGTTGCCCTGCTGCGTCCGCCCCAGTTCGTCGCCCTGGCTCAGCATCGGCAATCCCTGGGATACGAAGAGCGAAAGCAGCATCGCCCGGGCGGCACGCTCACGCAGCCGCAGCACGGCCGGGTCGGGGGACGGCCCCTCGACTCCCCAGTTCCGGCTCCAGTTCTCCGGGTGTCCATCCTCGCCGCCTTCGCCGTTGGCCTCGTTGTGCCGCCCAGCATACTGCACAAGATCCTGCAAGGTGAATCCGTCATGGCAGGTGACGAAATTGACGGACGCCTGCGGGTCGCGCCCGACCCCGCCGAACAGGTCACTGCTACCGGCCAATGTGGTGGCAAGCGCGCCGGTCTGGCCGGGCATGCCCGACCAGAATCTCCGGACCGTGTCGCGATACCGGTCGTTCCACTCGGACCATCCCGCCGGAAACCGGCCGAGCTGATACCCATCCGGCCCCAGGTCCCACGGTTCGGCGATGAGCTTGCAGGGCGCCAGTACCGGGTCCGCACGCAGGGCCGAGAAGAACGGATCGAGGGACGCCGGGAAGTCGCGCCCCCGGGCCAGCGCCGGTGCCAGGTCAAAGCGGAATCCGTCCACGTGCATCTCCGCCACCCAGTAGCGCAGCGCATCGTACAGCAGCCGGTGTCCCGGCCCCGCGCGGACATCGAGCGTGTTCCCGCATCCGGTCACGTCGAGATAGCGGTCCGGTGAATCACCGGCGAGATACCAGTCGGCGTTGCCGAGGCCCCGGAACGACATCGTCGGGCCGCCGGGGTCCGCCTCCGCCGAGTGGTTGAAGACCACATCGAGAACCACCTCGATGCCGGCGGCGTGCAGGCGCCGCACCATCTCCTTGAACTCGCGGACCTGTTCCCCCCGCGCGGCGGAAGCGAAACGGGCATCCGGCGCCAGGAACGCCGCCGTGCTGTAGCCCCAGTAGTTGGTGAGGCCGAGCCGGGCGAGCCGCGCGTCCCCGGCGCTGTGCGCCACGGGGAGCAGCTCGACGGCCGTCACGCCGAGACCGGCGAGGTGGCGGATGACCGGCTCCGATGCGAGCCCCAGGAAGCGGCCGCGCTCCTCGGGAGCGACGTCCGGATGCTGGATGGTCATGCCGCGCACATGGCACTCGTAGATCAGCGAATCGGCCAGAGGAGTTCGCGCAGGAATGTCTCCCCGCCAGTCGAATTCCGGCGACACGACGACGCACCTGGGCAGATGCGGCGCGCTGTCGCGCTCGTCCGGCAGTTCCGGCCGGTCCGCCCGATGATCGAGCAGCGACGGATGCCAGTTGATCGGCCCGTTCACGGCGCGGGCATAGGGATCGAGCAGCAGCTTGTGGGGATTGAAGCGCTGCCCGGCCCGTGGCTCCCAGGGGCCGTGAGCCCGGAATCCGTAGAGCTGGCCCGGCCGGATGCCGGGGACCGGAAGCTGCCACGATCCCGCCGTGTCCCGCGCCATGTCCAGCCGCTGCTCCGCTCCGCCCGATGCGTCGAACAGGCACAGTTCCACGCGCTCCGCCGCGGCGGAGCGGACGCGAAACATGGTCGCGTCCGGGCCCGGCTCGGGACCGTCGAGCACGACGCCGGCTCCCGGAATTGCATGCGCCACTGGTTCCATGCGGGAAGTGTAGCATGTCCCGCGCATGCGCCCACGGTTGCGCGATGCGCCGGAGTACTGTAGCCCTTCCCAATGGACCCGTCGCCCACCTCTTCCCCTGTCGCCCGTCTGGATCACGCCGTGCTGGGCAACGGCCGCGTCCTGGCCCTCGTCTCGCCCACCGCCGCCATCGAATGGCTCTGCCTGCCGCGGTTCGACTCGCCATCGGTGTTTGCGCGGCTCCTGGACCGTGAGCATGGCGGGGCGTTCCGGATCCTGCACGCGTCGGGCGAGCAGGCCGGCCAGATGGGATACCTGCGCAACACGAACGTGGTGCGGACCGTCTTCCACGCCGATGATGGCTCGTGGGAGGTGCTGGATTTCGCGCCGCGCATACCGTCCGGCCTCGGGGTGCGGGCGCCCTACGAGCTCATGCGACTGGTCCGGCCGCTCTCGGGCGAGCCGCGGCTCATCGTGGATTTCGACCCCCGTCCCGACTATGCGCGGCTGCGCCCGATCCTGCGGGAGACAACGCTCGGGCTCGAGGTCAGCGGCCCGCCGGTGCCGTTCCATCTCGCCACCAGCCTGCCGGTGCCGTATGTCACCCACCGCCGGTCCTTCGTGCTCAACCGGCCGCACTACTTCGTGCTGTCGCACGGGCCCCGGGACCGGACGGCCACGCTCGCGGAGGTCGAGCACGACCTCGACCGCACCATTGCCGGCTGGCGGGCGTGGTCGCGAAGCTGCTACCTGCCCTCGTTCGCGCCGGATCTGGTGCTCCGGTCGGCGCTGGTGCTCAAGCTGCACGCCTTCCATGACACCGGCGCCATCATCGCGGCCACCACCACCAGCATCCCGGAAGCGATGGGCACCGAGCGCACGTGGGACTACCGCTACTGCTGGCTCCGCGATGCCGCCTTCACCGTGGAGGCGCTGCGCCGCCTGGGCCAGGTGTGGGAGGGCGAACAGTTCGCCCGCTACCTCCGCGACGTGACCGAGGCGGGACCGCTGCAGCCGGTGTACGGCATCGACGGGGAGCGCACCCTCGACGAGATCATGCTGCCGCATCTCGCCGGATTCGGCGGCAACGGCCACGTGCGGATCGGCAACGCCGCCTACACCCAGCGCCAGCACGACGTCTGGGGCGAGATCATCCTCTGTCTCGAGACCCTGCTGGCCGACCCGCGGATCGTGTACGAGGGATCGGACGGTTTCTACCCGCTGGTGCGGCGCCTGGTGGAAGATGCGATCACGGCGGCCCCGCGCCCCGACACCAGCATCTGGGAGTTCCGGAGCATCCTCCGCAACTACACTTTCTCGCGGGCGATGTGCTGGGTGGCGATCCACCGCGGTGCCAGTCTCGCCCGCCGCTTCGGCGACAACCAGACCGCCGAGCGCTGGGAGGCGATCGCGGCGGCGGAACAGCGCCTGATCCTGGACCAGGGGTTCCGCACCGACGGGGGCTACTTCACCCAGTCGCTGGGAGGCACTCATCCCGATGCCTCCAACCTGCTGCTCTCGACCATCGGCCTGGTGGACGCGCGCGACCCGCGATTCAGTTCCACGGTGCGCGCCTACGAGCAGACGCTGGTGGAGCACGGCCTGATGCTGCGATACAAGAACGCCGACGACTTCGGGCAGACCACCAGCGCCTTCACCATCTGCTCCTTCTGGTGGGCGGAGGCACTGGCGCTGATGGGCGAACTGGAGGAGGCCGCCACGGTATTCGAGCGGGTAGCCGCCTACGCCAATCCGGTCGGCCTTTTCTCCGAGGATATCGACCCGGCGACCGGGGCGCTCCTCGGCAACTTCCCGCAAGCGTATACCCACGTCGGCCTGATCCACGCCGCCATGACCATCGGCGAGATGCTGGAAGCGCGCGACGGACGGGTGCGGGCCTGGACCTGACGATGAGCCGGGTCCTCCTGGTCTCCAACCGGCTGCCGGTGACGGCGAGCATGCAGGAAGGCACCCTCGCGCTCGAGCAGAGCGTGGGCGGGCTGGCCACGGCACTCTCCGGCGCCAAGCGGTCCCGCAGCACGCGGTGGATCGGGTGGCCCGGGCCGGTGTCGGACTCGTCACCGGCGGAGCATGCACGTCTCCTGCGGCGGCTCCGCGAACTCCGCTGCGTGCCGGTCCCGCTTTCCGCCCGGGAGGTACACGAGTACTACGAGGAGATCGCCAACGGCGTCCTGTGGCCGGTCTTCCATTACCAGCCGAGCCGGGTGCCGCTCGCGCCGGCGCACTGGGACACTTACGTCGCCGTCAACGAGCGCTTCGCCGACGTCGCGGCCCGGGAATGGCGGCCGGGCGATGACATCTGGGTGCATGACTACCAGCTCATGCTGGTGCCGGCCCTCCTCCGGCGCCGCCTGCCGGCGGCGCGGATCGGCTTTTTCCTCCACATTCCCTTCCCGGTGCCGGAGATCTTCCGCATCCTGCCCTGGCGCAGCGAACTGCTGGACGGGATGCTGGGGGCCGACCTCATCGGATTCCACACCCGGAGCTACGCCGACTCCTTCCGCGACTCGGCGCTTGCACTCGGGCGGGCCCGGCCCGGCCGTGTTCCCCGTGACCTGGTCGTCAGCAGCCGCACCGTCCGGATCGGCGCCTATCCGATCGGGATTGACGCCCGGGACTTCGAGCGGGGTGCCGCACGGGCGCCGGTCCGCCGCGCCGTTCGGGCGCTCCGGCCGCCACCCCCGGGCCGGCTGATGGCCGGTGTCGATCGCCTGGATTACACCAAGGGACTCCTGCAGCGGCTGCTGGCATTCCGGCGCCTGCTCGAGTCGGATCCGGCCCTGCACGGGCAGGTCCGGCTGATCCAGGTGGTGGTCCCGTCCCGCACCGGCGTCAGGAGCTACCGCGAATTCCGCCGGGAGCTGGACGCGATGATCGGCCACATCAACGGCACCTTCGGCACCCCCGCTTGGACGCCGGTCAGCTACCAGTACCGGGCGATCGCTCCCGCGGAGCTGCTGGCACTCTACTCGGCGGCGGACGTGATGCTGGTGACGCCGGTGCGCGACGGCATGAACCTGGTGGCCAAGGAGTATGTGGCGGTGCGGAGTCGCGAGGACGGGGTGCTGGTGCTGTCCGAGTTCGCCGGGGCGGCGGAGGAGCTGAAGGAGGCGCTGCACGTCAATCCATTCGACATCGAGCGGACCGCGATCACGATGCGCCGGGCGCTGGTGATGCCGCTGGCCCAGCAGCGGCGCCGCATGGCGGCGCTCCGGCGGCGGGTGTTCCGGAACACCGCGGCACGCTGGGCCGACCGGTTCCTGCGCCACCTGCACGCCAGTCACTCCGATCGCCACCCGGACGCCATGCCGCTCCCGTACACCTCGCCGGACGAACAGGCGCAGCTGACCGCCAGACTGCGGCGCGCGCCCTTCCGGGCGCTGCTGCTGGATTACGACGGCACGCTGGTGCGGTTCTCCGACTCGCCGGGTGACGCTCGCCCCGATGCGAGACTCCGCGCACTGTTGTCGGGGCTCGCGGCACTCCCCGCGACCGCGGTCCATGTCGTGAGCGGCCGCACCCGCGAGACGCTCGAGGCATGGCTCGGCGACTTGCCCATCGGCCTCCATGCGGAGCACGGCCTGTGGTCACGGAAGAGCGGCTCCGCGCAGTGGCGCCGCCGCCGCGCGCCCACGGCTGTGGCCCGCGGCGCCCTCGCACGGGCACTGGGGCGCGTCGCGGCACGGGTTCCGGGCTCGCTGGTGGAGTCCAAGTCGGCCGGGCTCGCCTGGCATTTCCGGAAGGCGGACCCGGTGCGGGCAGAGCGGGAAGCAAGGCGAGTCATGCGGACGCTGGCGCCGGCGGCCCGGCGGCGCGGGCTGGAAATCCTGCGGGGAGACAAGGTGCTGGAGTTCCGGCCCAGGGACGTGCACAAGGGACTCGTCACCGCGGCGATCGCCGCGGAGGTGCCGGCCGGCGGACGCCTGCTGGCGCTGGGGGACGACCGGACCGATGAAGATCTGTTCGCGTCGCTCCCGCCTTCGGGCATCGCCGTGCACGTGGGGCCGGGGCCCAGCCGCGCGACCTGGCGGCTGCGCGACGTGCGCGCGGCACGCGCTTTTCTCGAGCGACTGCTGGAGGGCTGAAGCGCGCTACGAGTCGCCGGCCCGGCTCTGGCCTGTGTCCCGGCCCGGTGATCCGCCACGGAACTCGAAGTGCTCGGTGGGAATGGCTCGCGCCGGGCGGCCCGCCGGGTCCGCCGGCCCCAGCGCACGCTGGCGGGTGAGCAGGTAGGCAGCGATGCTGGCGGCCGGATGCCAGACGCCGGCGGCAAGCCCGGGATACTGGCCGGCGAATTCGGGCTTGAGCCGTGCCTCGCGTGGGGGATGCGCCATGGCCACCTCGTGGCAGTGGGACGCGTCGAGATTGAATGCCCGGAGCAGGACTCGAACCTGCACTCCCCGAAGGGAGAGGGATTTTAAGTCCCTCGCGTCTACCCGTTTCGCCATCCGGGCCGGAATCCGCCCAATATACGGTCCAGTGGAGTTCAGCGCTCCAGGCGGGCGGCCGTGCCGGCGCGCGAGCGCCACATGCGCGGTACGCGCCCGAAACGGCGCCGGAATCTGTTTCCGATCGCTGCCTGCAGCGCACCGATCGAACGTTCCGGTGCCAGGACCACCACGGTGCCGCCCCAGCCGGCACCGGTGAGCCGGGCGCCCCACGCGCCCTGCTCCACCGCTTCTCCCACAAGCCAGTCCGCCTCGATGCAGCTCGACTCGTAGTCGTCACGCAGTGAGGCGTGGCCCGCGACCAGCAGGCGCCCGGCCGCAGCGTACCGACCAGCGGAGAGTGCGGCCGCCGCCTCGCGCGTGCGAGCCGTCTCGGTCACCACGTGGCGAACCCGTCGCGCCAGTGCAGCGGGAAGACCGCGAACGAGACGATCGAGTTCGCCGAGGGAGATCGCCGCAAGCGAGGCAAGCTCCGGCCTCACCAGCCGCAGGCGCGCCAGCGCCGACTCGCACTCCGCCCGCCGCCGGTTGAGGTGGCCCCCGGCCAGCCGATGTGCGCGTCCGGTGTCGATCAGGAGTATGCAGCGCGCGAATGGCACCTGGCGCCGGGCACCGCTGCCGGTCTCCAGCAGCAGTGCGTGATTCCGGCGCGCCCAGACCGCGATGGACTGGTCCATGCGGCCGCACGCCACCCCGACATGGTCATGCTCCGCCGACCATGCGAGATCGACCGCGGCCTCGCGTGACAGCGATATGCCGGCGAGCGCCGCGAGTGCCCGCACGCCGGCCACCGTGAGCGCCGCCGAACTCGAGAGCCCCGCACCGACGGGAACGTCGCCCGCCACCGCGATCTCCGCCCCGGCCGGCAGCACCGCTCCCCGCGCCATGAGCGCGCGCGCCGCGCCCGCGAGGTATGCCGTCCACGATGCCGGCATGCGCGCGGCGGGATCGAACCGCCGGATGCGCCCATCGAGCACGGACACGGCCCGCCATCCGCCACCATGCCTGCCCCGCACCGCCATCCAGGTGCGTTGCTCCAGGGCCATGGGCAGTACCGGGCCGCCGTTGTAGTCGGTGTGTTCGCCGATGAGATTGGCCCGGCCGGGGGCGGAGGCCGCGACCTCCGGCTCGCCTGACCATGTCTGCCGAAAGAGCTCGGCGGCCGGATTGTTCACGACTTGCGGGTGAGCGACCCCGGCTCCGCCAGCAGCGTCTGGGCATGCCGGCGCGCCGTCTGCCCGTCGGCGTCACCCAGCATGCGGGCGAGTTCGGTGACCCGGTCCTCGCCGTGCAGCCGCGTGACATCGCTGGTGGCCATCCCGCCCCGCGAGGCCTTGCTGACCACCAGATGCCGGTCGGCGCGCGCCGCGATCTGCGGCAGGTGGGTGATGACCAGCACCTGGCGCGCCGCGCCCAGCTCCGCCAGCGCCGCGCCGATCTGCGCACCCACCTCGCCGCCGATGCCCTGGTCCACTTCATCGAATACCAGCGTCGGGATGTGATCCTGCCGGCCCAGCACCACCTTGAGTGCGAGCATGAGGCGCGACAGCTCACCACCGGACGCCGAGCGCGCGAGCGGACGTGCCTCGTGGCCCTCGTTCAGCTGAACCATGAACTCGACCGACTCGGCGCCGTGAACATTCGGTTCCGGCAGGTCTTCAAGCCGGACCGAGAACCGGCCGCCCTTCATGCCGAGCTTCGGGAGCAGGCGGTTCGCCGCCCGGGCCAGGCGCTCGGCCGCGGAACGCCTCCTGGCACCGAGTGCCTGCGCCGCGGCGTGCAAGGCCGCGTCGGCGGCGGTGCGACGGGCTGCGAGCGCGCGCAGATCCACGTCCGCCGTGTCCAGCAGGTCGAGTTCCAGTGCCGCCTCGGTGCGGGTCTGCCGCACGGCATCGAGTGAGCCGCCGTACTTCTGCTGGAGCCCGCCGAGCAACCCGCGGCGCCGCTCGACCTCGTCGAGCCGGGCCGGATCCTCCTGCAATTCGCCGGCGTACGCCCCCACCACCCGGGCAAACTCGCGCACCTGGTCGTAGGCACCGTCCAGAATCTCGCGCCACGCAGCCGTGGCCGGGTCCAGCCGCTCGAGCTGTCCCAGTGCGCGCTCGGCCGAGCCCAGCGCCCGGGCGGCGCTCGCCTCGCCCTCGTCCACCATGTCGAGGATGCGGAGCGCAGTCTCCCGGATCGCACCGGCCTGGGAAAGGCGCCGGGCTTCGGTCGTCAGCGCCTCATCCTCGCCCGCCGCGATGCGTGCCGCGTCAATCTCGTTCACCACGTGGCGCAGGTAGTCGGCACGGCGGCGGATCTCGTCCCGGCGGCGGGCGAGGTCGGCCTCCGAGGCGCGCAGCTCCGCCGCCATCGCATGCGTCTCCCGCACGGCTCCGGCTTCTGCCGTCGCGCCGGCATAATCGTCCAGCATGTCGCGTTGCGCGTCACCGCCCAGCAGCGACTGCGTCTCGTGCTGTCCGTGGAGGTCCACCAGCAACGAGCCGACCTCGCGCAGCGTCCCCGCCGTCACCGGGCTTCCGTTCATCCACGCGCGCGAGCGGCCCTCGGCGGACACCTCGCGCCGGACAATGAGGCGGCCGTCCTCGAGATCGAGACCGAGCGCCTCGGTCTGCCGCGCGAGCTCGGGGGTGGCGCCGTCGAAGGCGCCCTCCACCACCGCCTTGGCGGCGCCGGCGCGCACGGTACCGGCGTCCGCACGCCCACCCAGCAGGAGCGCCAGGGCATCCACCAGCATGGACTTCCCGGCGCCGGTTTCGCCGGTGAGCACGTTGAGGCCGGCGCCCAGTTCCAGCGTCGCATCGGCCACGGTGGCGAGATCCCGCACCCGGAGCTCGCTGATCACGCGCCCGGTTCCCGTCCCGAGAGATCGCCCCAGTGCAGCTTGTCGCGCATGCGGGAGAGCCAGGATGCTCCGCCCAGCCGGACCAGCCGCACGCGATGCTCCGCCCGGCGGACGGTCACCCGTCCGCCGACGCCGAGGGGCGAGCCGGTCTGGCCGTCGAAGGAGACCAGCACGTCCTCCGCCCACTCCTCCATCGGCTCGACCTCGATGATGGACGTCGCCCGCACGATCAGCGGCCGCACCGCGAGGGTGTGGGCGCAGATCGGCGTCAGCAGCATGGCTTCCACTCCCTGCACGACCACCGGGCCGCCCGCACTCAGCGAGTAGGCGGTGGAGCCGGTGGGAGTGGCCACGATCAGCCCGTCCGCGCTGTAGGGCCCGACGTTGACGCCGTCAATGAAGACATTCATCCGCACGACCCGGGCGACCCCGCTCTTGTGCAGCACCACGTCGTTCAGCGCCCGGCGCTCGCTCACCACCTTGCCGTCACCCGCGGTGATGGTGGCCGCAAGGGCCTGGAGTGCATCGAGGGAGTACTGGCCCGCGGTGAGGGCATCGAGCGCCTCCACCATCGTCTCCCGGCGTGCCGCCGTGAGGAAACCGACGCGCCCGAGATTGACGCCGAGAATAGGGACCTCGGCACCGTCCAGCAGGCGCGCGCCCCGGAGCAGGGTACCATCGCCACCGAAGGTGAGCAGTGCGTCCAGCCGGTGCGGATCGAAGTGCGGTACCGGAGCCGGCCAGAACGGGTCGAGCCGCGGCTCCGCGGAAAGCGAAAGCCCCCGGGCGGGGGCTTCACGCGCCAGGTGTGCCAGCACGGCCGCGAGATCCGCGTAGCGCGGATTGCCGACGACGCCGACCCTCATCGCGGCTCGAGGGACTCCTCGTGCGCCAGCGCCGAGACCCGCCGGGCGATGCCGTCCGCCGTGAGTCCGAAGGCGGCCAGCTGGTCCGCCCGGGGCGCCTGCTCCATGAGGCGGTCAGGCACGCCGAGCGCCACCACGCGCACGTCCGGATTGGTGGTCTGCAGGCGCTCGGCCAGGTGGGCGCCGAAGCCGTTCACGATGGTGCCTTCCTCGATCGTGACGATCGTGCGATGCGAGCGCACCACCGACTCCAGCATGGCGCTGTCCAGCGGCTTGAGGAACCGGCAGTTCACCACGGTGCAGTCGAATCCCTCGGCAGCCAGGTGCTCGGCGGCCTCCACCGCCGGGAGCACCATGGTGCCCACGGCGAGCAGCGCCACCTCCCGCCCCTCGCGCAGCATCTCCCAGGTGCCGTACGGCACGGCCGGAATCTGGCTCACGGGCCGCGGCTCGGCGGGTGCCTTGTCCCGGGGATAGCGGGTGCAGAACGGGCCGTCATGCGCCAGGCCGGCCCGGAGGAGGCCCACGAGTTCGTCCGCGTCCTTCGGCGCCGTCACCGTCATCTCCGGCACCGCCAGCATGTAGGCGATGTCGTAAAGCCCCATGTGGGTCTGGCCGTCCTCACCCACGAGGCCGGCGCGGTCCATGCAGAACATGACCGGCAGCTTCTGGATCGCCACGTCGTGGATGATGTTGTCGTAGGCGCGCTGGAGGAAGGTGCTGTAGATCGCGCAGACCGGCCGCACTCCCGCGGTGGCGAGGCCCGCGGCAAAGGTCACCGCGTGCCCCTCCGCGATCCCGACATCGAAGAAGCGATCGGGATGCGCGCGCTCGAAGATGTTCGTGCCGCTGCCGGACGGCATGGCCGCCGTGATGGCGACCAGCTCGGGGTGTTCATTGGCCAGCGCCGACAGGGCCTCGCCGAAGGCCTGGGTCCAGGCCGGCGGGCCGCTCGCCTTCTTCCGGGCCTCGCCGGTTTCCGGATCGTACGCGGCCAGGCCGTGCCACTTCTCCTGATTGGCCTCGGCGAAGGAAAAACCCTTGCCCTTCTGGGTGAGCACATGCACGAGCCGCGGCCCCTTCATCCGCCGCACGAAGGCGAGCGTCTCGCACAGCTTGCCCACGTCATGCCCGTCCACCGGCCCGAAGTAGCGGAACCCGAGTTCCTCGAAGAGCATGCCCGGCGACCAGAGATTCTTGACGCTCTCCTCGACGTTCCGGGCAAAGTCCACCACCCGCTCGCCGAACACGTCGCCCAGCTTGAAGGTGAGGTTCTTGACCGTCTCGCGCAGCGCGTTGGTGCGGGGGTTGGATACGATCCGCCCCAGCATCTTGCTCACCGCACCGACGTTGGGCGAGATGGACATGCCGTTGTCATTCAGGATCACGATGATGTCGCGATCCGAATGCCCGGCGTTGTTGAGCCCCTCGTACGAGAGCCCGCAGGTGAGGGCCCCGTCTCCCAGCACCGCCGCCACCTTGTAGGCCCCGCCCTGCAGGTCCCGTGCGGTGGCCATGCCGAGCGCCGCGCTGACGGCGGTGCCGGCATGGCCGGCGCCGAAGTGGTCGCAGGCGCTCTCGGTGCGCTTGAGGAAACCGGAGATGCCGCCGCTCTGGCGCAGCGTGGGGAAGGCGTCATTGCGGCCGGTAAGGAGCTTCCAGGCATAGGCCTGGTGGCCCACGTCCCACACGATGCGGTCGTTCGGCTCGTCGAACTCGTGCAGCAGCGCGATAACCAGCTCCACGACGCCGAGGCTCGCGCCGATGTGGCCGCCGGTGAGGGCGCAGCACTGGATGAGCCGCTCGCGGATCTCCTCCGCGAGCTGGGGCAGCTGGTCAGGCCGGAGTTTCCGGACATCCTCCGGCCCGGCAATGCCTTCAAGCAGACTCATGCGGCAGTCCTTGGAAAGTCAGGAAGTCCGTTCAACAATATAGCGGGCGAGGGAGACGAGGGCGCTGTCCGCCAGGCGGGCCGCCTCCAGGGCTGTCACCGCCCGATCCGCCAGTCGCCGGGCTTCCCGCCGGGCCCCGTCCACTCCGAGGACGCTGACATAGGTGGACTTCTGCCTCACCCGGTCGAGCCCGGCGGTCTTGCCCAGGACGGCGCTCGACGAGGTGGAATCGAGCACGTCGTCCGCCACCTGGAACGCGAGGCCGATCTGGGTGCCGAACTCGGCGAGCGCCGCCGCGACCGGTTCCGCCGCCCCGGCCGCCATGCCGCCCAGCGTACAGGCGGCGCGGATCAGCGCCCCGGTCTTGCCGCTGTGAACGGCGACGAGCGCCGGCAGTTCCAGCTGTCGCTGCTCCGCCTCCAGGTCGAGCCACTGGCCGCCCACCATCCCTTCGACACCACTCGCGGCGAGCAGCGTCGCCGCCATCCGGCCCAGCTGTTCATCGGTCAGGCCCAGCCCGGCCGCCGACGCGGCCAGCACTTCCACGGCCACCGGCACCATGAGGTATCCGGCCCGGGTGGCCACCGGCACGCTGAAGGCGCGATGCGTGGTGGGGCGGCCGCGGCGCAGGTCGTCGTTGTCCATGCACGGCAGATCGTCATGGACGAGCGAGTAGGCGTGCACGATCTCCACCGCCGCCGCGACTTCGTCAATGGCCTCGCCGGTGCCGCCGGCCGCATGGTGAGCCGCGCGCACCAGCGCGGCGCGTACCCGCTTGCCCGGACTGGCGATCGCGTAGGCCATGGCATCGCCGACCGCATCGCCCCGCCGGGCGCGCAGCTGCCCTGCCCACCACGCGAGACGGGCGTCCACGCGCTGGCGCGTCTCGTCGAGCAGGTCGGCGGCGTGCGCCGCCTCAGACGTCGAGATTCTCCACCCCGAGGTCGCCGTCCGCCTGCTCCAGCACCTGCTTCACGCGCGCCTCGGCGCCGGCCAGCCGCTCGCGCGCGGTGCGCAGGCGCCGGACCCCTTCCTCGAAGAGCACCAGTGCCTCGTCGAGATCGGTGTCATCCTGCTCGAGGCGGCGCACCAGCGCTTCGAGCCGCTCCAATTCCTCGGCGAGCGTTGGCGTCGCCGTTGCCTTGCCCTTGCTCATGCTGTCTCCTGTTCCACCCGCGCGGTCACCTGGCCGTCCGATACCCGCAACTGGAAGGCGCGGCCCGCCGGAAAGTCGGCGAGCCGGCGCAGCACGCGGCCCTCGGCATCGGTCGCCATGGAGAAGCCGCGCTCCAGCACCCGGAGCGGGCTCAGCGCGTCGAGCTGGGCCGCCAGCCGCTCCACGGCGTGCCGCCTCCGCACCAGCATCTGCTCCATGGCACTGGCCACACGATCGGAGAAGCGTCCCAGGCGTTCATCCGCCAGGCGTGTCCGCCGCACCAGTCCCTGGGCCATCCGGCCCGCGAGGTCCTCCACCGAACGCTGCACCGCACGCCGGTCGGGGACGGCAGTCTCCGCCGCCGCCGAGGGCGTGGCGGCGCGGGCATCGGCCACGAAGTCGGTGAGCGAGATGTCGGTCTCGTGGCCCACGGCGGAGATGGTCGGCACCCGCACCGCGGCGAGGGCGCGGCAGACCAGTTCGGTGTTGAACGCGGCGAGGTCGTCCCGCGCGCCCCCGCCGCGCGCCACGATGCAGAGATCCGCCTCCGGCAGGCGATTGACCAGCTGAAGCGCCCGGGCAATCGTCTCCGGCGCGCCTTCACCCTGTACCCGCGCGCCCACCACCAGCAGCTGCACCGACGGCCAGCGGCGCCGGGTGACCGTCACGATGTCACGGAGTGCCGCACCGTCCTTGCTCGTCACCACCGCGATGGCGGATGGCAGCGCCGGCAGTGGCCGCTTGCGGGCGGGGTCCAGCAGCCCCTCCGCCTGCAGCAGCGCCCGCACCCGCTCGAGTTCCCGCTGCGCGGCGCCGACCGCCGACGTCGGCACCAGCTGCGTGACGCTGAAGCGGAATTCGCCCTTCTCGTCCCAGAACGCCGGGCGCCCGAAGACGAACACCTCGGTGCCGATGGCCGGCGCCGTGATCCGGTGCGCATGCTGGCGCCAGATGGTGCAGCGCATCTGCGCCCGGCTGTCACGCAGGGTGAAGTAGTGGTGCCCGCTGCCGTACACCTTGTATTCGGCGACCTCGCCCCGGACCCAGACCTCCCGGCTCTGTGACTGGATGAGGCGGGCGATCGCACCGGTCACGTCGGAGACGCTGACGACGTCACCGGAGGGCGCCGAACTGTCGAACTGGAGCGAGAGCGTCACGAACCCGTCGGAAGGGAGCCTAGGCCAGCTGGCGGCAGGCCTGTACCGTGTTCCTGAGGAGCATGGCGATGGTCATCTTGCCGACCCCACCCGGCACCGGCGTGATGGCGCCGGCCACGCGCGAGACGTCGGTGAACGCCACATCGCCAGCCAGGCGGTACCCGCGCGCCGCCGCGGGATCGTTCACCCGGTTGATGCCGACGTCAATCACCGTGGCGCCCGGCTTGACGAGGTCCGCCGTCACGAACTCCGGGCGGCCGATGGCAACGACCAGGATGTCCGCCATGCGCGTGATCGCCGGCAGATCCCGGGTCCGCGAGTGGCAGACCGTGACGGTGGCGTCACCGCCCGGGCCGGTGCCGAGCAGCAGCGAAGCCATCGGGCGCCCGACGATGTTGGACCGCCCGAGGATCACCGCATGGGCGCCACTGGTGGTAATCCCCTCGCGCACCAGGATCTCCTGCACCCCGTACGGCGTGCAGGGCCGGAAACCGGTGGGATCGCCGATCGCCACCTTGCCGACGTTCACCGGATGGAACCCGTCCACGTCCTTGCGGGGATCGATCCGGAGGAGAACCTCGCGTTCGTCGAGTCCCTTCGGCAGCGGCAGCTGCACCAGGATGCCGTGCACCGCCGGATCGGCGTTGAGCCGGTCCACGATGGCCAGCAGATCGGCCTGGCCGGTGCTGGCCGGCATGGTGAGCGTCTCCGACTGCATGCCGGCCTCGACGCAGGCCTTGCCCTTGGCGCGCACGTACACCTGGGACGCCGGATCCTCGCCCACGATCACGACGGCGAGTCCCGGCGTGCGCCCGGTGGCGGCCAGCCGGACCACGTCCTGGGCCACCTCGGTGCGGATGGCCTGGGCCAGGGCCGCGCCGTCCAGGATGCGGGCGGTCACTTCGCCAGGCCTACCGCGCGGGTCTCGCGAATCACCACCACGCGGATCTGCCCCGGATACTGGAGTTCGCCCTCGATCCGCCGGGCGATCGCCTCGGAGAGCTGCACCGCGCCGGCATCGTCCACCCGCTCCGGCGTCACGATCACGCGCACTTCGCGGCCGGCCTGGATGACGTTCGCCTTCTCCACGCCCTGGAAGTCGCTGGCGATCTCCTCCAGCCGGGTCAGCCGCTTCACGTAGGTCTCGAACGCCTCGCGCCGCGCCCCGGGCCGGGCCCCGCTGATCGCGTCCGCTGCCTGCACCAGCACCGATTCCGCCGAATCGTGCGGCACGTCGTCGTGATGCGCCTCGATGCAGTTGATGACCGGCTCGCTCTCGCCGTAGCGCCGCGCCACCTCCACGCCGAGCTGCACATGGGTGCCCTCGTTCTCGTGGGTGAGCACCTTGCCGACATCGTGCAGCAGGCCGCCCCGCTTGGCGAGGCCGACGTCGAGCTTGAGCTCGGCGGCCATCATCCCGGCGAGCCACGCCACTTCCTTCGAGTGCTCGAGGATATTCTGCCCGTAGGAGGTGCGGTACCGCATCCGGCCGACCAGCTTGATCATCTCGGGATGGAGCCCGTTGATGCCGGTCTCGAACGCCGCCTGTTCTCCCAGCTCCACCAGCTGGGCTTCCAGCTCGCGGCGGGTCTTGGCCACCAGCTCCTCGATCCGCCCCGGGTGGATGCGCCCGTCCTGGATCAGCTGTTCCAGCGAGCGGCGGGCGACTTCGCGGCGGATCGGATCGAAGCAGGAGATCACCACGGTGTCCGGCGTGTCGTCAATGATGACGTCCACCCCGGTGGCGGTCTCGAAGGCGCGGATGTTGCGCCCCTCGCGCCCGATGATGCGGCCCTTCATTTCATCGCTGGGGAGCGTCACCGCGCTGACCGTCGTCTCGGACGTGGTCTCCGCCGCCAGCCGCTGCACCGACATGGCGATGATCCGGCGGGCCTCGCGATCGGCGCTCCGGCGCGCCTGCTCCTTGATGTCCCGGGCGAGCGCGCTCGCCTGGCCCCGCGCCTCGTCCTCCACCTTCTGCATGATCTCGCGGCGCGCCTCGTCAGCGGTGAGGCCGGCCACCCGCTCGAGCCGCTGGCGGTGCTGCTCCTCGAGGCGGTCGATGCCCGACGCCCGCTCCCGGATCTGTTCCTCGCGCTGGGAGAGCGTCTCCTCCTTGCGGCCGAACTCCCGCTCGCGCGTGCGGATCTCCTCGACCTTCTGGTCGAGATCGCGCCCCCGGCTCTCGATCCGCCGTTCCATCCGCTCGAACTCGTCACGCCGGCGGCCGAGTTCCTTCTCGACCTCCTCCCGCACCTTCAGCGCTTCCGCCTTGGCGGCGAGCGACGCCTCCGAGCGCACCCGTTCGGCATCCCGCGTGGCGGCGTCCCGCGTGCGGACCGCCTCGGCGGTGGCCTGGTTCACGATCCCTCCCGCGCTGCGCCGCTGGCGGCCCACGTACAGCGCAATGCCCAGGAAGGCGATGGCGATGCCCGCGCCGATGCCGATGGCGACCGGAAGGAGCAGCGCCGGATTCATGAGCCGGCCCGGGTGCCGCGCTTGGCGGGTGGCAGGACACGCGCCGCTTCATCGGACAGCGTGTGCAGCCGGTCGGCGATCTCGCGATCGCCCCGGCGGGCCTGGAACAGCTCGTCGGTGATGGCGAGCGCTGCGAGGATGGCGGCCTTGTGGCTCTCCACCGCGGGCAGCGACGCCTTCACCTTCTGGAAGGCCGCCTCGAGATACGCCGCGACCTCCCGCGTGTATTCGGGCGGAAGTTCGGATCGCACGGTCAGTTCCTCGCCGCCGATCACGACCCGGACCGCATTGCGCGCGGTGCTCATGCGCTGCCCCCCTGCTCCTCGAGGAACGAGAGCCGGCCGACCAGCGCCTGTACCCGTTCCCGCGCGGCATCCACCCGGTGCCGGAGGGTACGGTTCTCGGTCTCGAGCTGCACGACCCGGTCACGAAGCCCGGCCACCCCAGCGCCGCCGCCGCCCGCGCCTTGCACGGCCTGCAGGTCGGCCTCGGCCTTGAGGCAGCGCCGCCGCCAGCCGCCGAGCTCGTCGAGCAGGTGCCGCACCAGGGTCTCCAGTTCGGCTGCGGCCGCGAAGTCGGGCCGTTCGTATCCAGTCGCCACGCTCAGCCCTCCGCCCGGGCCTGATCCCGGCGTTGCACACCCGTGTCCCGGTCCAGCGCCGCCAGCAGCTTCTGCTCCGCCCGATCCACATCCGCCGACTCGAGCGTGCGGTCCGCCGCGCGGAAGGTCAGCCGCGCAGTAAGACTCCGCGTGCCCTCCGCCACCCGCGGCCCACGATACTCGTTCACGATCCTGACGGATTCTAGCACCGGAACACCGGCCCCCGCGAGCGAGCGGAGGATCGCCTCGGCCGGCACGCCGTCGGGCACGAGCAGGGTGATGTCCCGTTCCGACGCCGGTGTGCCCGGCAGCGGAACGAACTTCGGCCGGGTGCGCGGGGCGTCGCTCACCTCGACCTCGAGGCCGAAGAGCGGCGCCGCCCATGGTGGCGCATCCGCATCCAGTGGGGCCGCGCGCCCGCGCAGCATACCGTCCGCCGTCCTGGCCTCCCACCCCTCACCAGCCGGTGAGACCACCGCCCCGGGGCTCGCCGCCGCCACCGCGCGCTCGAACAGCCCCTTCAGGTCCCAGATGGCGACATCGGCGGGAACCCCCGACCAGTGGGCCGGATCCCGGCCGCCGGACACGATGGCCGCCAGGCTGGTCCGCTCCTCCGGGCGGGACGGGTCGCTGCCCCGGCTGAACACCGTGCCCATCTCGAACAAGCGGATGTCACGCGTGAGCGCTGCCCAGTTGCGTTCCGCCTGCCGCACCAGCGACGGGAGGATCGCGCCGCGCAGCGTCGCCTCCTCCACCGACAATGGGTTGAGCAGGCGAACCTCCCCGCCCTGCACCAGCGGCAGCGTGATGACCTCGTGCAGCCCCTCGGCGATCATGGCGCCGCGCACATGATCGCTCGCGGCCACGATCGGGGCATCGGGCTTGAGCCCCGTGCGGAAGCCCCGAAGCTCGGCCGGAAAGGCGCCATAGCCGTGCATCCGGGCCACTTCCTCGATGAGGTCGATCTCCTCGGCAAGATCAGGCCGCCATCCCGGCACGTCCACCGCGATGCGGCGGTCCTCCGGCTTGGCGACGCAGGTGGCGCCGATGGCGGCCAGGTGGCGCTCGACCGTGTGCTGATCGAGATCAACGCCGAGCACTTGTGCCACACGATCGAGCCGAAGGAACACTCTCGGCGGATGCGTCACCTCGGGCCACAGGTCCACCGGCTCTCCGTCCACATGCCCGCCGGCAAGCGACAGGATCAGCTCGATGCACCGGCGGAACGCCTCGGGCGCCGCCCAGAGATCCACTCCCCGCTCGAAGCGGTAGCTGGCATCGGTGCCGAGATCGAGCGCCCGCCGGGTCTTGCGCACCGCCGCAGGCCGGAACCAGGCGCATTCGAGGAACAGGTCGGTGGTGCCGGCGCCGACCTCGCTGCCGGCGCCGCCCATCACGCCGCCCACGCCCACCGGTCCCCCCTGATCGGCAATCACCGTCATGAACGGTTCCAGGGTGCGGGTGACGCCATCCAGGGTGACCAGCGATTCACCGGCTAGCGCGCGCCGGGCCATGATTTCCGGTCCGCGCAACTTTGCCAGGTCATATGCATGGAGCGGCTGCGCATGCTCCAGCATGACGTAGTTGGTGGCATCCACCACGTTGCTGATGCTGCGGACACCGGCCGCCTCGAGCCGCTGGCGGAGCCAGGCCGGCGAGCGCCCGACGGTCACGCCGCGGATCACCGCGCCGTGGAACCGGGCGCACCCCTCGGGATCCTCGATGGCAACCCGCACGCCGCCGGTGCGGCCGTTGGCGCCGGTCCGCACCGCCGCCGGCACGCTGTCGGGCTCACCGGGGAACTCCGGCAGCCGGAACGGCACGCCCATCGACGCCGCCAGTTCGCGGGCCACGCCCTTGTGGCCCAGGAGATCGGGGCGATTGGGCGTGACATCGATCACCAGCCGGTCGTCGGCGAGCGGAACGGCGTCCAGCAGCGGCGTGCCCGGAGCCACGTCCACATCCAGCTCCCAGATGCCGTCGTGCTCCTGACCCAGGCCGAGCTCGCGCTCCGAGCAGAGCATCCCCTCACTCACCTCGCCACGGATCTTGCGTTTCTCGATCCGGAGCCCGCCCGGCAGGGTACTGCCTACGCGGATGAACGGGTAGCGCCGGCCGGCGGTGACGTTGGGGGCGCCGCACACGACGTGCTTCGGCTCGGCGCCACCGTCGTTCACGAGGCAGAGCCGGAGCCGGTCGGCGTCGGGATGGGGGCGGACATCCTCCACCAGCGCCACCACGATCGGGGCCAGCGCCTGGTGCAGGGGCTCCACCGCATCCACCGGGGCGCCCAGCATGGCAAGCCGTTCCGCGACGTCGTGCGCATCGAGCGGACGCCGGAGGAACGCCTCGAGCCAGCGCCGGGAGATATCCATGCGCTAGCCCGCCAGCTGCGACAGCACCCGCATGTCGCCATCGTAGAGGTGCCGGATGTCGGTGATGCCGTAGCGGTTCATGGTGATGCGGCCCGGCCCCATGCCGAACGCCCAGCCGGTGTAGCGCTCGGCATCCACGCCACAGTTCTGCAGCACCCGCGGGTGCACCATGCCGCAGCCCAGGATTTCCATCCAGCCGGTGCCCTTGCAGGCTCCGCATCCGGCGCCGTGGCAGAGCTGGCACTCCACGTCCATCTCGGCCGACGGCTCGGTGAACGGGAAGTACGAGGGGCGGAAGCGGGTCCGGGTGTCGGCGGCGAACAGCCGCCGGGCGAAATGCACCAGCGTGGCCTTGAGGTCCACGAACGAGATCCCTTCATCCACCGCCAGCCCCTCGATCTGCTGGAAGGCGGGGGCGTGGGAGGGATCGAACGGATCCTTCCGGTACACCATGCCGGGCATCAGCGCCCGCACCGGCAGCGGCTGGCCGATGAGACTCCGGA
This sequence comes from Gemmatimonadales bacterium, assembly GCA_035712285.1. Lineage (GTDB taxonomy): Bacteria > Gemmatimonadota > Gemmatimonadetes > Gemmatimonadales > GWC2-71-9 > CAMLHP01. Next base: position 16,937 of record DASTBA010000105.1, on the reverse strand, counting down.
TCTGCACCGGGGAGGTGTGGGTCCGGAGCAGCATCCGGCCGCCATGCTCGCCAGCTTCCGGTGGGGCGTCGAGGTAGAGCGTGTCGTGGAGGTCGAGCGCCGGATGGTCGGCCGGGAAATTGAGCGAGAAGAAGTTGTACCACTCGCTCTCGATCTCCGGCCCCACCGCGATCACGAACCCGAGTTCGCGGAAGATGCCGCAGATGTCGGCGATGGTGCGCGTGACCGGGTGCGCGCTGCCGGTCCAGCGGTGCCGCGCCGGCATCGTGCGGTCCAGCTGCCCCGCGGCGCGACGGCGCGCATCCTCCGCAAGCGCCACCCGGCGCTCGTCGAAGGCCGCCTCGAAGGCCACCTTCACCTGGTTCACCGCAGCGCCGAAGGACCGCCGTTCCCCGGGGGCGAGGTCCGGGATCCGCTTCGCCAGCTGCGTGAGGACCCCGGCCTTCCGGCCCAGCACGGCGGTATGTTCCGCCTCCAGACCGGCCGCATCCAGGCTCCCCACGGCGGCGAGCCGGGGGAGCAGCGCGTCGAGGTCGGGAATGCCGGTGCGCTGCACTCAGCTTCCCCGCGCCATCTCCGCGATCTTGCCGAACGCCTCGGCGTCGTTGACCGCGAGGTCGGCGAGCACCTTCCGGTTGACCTCGACCCCGGCCTTCTTGAGCCCCGCCATCAGGCGGCTGTAGCTCAGGCCGTGCAGCCGGGCGGCGGCGTTGATGCGGGTGATCCAGAGCGCGCGGAAGTCGCTCTTCTTCTTGCGCCGGTCCCGGTAGGCGTAGCGCATCCCGCGCTCCACCGTCTCCTTGGCCGACTTGTACAGCTTGCTCCGGCCGCCGCGGGCCCCCTTGGCGGCCTCCATGATCTTCTTCTTGCGGGCGTGGTGCGCGACACCGCTCTTTACGCGAGGCATGCTGGCTCCTTACGCCTGCAGGAGGCGGTTGATGCGCGGGTAGTCCGCCGAGCTCACGAGATCACCCTTCTTGAGCTGGTTCTTCCGCTTGCGCGTCTTCTTGGTCAGGATGTGGCTGTGGTTCGCGTGGAAGCGCTTGAGCTTCCCCGAACCGGTGCGCGTGAAGCGCTTGGTGGCCGCACGCTTGGTCTTCATCTTCGGCATCTGTCTGTCCTGTCTCCGCGCGCCTATCTGGGCGCAATCACCATCGTCATGTTGCGGCCTTCCAGCCGCGCTTCCGCCTCGACCTTGCCCACGTCCCCGAGCATGGTCGCGACCCGGTCCAGCACCGCCTTGCCGATCTCCACGTGCGCCAGCTGCCGCCCGCGGAACATCATCGTCACCTTCACCTTGTTCCCCTCGCCCAGGAATTCCCGCGCATGGCGGGTCTTGAACTCGAAGTCGTGGTCTTCGATGTTGGGCCGGAGCTTCACTTCCTTGAGCTGGATCACGTGCTGCTTCTTCTTGGCCGCCCGGGCCGCCTTGGCCTCCTCGAACTTGTACTTCCCGTAGTCCATGATCTTGACCACGGGGGGCCGGGCCATCGGCGCCACTTCCACGAGATCCAGGTCCCGCGCCTGTGCCGCCGACAGCGCCTCGTCCACCGGCATCACGCCCAGCTGTTCGCCCCCGGGGCCGATCACCCGGACCGGGCTGATCCGGATCTGGCGATTGACCCTGGTGCGACGTTCGCGCTCATTGGTTGACAGTGGCAGTCTCCTCAGCTCACTGGTGAAGAAATCGAAACGGACATCCAGTCTCTTCCGGATGTCCGTCGCGCCGCGGGCGCGCCCGCGGAAGATCGCTCTCGGACCCGGTCACGCCGCGCCCCGCGCGGGTTCAAGGGTGGGGCCGGTTTTCCGGCCCGCTTGATCAGGGCAAAACCTACCGGCGGGCGACCCGTCTGTCAACCGGCCGCCGGACCGCCATCCTGTTGCCCCGCCACGACCTCCGCCTCCTCCAGCTCGCTCTGCGCGCCCCGGCGCACCAGCCGCCCCCAGGCAACCGACGGATCATGCTCGAACACGATCCGCCACCCCTCGTCAGTGGCCTCGCGCAGGATCGTCCGCTTGCTCTCCAGGGTCCGGAGCGGCTCCAGGTCGTAGCCCATGATCCACGGGAGCCGCAGGTGCGCCGACGTCGGGATCAGGTCAGCCAGGAACGCCACCGTCTCCCCCCGGCTCTCGACCAGGATCGCCTGGTGCCACGGCACGTGGCCGGGGGTGAGCCGCGCATGGATGCCGGGCAGGATATCCTGGTCGCCATTCAGGAGGCGGAGCTTCCCCGACTTGGTCACCGGCTCGAAGTTGGCCGGCAGGTAGCTGGCGCGGGTGCGCTCGTTGGTCTTCCGCGCGAACTCGAGTTCGCCCCGCTGCATGATGTAGGTGGCGTTGCCGAAGGCCGGCCGCACGGTGGCCTCCAGCTCGCCGGGTCGCAGCGGATCGGCCTTCGTGTTGCCGCCGGCGTGGTCGAAGTGCAGGTGCGAATTGATGACGAAGCGCACGTCCTCGACCCGGTGGCCGGCCTCCCGGATCGCGTCGTCGAGCTGGCTCCCGCCGTCCCGGCCGGCGTTCTCGATGCCGTAGATGTGGTGGAACTTCGCGTCATCCTTGGTACCGACGGCGGTGTCGATCAGGACGAGTCCGTCGGGATGTTCCACCAGCAGACAGCGCATGGCGAGCGGGATGCGGTTCCGCGCATCCGGAACGATGGCCCGCTCCCAGAGCGGCTTGGGCACCACGCCGAACATGGCCCCGCCATCCAGCCGCTGCAGCCCACCCTCGAGCGCGTGGCAGCGGAACTCGCCCACCGTGAACGATCGCGCCAGTCTCACGCCGGACCCTCCGGGACCGCGCTCATGGACGGCGCCGAGGGCAGGGCCGGCCGTTCCCGCGGCCGGGGTGGCGCGCGGCGCGTGGCGATCGCCTCGAGATCCTGCAGCGTGCGCGCCCCCTCGCCCCGGGCAAGATCCAGCAGCCGGTGCAGCAGCTCGCCGGTGGCCAGCGCATCGCCGCCCGCGCGGTGGCGCGCGTCGTTGGCGAGGCCGAAGTGCCGGGACAGGTTGTCGAGGCTGCACGAGCGGACGTCCTGCACCAGGCGGCGGGCCAGCCGCACGGTGCAGAGCATGGGGCCGTTGAGCGTCACGTCCCGCGCGCGGCGCAGCTCCGCGTTCACGAATCCCCAGTCGAACCGCGCGTTGTGCGCCACGAACACCCGGCCGCCGAGCGCCGCCAGCACGTCATCCGCAACCTGGGCGAAGGCTGGCGCGCGACGCACCATGGCATCGGTGATGCCGGTCATCGCCGCTATCATGGCCGGGACCGGCCGTCCGGGGTTCACCAGCGACTCGAACACCAGTTCCCGGCGCCCGCCCTGCACCACCGCCACCGCAATCTCGGTGATGCGATCCGCGCCCCAGGCCCGCATCCCGGTGGTCTCGACGTCCACCACCGCGAAGGTGCAGGCATCCAGCGTGGGCGAGTCCTGCACCTCGGCCACCAGGCCCCAGCGCCCGTCCGCCAGCTGGCGGACCCGCGGATCGGCGCCCAGCAGCGCGAGCGCGATGCGATCCGCCACCGCGCGGGGCGCGTTCGGCACGCCCACCACGTCGTTGCAGATGGCGCTGCCGGTCATCGGCGCCCGCTGCAGCGCCACCAGCACCTGCTCCAGCAGCGTGCCGGTGGCCTGGGCCGTGACGCCGATCATCCGTCGCTCCGGCGGAGTGGCATCGTCATGCACCGGGGGCCGCCGCCGCCGCGCACGATCTCCGCGCCCTCCACGGTGATCACCGCCCGCTCGCCGGCACGCACCGGCGCATGCCCCTGCAGGAACTCGCCGCCGTCCACCACCCGGAAGCCCGATTCACGGAGCTCCTCGATGGTGGCCACGTTGCGGGCGTAGCTCACGATCTGCCCCGGCCGCACCGCGAGGAAATTGCAGGCGGAGCTCCACTGTTCCCGGTCCTGCGTGATGCGGTGGGCGCCGCCGGCGAAGATCGGCTCCAGCGGCATGCCGACTTCGCGGAGCGCGGCGAAGAAGTTGGGCATCTCGCGGACCCCCGTCTCGCCGCGGCGGCGGAGCAGCACCGGCAGCCGCTCGGCTCCCACGAAGTAGGGCGGATAGACGACGCCCAGTTCCAGGTCCACCTGCGAGAAGATCATGTCGAGGTGGATGGCGGTCGGCACCTTGGGCATCACGACCACCACCACGGCCGTGACGTCGCTGGTAGTGAAGAGCACCTCGGTCAGCTGATCCAGCGCGGCGGTCGAACTCCGCTCGCTGAAGCCCAGGACCACGAGGTCCTCCCGCAGCACGTGGACGTCGCCGCCCTCGAGGGTGTAGTTGCTGCGGCGCTCCTCGGAGCCGTCGTAGATGATGCCGGCGTTGGCCATGGCGGGATGAAAGCGGAACAGCGTCTTGGCCAGCAGCTCCTCGGTCCAGCGGATGCCGTAGCGCATCGAGCCGACCACCGCATGCTCTCCGATCACCATGCCGATGTCGCGCGGGAAGAAGAGATTCGGCAGGGCCGGCAGGGCGTAGCCGGTCTCGTTGAGCGCGCGCGAGATCGCGCCGCGATCCTCCTCGGTCCCTTCGATGAGCATCGCGACGATTTCGGCCGGCGGCAGCGCCGAGAGTCGCTGGGCGAGCGGCTCGGAGGGAACGACGTCCATCGTGCGGCTGACGAAGAACTCCCGCGCCTCCGGTACCTGCAGCACTTCCCCCAGGAGGTCCCGCACGTGGTGCACCGTGGCGAAGCGCTCCAGTACCGCCACGAACTGCCGGTGTTCCCGCCGCGCCGACTCCACCTCGATGATGTCGTCATAGAGGTAGTCCTCGCGGTTTTCGGGGGTGACGGCCTCGAGCTCGGGCCCCGGCGCATGCACGAGCACCGCCTCGAGGGGGGTCACCTCGGAGGTGATATGGACGGCGGACATGGCGGAAAGGTAATCGCGTCAGCGGGTGCCGCGATGATGCAGCGCGTAGCTCAGCGTCTCGAGTTCCAGGGCGAGATTGACGGTCTTGATCACGACATCATCCGGCGCCACGAGCTGCACCGGCGCGAAGTTGAGGATTGCGGTGACGCCCAGCTTCACCAGCCGGTCGGCGAGCGGCTGCGCCGCCTCCGCCGGTGTCACCAGCACCGCCATGTCCACCGGATCCGCCCGGACGACCGCTTCCAGCTGGGCGATATCCTGGATGGTCAGCCCGTTCCACCGGGAGCCGATCTTGGCCGGATCCACGTCGAAGATGGCGACGATATCGAAGCCCCGCTGCCGGAACCCCCGGTATTGCACCAGCGCGCTGCCGATCTTGCCGGCGCCGATCATGGCGACACGATATCGCTGGCGGAGTCCCAGGATGCCCCGGAGCTGCTCCACCAGTTCCGGCACCGGGTAGCCCAGTCCCCGCTTCCCGAAGGAGCCGAAGAAGGAAAGATCCTTCCGGACCTGCGCGGACGTCGTCCCGCCCCGGGACGCCAGCGCCTCGGAGCTCACCGTCGCGATCCCCTGCCCCTCGAATTCCTCGAGGAACCGGAGATAGAGCGACAGGCGGCGGACGGTGGATTCGGCGACTCTGGGCATGCTCAATTGTGAAATGTTTCACAAACCTAGCACGCACCGGAGTCACCGTCAACGAGTTGGCGGTACAGTTCCCAGAATATTTCGGGCGGCAGCGTCTCGGCGCGGGCCTCCGGCGCGACGCCGAGCCGCATGAGCTCGGTGCGGATGGCTGGAGCGGGCCCCCCGGTCACCTGCCGGAGCGCACCCGCCAGCTGCTTGCGCCGCAAGCCGAAGACGCCGGTGACGAAGCGCCGGAACGGCACCCGATGGGACGGTGGAACGAGGGGGATTTCCCGCGGTACCAGCCGGATCACCGCCGAGTCCACTTTCGGCGCCGGCTGGAATGCGCCCGCGGGCACGCGGAAGAGACGCTCCACGCGCGCCAGCGCCCGCACACCCACGGTCAGCGCACCGTACTCCCTGCTGCCTGGCTCTGCCGAAAGGCGCTCGGCCACTTCCAGCTGGACCAGGAAAACCACGCGCGCCGGCAGTGGCTCCGCCAGGGCCTTGTCGAGCAGCGGCGAGGTGATGTTGTAGGGGATGTTGCCGGCCACGATCCAGCGCGACGGCACCGGCTCACCCGACTCCCGGTGCCAGTCGAGCTCCAACGCATCTCCCGGCACGACCCGCGCACCGGGTGCGCGGCGGGCCAGCGCCTCGAACAGGTCCCGGTCCCGTTCGATCGCCACGACGTGCGGCGTGCGGTGGAGAAGCTGCGCGGTGAGTCCACCCGGCCCCGGGCCGATCTCCAGCACCGTATCGTCAGGGCCCGCGAGCGTCGCATCGGCGATGCGGCCGAGGATCGAGGGGTCGTGCAGAAAGTGCTGACCCAGCCGACGCTTGGCGGGCAGCCGCCTCACAGCCGCAGGACGAGCATGGTGCGGTCGTCCCCGCCGGATGGCGCGAAGGCCTGCGCCTCAGCCAGGATCGCCTCGACGATCACTTCGGGCGCCTCGTGAATCAGGCGCTCCGCCGCCTGCACGATCCGGGACTCGCCGAAGCGCTCGCCGGCCGCATTCCGCGCATCCTCCAGCCCGTCGGTCCAGAGACACAGCAGGTCGCGGGAGACATCCCACGGGAGAGCGCGTCGCTCGATCGCCGCGCCGCTCACGAGGCCGAGCGGCGGCGAGGTCGCCCCCAGCCGTTCGGAGCCATCGGGGCCCACCCGAAAGGCGTGCGCGTGCCCCGCGTTCGCGAAGAGCAGCTGGCCCCGCGTCCGGTCCAGCACCCCGTAGAACACCGTCAGGTACATCTCGGTCCGCGCCAGCTCGGCGCTCAGGCTCTCCAGCATCCCCGTCAGCGTCTCGTCGGGCGTGGCCGGTGCGGCCATGTGCACCCCCGCCGCGCTCAGCACCAGCGCCATCACCAGCGCCGCGGAGAATCCGTGCGACGACACGTCGCCCAGCATGACGCCGACCCGTCCGTTACCCAGCCGTGCGAAGGTGTAGAAGTCTCCGCCGACCCACTCGGCGGGCACGCACCGCGCCGCGACCACGGCTTCCCCGTGCAGCGCGGCGGGGGACGGCAGGATGCGCCGCTGCAGGTCCGCCGCCAGCTCCAGCTCGCGGCGAAGCCGCTGCTGGGTGCGTTCCCGGGCCACGAGGCGCGCATTCTCCACCGCCACGGCGACGAAGTTCGCGATGGTGGTCACGAGGCGCCGCTCCGACGCGGTGAAACGATCTCCGCCGTTCCGGTCGGTGAAGTTGAGGACTCCGACGCAGCGGAGCGGCACTCCGGGGGCCGCATAACGGATGGGGATGCTCAGGTAGGATGCGCCTGCGTACGAGCGGTCGGCCTGTTCCTGGCGCGCCGCCCGCGCTTCCGCCACCTGGTTGCGGAACACCCGCGCCGCCACGCTCTCGGGATCGTCCACCGCGACCGGCGCCGCATCCGCCGCGGTGAAACCGAGCGCGGCCACGGTGAGAAGCGCCTGACGCCGCCCATCGTACACCATGATGGAGGCCCGGCGCGCTCCCACCACCGCCGCCGCTTCCCGGATGATCGTCTCGGCCGCCTCGGCGAGGCTGACGGTGCGTCCCAGGATTTCGCTGATCCCGTAGAGCAGCTCGATCTCTTCCCGCGTGTTTGCCAGCAGGGGGCCCACGATGGCGGCGAGTGGCGGGGCCAGCGCGGGAGCACGGAGCGACGGCAGGTCCTGCAGTTCCAGCCACGCCCCGGGCTCGTCGGGCAGCGGTTCCATCCACGCCCTGCCGGTGGGAGTGTCCATCGCTCCGGCGACGATCGGCGGGACCGGACACCAGTCATCACCCGCGCCGCCCATCGGCACGGCGCGGTCTCCTTCCTCCTTCCATACGCGAAGCCGGGCGCCGGCCAAGGCCCCCAGGGCATCGAGCGCGGCGCGCAGCGGCGTCAGCGGCGGAGCAGGATGGCGCAGATGGAGTTTCCCCGTTCGTTGAACGAGACGGCGTCCGCCAGGTGGCGAATCAGGAAGATCCCGCGGCCGCCGTCCTCGCGGAGCCGCTCAGGCTCCAGCGGCTCGGGTACGGACGCCGGATCGAAGCCCGCTCCCTCGTCGGTCACCTCGATCCGGATCTCGGGCACGCGGAGCAGGACGCTGACCAGCACGGTCTTCGCCGGATCCTGCCGGTTGCCGCGGAGTATCGCGTTGGCGATTGCCTCGGCGAGTACGACCTCGAGGCGGAACCGGAGCCGCCGGCCGCCGCGGCTGCCGGCAAGGCAATGATGGGTGAGCAGCGCGACCGCTTCCTCGATGCAGTCCACGTCGCTCGGGAGGCGCAACTCGACCCGTGCCGCCGGTCCGGCGTCGTCCGGCACGGGGCTCCGGCGAACGCAGAGGCGGAGCGCGGTCACGCCGGCCTCAGAACCCCGCGAGCGCCTCGCTGGCGGACGGCGCGATGGTAAAAAGAGTATCGAGCTTGGTGAGTTCGAAGAGCGTGCGCAGGTCTTCGTTGAGCCCGCCCAGGCGGAGGTCGCCGCCCTGGTCGCGAACCTGCCGCGCCAGGGTCACCAGTGCGCCGAGACCCGACGAGTCGATGTAACCGGTCTCGCCGAAGTCCAGGACGAACCGGCGCTCACCCTTCTCGAGTCGCTGGGCCACCAGGGCCTTCAGGTCCTGCCGGTTGTTGACGGTCAGCTGGCCCGCGGCGCGGATGAGCGTGACGTCCGCCTGGCGGGATGCGGTAAAGCTCATGAAGCCTCTCCTTCGGTCCGTTGGGCCTGCAGGGCCACCAGCGCGGCCACGTCTACAATATCCTCGACGCTGGCGCCGCGAGAAAGGTCCGACATCGGCCGGGCAAGCCCCTGCAGCAGCGGCCCGATGGCAGCGGCGCCACCCAGCCGCTGCACCAGCTTGTAGGCGATGTTGCCGCTGTCGAGGTCGGGAAAGACCAGGATGTTGGCGCGGCCGTTCACCGGCGAGGCCGGCGCCTTGCGTGCCGCCACTTCCGGCACCAGGGCCGCGTCGCCCTGCAGCTCGCCATCCGCCACGATGCCGGGCGCCAGTTCGCGAAACCGTGCCACTGCCGCGCGCACGCGCTCCACTCGCGGTCCCTCGGCGCTGCCGGCGGTGCTGTACGAGAGAAATGCCACCCGCGGCGTGTCGCCGATGAGCCGGCGGCGGTCGCGGGCCGCGGCCAGTGCGATCTCCGCCAGCTGCCCGGCCGTCGGCTCCGGAACAACCGCGCAGTCGGTGAAGGTCAGCACGCCGCCATCGGGACCGGCCATGTAGAAGGCGGAGCTGGCCAGCGAAATGCCCGGCGCGGTACCGATGGCCCAGAGTGCCGCCCGGACCACGTCGCCGGTGGTGTGCTGCGCGCCGGCCACGCACCCATCGGCCTCGCCCAGTGCGACCAGGCCCGCGCCGAACCTGAGCGGATCGGTCGCCTGGTCGAGCGCGTCCACGCCGTCCCTGACCCGGTCCGGCCGGCGGGTCCGCAGCAGTTCCGCCACCGCGGGCCGCCGCGGATCCTGCGCCGTCGTCACACCACCTGGCCCGAGCATCAGCGGTTCCGCAATGCCGAGCGAGTGAAGGCGCTCCGCGGCGAGGATCACCCGGGGATCGTCCCCCTCGGGGAACACGATGCGCGCCCGCCGGCCGGCGGCCCGCTCCAGCAGCTCGGCGCGAAAGTTCACGAGCCGAACTTCCGGGCCAGCGCCGCGGCCACCGCCGGATGCACCAGCGTGCTCACGTCGCCGCCGTACCGGGCGACTTCCCGCACCAGGCTGGAGCTCAGGAAGGTGAGATCGAGCGCCGGCACCAGGAACACCGTTTCCAGTTCCCCGTTCAGTTGCCGGTTCATCAAGGCCATCTGGAACTCGAAGTCGAAATCACTGACGGCCCGGAGCCCGCGCACCACCATGGTTGCGCCGCGGGCCCGCGCGAATTCGACCAGCAGTCCCTCGAATGCCTCGAACGTGATGCGAGGGTCGGGCCCGATCCCCTCACGAAGCAGGGCGAGGCGCTCCTCGACGGAAAAGAGGGGCTGCTTGGCGCTGTTCTGCGCCACCGCCACCACCAGGCGATCGCACAGGGCGAGACTGCGCCGCACCAGGTCCTCGTGCCCCCGCGTCGGCGGGTCGAATGAGCCGGGGTAGATGGCAATACGGGTCATGGCGCTCGGAGAAAAGTGAGTGCGGTGTCGCCGTAGCGGCGCGTCTCGTCGCCCGGAACGGACTGGCCAGGGGGATGCTCGATGGAAAGAATGCGCGCAAAGGGCGCGTCGCGGAAGGCCAGAGCCAGTTGCCGGGCCTGGTCGGTGGTGTAGGGCGGATCGGCGAAGGCCACGTCGAAGCTGCCGGGCGGCAGCGCCGCCACGTGCCGCATGGCATCGGCCCGGCGGACCGTGACCCGCTGTTCCACCGCCAGTGCCCGCACGTTTTCGCGGATGGCCGCAAGCGACGCGGGCGCGAGCTCGACCAGTTCCACGGAGGCGGCGCCGCGGGACAGCGCCTCCAGGCCGAGGGCGCCGCTGCCAGCGAAGAGATCCAGTACCCGGGCGCCGGCCAGCTCAGGAGCGAGAATGCTCATCCACGCCTCCCGCACCCGATCGGCGGTCGGGCGCACGCGGGCATCCTTCGGGCGGACGAGTCGCCGGCCGCCGAACTCGCCCCCGACAATCCTCAAGCGGAACCGGCCGGCCGCAGTGCCACCAGCCGGGCCTCCACCGTGGCCTCGCCCCGCCACTCGTTCGCCTCCAGGCGAAAGGCGGCGTCCACCGGCTGGGCGGTGAGCCACGGCACCCGGTCGCGGAATCCGAAACCCATCGCCGGCAGGCTGCCGGTGCCCTGCTCCAGCGTCCCCTTGAGATGGGCGTCCTTGATCCAGCGCTGGCCGGCCAGCCGCGCGCTCCGCACCCCGAACACCGGCGCCGGGTTCCCGGTGCCGCATGGCTCCAGGTAGCGGCAGAGCCGCTCGAGTTCCTCCGTCACGTCGTCGAGGCCGATCACCAGGTCCACGCGCTGCTCGGGAACACAGTCTTCCAGCCGCAGCTGCTCCCGCGCCACCGAGGTGAACCGCTCGCGGAACGCCTCCAGCCGGTCGCGGCGAATCGTGAGCCCCGCCGCCATATGGTGCCCGCCGTGCCGCTCGAGGAGATCCCCGCAACGATCCAGTGCCGCATGCAGGTCGAAGCGCGAAATGCTCCGGCCGGAGCCGCGGCCCACGTCACCGTCGAAGGCGATGAGAAAGGTCGGCCGGCCGTAGCGCTCCACCATGCGCGAGGCCGCGATGCCGATCACGCCGGGGTGCCAGTCATCGCCGGCGAGGACCAGGGCGCACTGGGCGAGCGCCTCCTCGCCGTCTTCCACCAGCGCCACCGCGTCGGTGAGCACCTGCTGGTCCTTCACCTGGCGCTGGTCGTTGAGGTCGGAGAGGCGCGTTGCAAGGCGGGCGGCCACGGCGGGATCATCGGTGAGGAGCAGCTCCACGCCGTCCATCGCCTCGCCCACCCGCCCAGCGGCGTTGAGCCGCGGGCCGAGCACGAAGCCCAGGTGGCTCGCGCGGATCTCGCGATCATGGAGCCGGGCCGATTCCACCAGGGCCCGCACGCCGGGCCACCGGCTGGCGGACAGCACCTTGAGCCCGTGCCGGACCAGCACCCGGTTCTCGCCGGTGAGCGGCACCACGTCGGCGACGGTGGCCAGCGCGGCGAGGTCGAGCAGATGCAGGTGCAGGTTGGCCGGGAGCCCGAGCGCCGGGATGAGCGCCTGCACCAGCTTGAACGCGAGGCCGGCGCCGCAGAGCTGGGTGAGGCCGGAGGTGTCATCGGTCCGCTGGGGGTCCACCACTGCATTCGCCGGGGGAAGTTCGGAACCCGGGAGGTGGTGATCGGTCACCACCGCGTCCAGGCCCCGCTCCCGCGCCGCACGCACCGTATCCACCGCGGTGATGCCGCAATCGCAGGTGATCACGAGGGAGGCGCCGGCTTCGAGGGCACGGGCAAGCCCCGCCGGCCCGAAGTCGTAGCCATCGCGCATCCGGTTCGGCACGAATGGCACGACCTCCGCACCCCCGGCGCGCAGGGCGCGGGTGAGCAGTGCCGTGGCGCACTGGCCGTCCACGTCGTAATCGCCATGGACCAGGATGCGGCGCCCCTCGCGCACCGCACCGGTCACGATTTCCACCGCCCGATCCATGTCCCGGAGGCGGTACGGATCGGCGAGGGTGTCCAGCGAGGGGCGCAGGAATTCGCGTGCGGCGTCGGCACCGGTGTAGCCCCGCTGGACCAGCAGCCGGGCCAAGGGCAGAGGGATGGACAATGCCCCGGCAAGCGACGCCGCGGCAGCCGGATCGGCGGTGTCAGCCACCACCCATCGGGGCGGCATGACCGGTACCGCCGCCGTCATCGGGGCCGCCGCAGGTAGCGCTGCAGATCGCGGGCGCGGCCCGCCACCGGATATCGGGCACGGAACTCGTCCACCTGCTTTCGCCGCTCGATGGGGTCCGCAATCGTCTGGATCGCCCGCCACTCCGGCGTCGAAGCCACCATCTCCGCGCGGGTCGCGAACATGTCGTCCAGGTCGGCCCCTTCCAGCTCGGTGACCGCTTCCCTCAGGCGGGCCCAGAGCAGCTGGGCGCCGTGCGAAAGTCCCGCCGGAAGCTGATCGCCCGCGTCGTGCCCGCCAGTCAGGACACGGAAGAGTTCGCGATGCTCGGGTAGCTCGAACGCTTCCGGTGCAATCAGCTCCACCGCGCGCGACCGGAGCGCCGGCGCCGCAACGAGGACACGAAGCAATTCCCACTCCGCACCACGCGTCGGCATCACTTCCGGAACCGGCTGGCTGCTCGCCACCCGGCCGGGCGCGCCATCGTCGGAACGACGGGGGGCGAACCGGAGTTCACGCTCGAGCACATCCTTGGCCACGCCGGTCCGCTCCGCGATGCGGGTGAGGTACAGTTCACGGGTGATCGGATCGGAGGCGGCCCGCACCGTGGGCAGCAGCCGGTCGAGGGCATCCCGCCGGTGCTCCAGCCCCTCGAACCAGCCGCGCTCGGCCAGCATCTGGATCTTTCGCTCGAGTACGTCCACCGCATCCTTGAGGATCGGCGCCAGCGCCGCCGCGCCCCCGCCCGCCACCATAGTGTCCGGATCCTCACCCGGCGGCATCGTGGCCACGCGAACCCGGACCCCCTGACGCAGCAGTTCGTCCGCCGCGCGGAACGTGGCCTTGAGGCCGGCGGCGTCGCTGTCGTAGAGCACGGTCACCTGCTGGGTGTAGCGCCGGAGGAGGCTCGCCTGGTCGGGCGTGAGCGCCGTGCCGAGCGGGGCCACCACGTGCTCGATGCCGGCCAGCGCCAGCCGGATCACGTCGAAGTATCCCTCCACCAGCAGGGCGCACTCCTCCTTCCGGATGGCGTGCCGGGCAGCGTGCAGATGGTAGAGCGTACGTCCCTTGTGGAAGATCGGCGTCTCGGGCGAGTTGAGGTACTTGGGCTCACCCTCGCCGAGGAGACGGCCGCCGAAGGCGGCCACGCGGCCCCGCAGGTCATGAATCGGGAAGAGCAGCCGGTTCCAGAACTTGGCCGCGACGGTGCCGTCCTCGCGCCGGGTGGCGAGACCGGCGGTGAGCAGGACTTCCTCCCCGATGCCAAGGGTGCGCATCGCCTCGAGAAACGCCGGGCCCCGCGGCGCAAATCCGAGCGCCAGTTCCCCGGCCGTGTCCTCGGTGATGCCCCGTCCGGCAAGGTACTGGCGGGCCGCCTGTGCGCCCGGGTCGTCGAGCAGCTGGCGGGTGTACCAGTCGTGCGCGGCGCCCATTGCCCCGTACAGCGGCTCGTTGGGGTCGGGTCCTTCGCTCCGCTGAGTGTCCGGGATGGTGATGCCGCTGCGGCGGGCGACCTCCCTGACGGCGCTCGGGTAGTCCATCCCGAACCGCTTCATGAGGTAGGTGAAGATGTTGCCGCCCTCATGACAGACGTAGCAGTAGAACAACCCCTTCCGCGGGATCACGGCAAAGTTGCGGTGGGTCCCCCCATGGAACGGGCAGGGCCCGCGCCAGTCGGCGCCGGTCCGCTTGAGTTGCACCGACTCGCCGATGATGGCGAGCACGTCGGCGCTCTCGCGTACCTGTTCGATGAGGTCTTCCGGAATCATGCCGCTCAGGCCCCGAATTCCACGATGGTGACGCCAGTGCCGCCCTGGTTGCGCGGCGCGAACTCCGCATGCCGCACCCGCCGGTCCCGCTGGAGCACCCGGCGCACGCGATCACGCACCACGCCGGTGCCCATCCCATGGATGATGCGGAGAAACGGGTGCTCGGCCAGGACCGCGGCATCAATGGCCGCCAGCGTGGCGGCCTCCGCGTCGTCACCAGTCATCCCCCGCAGATCAATCTCCATCGGGGCGTCCGCCCTGGGCAATTCCAGCTCCCGGCGGGAAGCGGGCTGACGCCCGGCGGACGGTACCACCGTGAGATCGGCTGCCGGGGCGAGCAGCCGAAGTGCTCCGGCCATCACCACCGCCGTGCCGTCGGGCCGCACCTCGGCGACAGTCCCACGCAGCCCGGCCGGTGTCACCACGGCGTCACCGGCACCGGCGCGCCCGTTCCCGTGATCAACGGCACCGGGCGCATCAGCCGCCGCATCGAGGGCTGCTCCCTGACGCCGGATCTCGTCTTCGAGCGACCGGCGGATCTCCCGCGCCGCCGCTTCATCGCCCGCGGCGCGTGCCTCGGCCAGCGCAGCCTCCACCGTCTTCCTGGCATCAAGCAGGTAGGCACGAGCGGCCTCGCGTGCCCGCCGCTCGGCCGTCCGCTCCTGCTCCTTGAGCGCTTCAGCTCGCTCATGGGCCGCCACGTCGCGCGCTGTCACCCGCCCGGCGAGCTCCGCACTCTCCCGGTCCCGCGCCGCCACTTCCAGTTCCCGCCGCTCCAGCAACCGCTGACGCTCCTCGACGTCGGCCAGCAGCGCATCGAAGCTCCGTTCCGCCGCCGGCACCCGGCGCTCGGCATCGGCCAGCGTCTCCGCCGGAAGCCCGAGGCGGCGGGCAATCGCGATCCCGTAGCTTCTGCCGGGCGTCCCCTTGGCAAACCGGTAGGTCGGCGTCAGCGTGGCCGCGTCGAACTGCAGCGACGCGTTCACGACCCCCGGCTCCTCGTGCGCCAGCGTCTTGAGCTGGCCAAGATGGGTCGTCGCGAGCGTCAGCGTGCCGCGCCGGGTGAGCGCGACGATGGCCGCCGCCGCGAGCGCGGCGCCTTCCGCAGGGTCGGTGCCGCTGCCGATCTCGTCCAGCAACACCAGCGTCGTGTCATCGGCCTCGCGCAGGATCTCGCCGACGGTGCGCATGTGCGCGCTGAAGGTGGAGAGGCTGGCGGCGATGCTCTGCCGGTCCCCGATATCGGCGGCAAACCGGCTGAACACCGGAAGGGCGGAGCCGTCCGCCACCGGCGGCACGATGCCGCTCTGGACCAGCGCGGCGAACAGTGCCACGGCCTTGAGCAGCACCGTCTTCCCGCCGGTATTCGGGCCGCTGACGAGGAGCGTGCGCTCACCCGGCGCCATGTCCAGGTCGAACGGGATCACCGGGCCGGCCTCGCCGGTGAGCAACGGGTGGCGGCCGCGGACGATGCGGAGCGTCGCGGGCGCGTCGTCCACCGCCGGCGCCCAGCCATCGGTCTCCGCCGCCCAGCGAGCCCGCGCCACCAGGTCGTCAGCGGCAACGCACATCTCCAGGGTGGCCAGCAAGGCCGGCCGCTCGGGGCGCAGCAGATCGGTGAGCTCACGCAGGACACGAAGGATCTCCCGCTCCTCCTCCGCCTGCGCCTCGCTCAGGGCGTTGCCCAGCTCGACCGCAGCGGTGGGCTCGACGAAGAGCGTTCCGGCCGTCGCCGATTCATCCAGCACAATGCCGTCGGGGCGGGCCCGAAGGTCGCGCCGCACCGGAATCACGTACCGCCCCCGGCGCACGGTGACGGTGGCTTCGGTGCCGGCGTCGAGCGAACGGAGGATGGCCTCCAGGCGCCGCACCAGCCGCTCGCGGGCGGCACGCGCCTCCCGGCGCGCGGCGGCGAGCGCCGGGCTCGCGCCGTCGAGCAGCTCACCATCGTCATTCACGGACTGATCCAGGCGGCGTTCGATGGCGCGGGGCGGCGAATCGGCAGCGAGCGTGGCGGTGAGGGGGGCCTGTTCACGCACCCTGACGAGCTCATCCCGGACATGACGCCCGGCCGCCAGCACCTGCCGGATGCCGGCCAGTTCCGGAACATCCAGGACGCTCCCCTCGATACGGAGGCGGGCAAGCGCCGAGCGGACATCCGGTACCGCGTCCACCGCGAGCCCGTCACGGCGGCGAAAGAGCGCGGCAACCTCGCCCACCCGCGCCAGCTCACGACGGATCGCCGCCAGTCCGGTGACCGGCTGCCGCTGGCGCACGCGCTCCGCGCCGAGGGGCCCCGCCGCCCGCGCTGCGACCAGCTCGAGCACGGCGCCGAACTCGATCGTGTCCAGCGCCTCGATGGTGAGGGAACCCTGCAAAGGCGACGGGGTGCCGGCCTGGGTCTCCTGGCTCGGCACCCCGCTGCTGATGGGTGATTCCGGTGCTGTCATGACTGCGCCTGCTCCATGGTCGCCGCCCCCGGAAGGATCAGCGAACCGTCCGCGTGCGCGGTCCACGCCGGTTCTTGCGAATGGCGGCGTTCAGCTTCCGCTTCCGCTTCTCGCTCGGCTTCTCGTAGTGCCGGTGCTTGCGAAGATCGGACAGGATGCCGGCCTTCTCGCACTTCTTCTTGAAGCGCTTGAGCGCACGCTCGAAATTCTCGTCCTCGTGGATGATGACTTCCGACAAACTCGACCTCGGAGGTGTTCGCGCCGTGACGCGAATGAAGTGATGGAACCGCGAAAAATCCCAATGTGGCAGGGTAGCCTTTAATGCTAGACAGGACCGCCACTTGGGTCAAGGACTCTCGTGCGGCCCTCAGCCTGGCGGCCAGGCCATGGCGCGGCCGCCCAGGAC
>DASTBA010000104.1:0-55355 GCA_035712285.1 Gemmatimonadales bacterium | reverse complement strand
CGAGCAGATGAATGCCGTGATCCTCGGCGAGGGGAACCTCACCGTGAACCGGTTCTTCGCCCTGGACGGCAAGTGCTACGAGGCCGGGGCGCTGGGGGCCAGGACCAAGGAGATGCTGGGGCTGGTGGCGTCGCTGGTGCTACGCTGCGACGACTGCATCACCTATCACGTCATCAAGTGCCACGAGGCCGGCGCCACCCGGGAGGAATTCATGGAGGTGTTCGCCGTCGGGCTCGTGGTCGGCGGGAGCATCGTGATCCCCCACCTGCGCCGGGCGATGGAAAGGGTGGAGGAACTCGGCCGGTGATCAGCCTTCCGGCTTGCGGCGCTTGAGCTCCGGCTCCCCCGTGCTTCGCGGTGCCGGCCGCTCGGCCGGCTCGGCCCGCCGAGGTTCCTCGCGCCGGGCATCCGGCGCCTGGGTGCGCGGTTCAGCCCGCGGCTCGGCCCGCCGGGGCGGCTCCGCCGGCCGCTGGGCCGGCTGCGAGCGCTGTGGCTGCTTGGCCGGCTGCTGGGCTTCGAGCGCAACGGGAATCGCGGTGCAGAGCAGGATGCCAACCAGCAGCGCCCTCGGGCCAACCACTGAAACCTCCCTGTCGAGCGGGTCGTAGCGCAACACAATATAGCCCCGCAGAGGCCATGCCAGCATGCACCAATTGCGGAACCGGATGCTGCGGCGCCGCTTAGGTGACGTGGGGTCGAGTGTCTCCGCGCTCGCTGTCCCCGCTCCCGGACGCGGCCGTCCGCGTTGACTTCGCGAAGCCACCGCCCATACGTTGCGGCCCCTCATGGCGAATCCCGCACCTGCTTCCACCCGCCGGCTCGACCTGCTCGACCCGACCGACGTCGCCCGGCTGGGCGGCATCGAGGTGACCACGCGTGGCGTGGTCGAGGGGTTTCTCTCCGGCTTGCACCGTTCTTCCCGGCGGGGCTTCTCGGTGGAGTTCGCCGAGCATCGCATGTACCAGCCCGGCGATGAACTCCGCCACGTGGACTGGAAGATCCTGGCCCGGAATGACCGTCTCTACGTCAAGCAGTACGAAGAGGAGACCAACCTCCGGGCCATGATCGTGCTCGATACGTCACGGTCCATGGCCTGGACCGGTGCGCCCGGCACCTTGCTCACCAAGCTGGATTATGCCCGCCGGCTGGTGGCAGCGCTCGCGCTGCTCCTGATCCGCCAGCGTGATGCCGCCGGGCTCGTGGCGTTCGACGACGCCGTGCGCCAGGTGGTGCCGGCGCGGGCGCGGGCTTCCCACTGGTATACGCTGGCCGAGGCGCTGGGTGCGATCGGGCCGGGAGAAGGCACGGCCGCCCAGCCGGCGCTCCGGCGGGTCATGGATCATCTCCGCCGGCGCGGCCTCGTGGTCTTCGTTTCCGATCTGCTGCTGGAGCGCGAGCTCGCCCTCACCGCCCTGCGTTTCCTGCGCCACCGCGGGCATCAGGTGATCGTGCTTCATGTCATGGATCCGGGGGAGCTCGATCTCGCCGGTCCGGCGGAGGCGCGGTTCGAGGACCCCGAGTCCCGCGAGTCGGTGGTGCTTCGCCCGCAGGACTGGGCCGAGGCCTACCGGACCACCGTGGACGGGGTGATCCGGGACTGGCAGGTGGCCTGCCATCGCCACGGAATCGGATACCACCGGATACTCACCAGTCGCCCGTTCGGGGATGCCTTGCGCGAAGCGCTGTCACGGCCCCGTCACACGACATGATCGGGTTTCTCCATCCGTGGCTGCTCGCGGCCCTGCCGGCGGTCGCGTTGCCGCTCGTCCTGCACCTGCTCGCGCGGCGCGAGCCGCCCACCGTATCGTTTCCGGCGACGCGATACCTCCAGTCTGCCACCGCCGAGCACCAGCGGCGGCTGCGGCTCCGCCATTGGCTGCTGCTCCTGCTGCGGATGCTGATCATCCTGGCGCTGGTGCTGGCCGCGGCGGGGCCGACCCTCCCGCTGCGACAGATACCGGGGCACGCGCCGAGCGCGCTGGTAATCGTCCTGGACAATTCGGCAAGCAGCGGCGCCGTGAGCGGCGGGACGCCGGAACTCGCGTCGCTGGCCCGGGCTGCCCGGAACGCGCTCGGCCACGCGACGGCGGAGGATGCCCTGTGGCTGCTCCCGGCCGACGGACGGCCGCGCCGCGGTGATGCCCGCCAGCTGGCCGCAATGCTGGACAGCATCGAACCCGACCCGCGCCGGCTGGACCTGGGTGCGGCCGTCACACTGGCGGGACAGACCCTGCGCGGCGATGCGCGGCCGGGTTCGATCCTCATCCTCAGTGACGTGCAGGCCAGCGCCGTCTCGGCGGCGGCGTCCGCGGCGCCGCTCATCGTGGGCCGGCCTGACGCGCCGCCCCCTGCTAATCATGGTGTCATGTCGCTCGATCCGGGGGCGCAACCCTGGACGCGCGACGGAGGCAAGATCGTCGTGGGGGTGACGGGCGATTCATCGGCATCGGTGCCGGTCACGCTGCGGGCGGGCCGGTCGCTGGTTCGCGAGGTCCTGGTTCGTGCAGGAGACTCGGTCAGTGTTCCACTCCCGGCTCCCTCCAGCGGCTGGTATCTGGTCAGCGCCGAACTCGCGCCCGATGAACTCCGCCTCGATGACCGGCGCGAGTCCGTGCTCCGGGTGGCGCCGGTGGCCGCCGTGGCCTGTGACCGGACCGACCGGTTTCTCGCCATTGCCTGTGACGTCCTCCAGCAGAACCACCGCCTCGTGCCGGGATCGGACATCACGCTCGGGACGCTGGGGCGCGGCCGCTCCA
Organism: Gemmatimonadales bacterium; assembly: GCA_035712285.1. Classification (GTDB taxonomy): domain Bacteria; phylum Gemmatimonadota; class Gemmatimonadetes; order Gemmatimonadales; family GWC2-71-9; genus CAMLHP01. The sequence continues at coordinate 52,599 of DASTBA010000104.1, read as the reverse complement.
TTGTCCTTCCGCCGGATGATCCGGCCCGTCTCGGCGCACTCAACCGGGCGCTGGCGCAGCGCGGGAGCGGCTGGCGGTTCGGTGAGCTGCGGCTCGACGCCACCACCACCGACAGCGGGGCACTGCTCGGGCGCCATCGCGTCAGCCGCCGCTATACGCTGGTGCCCGGCGGCAGCGGGCGTACCGGGGTCGTGGCCACCGCCGGAGGCGAGCCGTGGGCGGTGCGGAGCCGGGACCTGGTGCTCCTGGGAAGCCGCCTGGATTCCGCATGGACCGATCTTCCCCTGTCCACCGAGTTCATGCCGTTCATGGATCGGCTGGTGAACCGGGTGATCCGGGGCGAGCTGGCGATGCTGGCGACGCCGGTCGGCGATGCGGTGCCCCTGCCGGACGTCGTGACCGAGGTGCGGCAGGGAGACCGGCGCTGGAAGGTGGAGGGCGGCGACTACTTCACTCCATCGTTGCTCGGCGCCTACTACCTGCTCGCCGGCGGCGACACGGTGGGCGCGCTCACGGCCGGCATCGATCCCCGCGAATCGCAGTTGCGCCGCGCGACCGATGCCGATCTCCGGCGCCTCTGGCGCGGCGCCCGCATCATGACACCGGACCAGGCGGCGGACGCGGCGTTCTCCGCCGGGGCACGGGCCGACCTGCGGGGCCCATTGCTCTGGCTCGCCGTGGTGGCCGCGCTGATCGAAGTATTGATTGCCACGGTGAAAAGGCCGGCGGCGTGACCCACGAACGGATTCTGGATGCACTGGCCCGCGCGCCCAGCGCCTCCGATGTGCGTGATCGCCTGCCGGGGCGCGGCGGCCGTCTCACGCTGGGCGGCGTGCCCGGATCCTCCGCCGCGGCCCTGGTGGCGTGGCTCGCGCGGGAGGATCCGGCGCGCACCCTTGTCGTGATGGCGCCGACGCCGGCGGATGCGGAACGGTGGCTGTCGGACCTGTCGCTGCTGTCCGGCGAGACGCTGGCACTCTACCCCCAGCGCGAGTCGCTCGGTGAGGAGGAAGCGCACCTGGAAATCGCCGGCGAGCGCGCCGAAACACTGGCGGCGCTGCTGGGCGGCGAGCTGCGGCTGCTGGTCACCACGGTCCGCGCCACCCTCGAGCGCACTCGCGTGCCGGATGAAATCACCCGGCTCCGCCTCTCCCTCGCGCCCGGCGTCACCGCCCCGCCGCGCCAGCTCGCCGACCAGCTCGGCGGCATGGGCTATGAGCGGGTTCCCACCGTCACGGAGGTGGGGCAGTTCAGCGTGCGGGGCGGCATCCTCGATGTGTACGGCTTCGGGATGGCGGCGGCGGCGCGCCTCGAGTGGTGGGGCGACGAGATCTCGTCGCTCCGCATGTTCGACCTCACCTCCCAGCGCTCCGGCGCCGAACTGGACCGGGTGGACATCCTGCCGGTGCGGGGCGCCGGCGCGCCGGTGCCCGGCACCACGAGCACGACGCGCCGGAACCTGCTCGAACTCCTGCCACCCGATGCCTTGATCGTGGAAGAGGCCGAAGGGCCCGATCGGGACGAGGCCGCGCGGGCCTGGGACGAGGCGGCGCACAATCTCGAGGTGGCCCGCCGCCTGGGCGACGACGTGCCGGCCCGCAGTGACATCTTCGAATCTCCCGAGGACTGGAGCGCACGGAAGGAACGCTTCGGGCGCCTGGTGCTCCGGACCGACCGGCCCGACATCCAGCTCGGCTGGATGCCGCCCGAACGGATCGAGCGGGACCTCGGCCGGCTCGCGGCCCTGCTCTCGGGCGAACCGCCCACGCTGATTCTCTGCGACAACGAGGGCCAGCGCGAGCGGCTGGGAGAGCTGCTCGACGAGCGGGGCGTGAGCGCCGCGACGGCGGTGGGAGCGCTGGATGGCGGCTTCGTGCTGCCGCATCTCCGGGTGCTCACCGATCACGAGATCTTCCGGCGCGCGCGGCGGGTGCGGCGCACGCGGCGCTACCGGGCGGCGGCACCGTCGCTCGCCACCGGCACGCTCGCTTCCGGCGACTACGTGGTGCACCTGGAACACGGCATCGGGATCTACCGGGGCATCGAAACGATCACGGTCGGGGAAAGCACGCTGGAGGTGGCGGTCCTGGAGTACGAAGGCGGCTCGCGCCTCAACGTGCCGCTCTACCGGCTCGACCAGCTGGAGCGCTACCGGGCGGCGGGAGAGGATGGAGACCGGCCGCCACCGCGCATCCACCGGCTGGGCGGCACCACGTGGGCGCGGGTACGGGAGCGCGCCCAGCAGGCGATCCGCCGCATGGCGGCCGAACTGCTGGAGCTCTATGCGCGCCGGAAAGTGGCGGCAGGTTTCGCCTTTCCGCCGGACACCCGGTGGCAGCGCGAGCTGGAGTCGGGGTTCCTCTATGAAGACACGCCCGACCAGCGCCGCGCCACCGACGACATCAAGCGGGACATGGAGCGCCCCCTCCCGATGGACCGCCTGCTGGTGGGCGACGTGGGCTACGGCAAGACCGAGGTGGCGGTCCGGGCTGCGTTCAAGGCGGTGCAGGGCGGAAAACAGGCGGCGGTGCTGGTGCCGACCACCATTCTGGCCGAGCAGCATGGCCGGACGTTCACCGAGCGGCTGGCGGACTTTCCGGTCACGGTGGAGGTCCTGTCCCGCTTCCGCACGGCGAAGGAACAGCGAGAGGTCCTGGGCCGGCTGGCGGAGGGGAAGGTGGATGTCGTCATCGGGACGCACCGCCTGCTCTCCAGGGACGTCGTCTTCCGGGATCTCGGTCTCCTGGTCGTGGACGAGGAACATCGCTTCGGCGTACGGCACAAGGAGCGGCTCAAGGCGATGCGCCTCGCGGTGGACGTGCTGACGCTCACCGCCACGCCGATTCCGCGTACGCTGCACCTGAGCCTGGCCGGGCTCCGGGACCTTTCCCTGATCGAGACGGCGCCGCGGGACCGCTCGCCGGTGCTCACGTTCGTGGAGCCGTGGGACGACGCGCTGCTGGATGAAGCGATCGCCCGTGAGCTGGACCGGGGCGGGCAGGTCTTCTTCGTGCACAACCGGATCGAGACCATCGAGACGGTAGCGCAGCGGGTCCGCCATCTCGCCCCCCGGGCACGGGTCGGCGTGGCGCACGGCCAGCTGCCCGCCGAGGCGCTCGAAGAGGTGATGCGCCAGTTCGTGGCGGGCGAGGTGGACATCCTCGTGACCACCATGATCGTCGAGTCGGGGCTCGACGTTCCGAACGCGAACACCATGGTCGTCCATGACGCCCATCGCTTCGGCCTGGCGCAGCTCTACCAGCTCCGCGGCCGGGTGGGACGGAGCCACCGCCGCGCCTATTGCTACCTGCTGGTGCCGGATGCCATGGACCGGGATGCGGAGGAACGGCTCAAGGTCCTCGAGCATCATAGTGATCTGGGGGCGGGGTACCGGATCGCCCTCAAGGACCTGGAGATCCGGGGGGCAGGAAATCTCCTCGGTGCCGAGCAGTCGGGACATGCGCATGCGGTGGGATTCGACCTGTACATGCGCTGGATGGAGGAGACGGTCCGCGGCCTCCGGGGCCAGGGCAGCGAAAAACCGGCCCCGCCGGACGTAGTGCTGGACCTGCCGGCCCACCTGCCCGACGGGTACGTGCCGGACGACGAGGTCAAGCTCGACATCTACCGCCGACTGGCGCGCGCCGAGTCGTCTGGCGACATTGATGGGCTGGGCACTGAACTGCGGGAGCGGTTCGGGCCGCCCCCGGCGCCGGCGTCGGCGCTGCTGGACCTGACCCGGCTCCGGCTGCTGGGCGCGGAACTCGGGTTGCAGCACGTCACGGTGCGGGGTGAGGAGGCCCGGCTCACCTTCCGGGAGGGCGCGGTGCCCCGCCTGGCCGCACTCTCGGCGGCGCTGGACGATGTCCAGCTGGCGGCCGATGTCCGCCGTACGGTTCCACTCTCGCTCCGGATCCAGCGCCTGGGCGGCGAGACGCTGGTTCCCGCCCTGGTCCGGGCGCTCAGGGTTGTCGCGGGCCGACTTTAACCATCTGGAGCAGGCATGCGCCGTCTGATGTTGCTGGCAGGAGTACTCGCGCTCTCCGGTTGTTCCAACATGCGGGACCTCTTCAAGGCGCACGCCGATGAAGTGGCCACCGCCGGCTCGCTCACGCTGACTCCCGAGCGCCTTGCCGACATCCTGACAGGTCCCAAGGGCGTGCGGCTCAACTCGGATGCCGCGAACTACGTCACCGGGCTCTGGATGGATTACGCGCTCTTCGCCCAGGGAGTGGCGCAGCACCAGCTGCCGGCCGATTCCGCCGCCGTGGCGCAGGCGCTCTGGCCCGCCATCGCGCAGATCAAGGCGGAGCGCTGGCACGACACGATCGTTTCCAAGCGGCTCAACCTGACCGATGCCGGCCTGGACAGCCTCTTCGTCTCCGGCCCGCTGCGGGTCTTCCAGCACATCCTGTTCACCACGTCCCAGACCGCCACCCCCGAGGAACGGCAGGTGGCGCGGAAGAAGGCCGAGGACGCGCTGGCGCAGGTGAAGAAGGGCGCGGACTTCGGCGCGCTGGCGTCAAAGCTTTCCCAGGATCCCGGCAGCGCCCGCGACAGCGGATACCTGCCGCCGTCGCCCAAGGGCCGCTTCGTCACGGCGTTCGACAGTGCCGGGTGGTCGCTGGCCCCGGGTGAGGTCAGCGGCATCGTGGAGACGCCGTACGGCTACCACGTGATCAAGCGGCCGTTGCTGGCGGATGCCCGGGGCCGTTTCCGGGAGTCGGCGGAGGGCGTGGTGGTGGCGCACGTGGATTCGGTCTATTTCGACAGCCTCGCCCACACCTACAACCTGCAGATCAAGAGCTCGGCTCCCGCGAAGATGCGCGAGGCGATGTCCGACATGGACGGCGCGCGCGGCTCCACGACCGAGCTGGCGACCTGGAAGGGCGGTTCGCTGACGGTGGGCGGCCTGATGCGCTGGGTGAGCCAGCTGCCGCCGCCCTACCAGGACCAGATCCGCCAGCTGCCGGATTCGCAGCTGGGCCAGTATGCGCGCGTGGTCTCGCAGAACGAGATGCTGCTCCAGCAGGCGGACAGCGCGAAGGTCGGTCCGTCGGCCGAAGAGTGGGCGGGCCTGCGCCAGCAGTATCAGGCGCAGGTGGATTCGCTCAAGGCGGAAATGGGCATCGGTGCCGACCTGAGCGACAGCAGCGTGTCCGCCTCGCAGCGGAACGAGATGGCGGACCTCAAGATCAAGACCTACTTCGACCGGATCATCGAGGGCAAGGTGCGCGCACGGCGCCTGCCTGCCTTGCTGGGTGATGTCCTCCGGCAGCGCATCAAGCATCACATCTACGAGGGCGGGGTGCAGCGGGGGCTGGAGCTGGCCCAGCACAAGAAGGCGCAGGAGGAGCAGGGCGACACGGGAGCCCAGGCGGCTCCGCCCGCCACCGGCCTTCGTCCGGCGCCGGGCCCGGCGCCGGCCCCCTCGGGCAATGCACAGCCCGCGGCGGGAGCGCCGGCCGCGAAGCCGTAGGAGCGGGGTTCATGTCCGTATCACGACAGATTGGTCTGGCGGGGGCGGCGGCGATCGTGGCCGCCGCCTTCGCATCTCCGCTGGCGGCGCAGGACTCGACCGGTTCTGTCCCGCACCACGACACGACCTACACGGTGGACCGGGTGGTCGCGGTGATCGGCGCCGAGCCGCTGCTCCAGTCGCAGCTGGAGGAGTCATTCCTCATGGCGCTGGCCCAGCAGGACGGGCCGAAGCCCGCGACGGCGGCGGACTCGGCTCGCCTGCGCGCGTCGCTGCTGCAGCGCCTGGTGAATGAGGAGCTGATGGTCCAGGCGGCCCAGCGGGACACCGCCATCAAGGTCACCGGGCAGGATGTCAGCGACGCGGTGGACGCGCGCTACAAGCAGGTGCGGGACCAGTTCAAGTCGGAACCGGAGTTCCAGAAGGAGCTCAAGGCTTCGGGTTTCGCCTCGGTGGACGATTACCGCCGCTGGCTGACCGATCAGCAGCGCCGGACCCTGCTCCGCCAGAAGCTGATCGAGCGCCTGCGCGACACCAAGAAGCTCAAGCCGGTCAATCCCACCGAGGCGGAGATCCGGAAGGCGTTCGACGACCAGAAGGGGGGCTTCGGGGAGCGCCCGCCGACGATCACGTTCCGGCAGCTGGTGATTGCGCCCAGGGCGTCGGATTCCGCGCGGGCCCGCGCCTTCGCCCTCGCCGATTCCATCGCGAACGCCCTCAGGGCCGGCGGCGACTTCGCCACCGCCGCGCGCCGGTTCTCGCAGGATCCCGGCAGCAAGGACCAGGGTGGGGACCTCGGCTGGACCCGCCTGGGACTGCTCGACCGCAAGTTCGAGACGGCGGCCCTGGCGCTCAAGCCCGGCCAGATCTCCAATCCGGTCGAGACCAGTTTCGGGGTGCACGTCATCCAGCTGGTGCGCTCGGAGCCGAACTCGCTCCACGCGAAGCACATCCTGATCATTCCGGTGACGACGCAGGAGAACATGGACAGCGCGCGGGCGCTGGCGGCGCGGGTGGTGGCGGCGGTGCGGGCCGGCGCGTCGTTCGACTCGCTGCAGGCGCTGTATCACGACCAGTCGGAGGAGAAGGACGCTGCCGATGTCCCGGTGGACCAGCTTCCCGACGCGTACAAGTCGGTGCTCTCGCTGGATGACACCAGCACGGTCGTCGGTCCGTTCGACCTCACCGGGCCGGATGGCAAGGTGAAGTTCGACATCCTGAAGGTCACCCAGCGCCGGCCGGCCGGCCCTCCCACCTACCAGGATGTCCGCGACCAGCTCCGCACCAGTCTCTCCGAGAACATCGCGACCCAGCGATACCTCGACCACCTGCGCAGCGCGACCTACGTAGACATTCGCCCCCAGTGACGCTCCGGCTGGCGGTCACGCTCGGCGATCCCCGGGGCATCGGCCCCGAGATCACGGCGCGGGCGCTGGCGGATCCGCTCGGCGCCGAGATCGTCCTGATCGGCGCCGAAGACCAGATCGCAGCCATTCCCGCCGCCGAAAAGATCGGTGTGGGGGCATGGGGCCAGGGCACCGGCGACCGGCCTGATCACGCGCGGACCCTCCGCGCCGGACGGATCGCGGGGCATGCGGTGGAGACCGCCGCCCGCCTGGCGATGGACGGCACGGTGGCCGGCATCGTCACCGCACCGGTCCACAAGGGCGCGCTGCATCTCGCCGGATTTCCGTACCCGGGACACACCGAGTGGCTGGCACACCTGGCGGGCGATGTGCCGGTGGCGATGATGCTGGCGTCGGACCGGCTCCGTGTGGTGCTGGTGACCACTCATGTGCCGCTGCGTGACGTCCCGGTGCTGCTCACCGCCGAACGCGTGGTGCAGACCGGGCGGATTGCGCAGGAGGGGCTCCGGGGCTGGTTCGGGATCGAATCGCCCCGCCTGGCAGTGTGTGCCCTCAATCCCCACGCTGGAGAAGGCGGCGCATTCGGCGATGAGGACGCGAGAGTGCTGGAGCCGGCAGCGCGCCAGCTGGGCGCCGCGGGGCCGCTCCCGGCGGACACCGTCTTCGTCCGTGCGCTCCGCGGGGAGTTCGACGCGGTGCTGGCGCCGTATCACGACGTCGGGATGACCGCGATCAAGGTGGCGAGCTTCGGCGAGGCGGTGAACGTGACGCTGGGACTGCCGTTCCCGCGTACCTCGCCCGATCACGGCACGGCGTTCGATATCGCCGGGACCGGGCGGGCGGATCCGTCGAGCATGCGGCGGGCGCTGGAGATGGCAGTGCGATTGGTCTGAGTAGGGGCGCACCGCGGTGCGCGTAAGGGCAGAGCCATGGCTCTGCCCTTACTTCACCAATCGGACACTCCGTACCCGCCGCCCGTCCATCTCCGCGACCTCCAGCACCCGCTCGCCCGCCGTGACGCGGTCGCCGGACTTGGGGAGGCGGCCCAATGCCCCGAACACCCAGCCGCCGATGGTGGTGTAATCGGTGTCGTCGAGGGCGGTGTCGTGCTCGGTATTGAACTCGGTGATCGGCATCGCGCCGTCAATGAGGGCCGCGCCGGCGTCCTGCCGGGCGATCTCGGGCCGGTCGTGCTCGTCGAAGATGTCCCCGACGATTTCCTCCAGCAGGTCCTCCATCGTCACCAGCCCCGCGGTGCCGCCGTATTCGTCCAGCACCACCGCCATGTGGCTCTTGAGCCGCTTCATGTCGGTGAGCACGTCCTCCACCTCGCGGGTGCCGGGCACGAAGAGGGGATCGCGCATCACGGTGCGGACGCCGGCCCTGGGCTCGCGACGGAGCGCGGCCAGGATATCCTTCGCATGGACGATCCCGACGATCTCGTCCAGCGACTCGGCGTACACCGGATAGCGGGAACGCCCGTTCCGGGCGACTTCGTCCGCCGCATCCTCGATGGTGAGATCCTGCTCCAGCGCGGCGATGCTGGTGCGCGGCGTCATGACTTCCTGCGCGCTCTTCTCGCTGAACTCGAAGACCCCCTCGAGCAGCCGGGCATCCTGCTTGAGGAGACTGCCGCCCTCCTCGCTCTGTTCCACCAGGAGGCGGATCTCCTCCGGCGAGTGGAGCCGCTCATGCTCGCCGGGAGGCGAGACGCCCATCAGGTGCAGCAGGCGGTTGGCGGTGCCGTTGAGCAGCGCGATCGGCGCCGCCATGATCCAGCTGAAGCCCAGGAGCGGCGCCGCGACCCAGCGGCTGATCGCTTCCGGGAAGAGCAGGGCCAGGGCCTTGGGCACCAGTTCGCCGAGGATGATGTGCAGGACGGTGATGATGAGGAACGCAATCACCGAGGCAATACCGTGGGTCGCGATCGACGCCACGGTGGAAGGCAGCCAGCCCAGCACCTTCCCGATCAGGGAGGCCAGGGCGGGCTCACCGATCCAGCCCAGGCCCAGCGAGGCGAGGGTGATGCCGAGCTGGGTGGCGGAGATGTAGCGGTCGAGCGATTGAACGGCCCGGCGGGCAAGCCTAGCTTTGCCGTCACCGGTGTTGGCGAGCTCTTCCAGCCGGGTCCGGCGGGCGCCGACCAGGGCGAACTCGGCCGCGACGAAGAAGGCGTTGCAGAGGACCAGCACCACGACGAGGGCCAGACCCAGACCCACGGGGATGCCTGACGATGGTTCCATGAAGCTTAAGTCTAATGAATATCACGCTTTATGGCGAGGCAGCAGGTTCGCTTGACTGACCATTCGCATTCGGGACATGACCACGCATCGCCCCGGCGCACGCTGCTCTGGGTGCTTCTCATCACCGCCACGTTCATGGTGGTGGAAGCGCTGGGCGGCTGGTGGACGGGGTCGCTGGCGCTCCTGGCCGACGCCGGCCACATGCTCACCGACGTCGCCGCCCTCGGGCTGTCGCTGCTCACGGCCGTGGTGGGCGCCAGGCCCGCCGACGACCACAAGACCTACGGCTACCGGCGCTGGGAGGTGGTGGCCGCGGCCGTGAACGCCCTGGCGCTCTTCGTGATCGCCGGGTGGGTGGTCTACGAGGCGGTACACCGGATTCAGTCACCGCCCGACATCCGCGCCGGGTGGATGCTGGTCGTGGCCGTGGCCGGTCTCCTGGCCAACGTGATGTCCCTCCGGCTGCTGCACGGACACCATTCACACAGCCTGAATGCCAGGGGCGCCTATCTCCACATCATGGGCGACCTGCTGGGCAGCGCCGCCGCCATCCTGGCCGCGATCATCATCGCCGCCACCGGCTGGCGCCCGGCCGACCCGATACTCTCGATCGCCGTGGCGGCGCTCATCCTGGTGAGCGCGTGGCGGCTGCTCCGGGAGAGTCTCGACGTGCTCCTGGAGGCAGTGCCTCCCAGCGTCTCCATGCAGGAGGTGGAGCGCCGGATGCGCGCGGTGCCTGGCGTGGCCGACGTGCATGACCTCCACGTCTGGACGGTCCGGAGCGGCCTCGTCGCGATGAGCGGCCACGCGGTGGTGCCGGATCTGGGCCACCATCCCGACGTCCTGGGCGGCATCCGGAGCGGGATGGCGGACCTGGGCATCGGGCATGTCACGATCCAGCTGGAGGTGGAGTCGCCGTGCCTGGATGGGGACTGCACCTGAGCGTCCTGTCCGCCTTGCCCGTCCTGTCCGCCTTGCCCGTCCTGCCCATCCTGTCTATATATGCGCCGCGCAGGCCCGGCCATCGGGCTGCACGGGCCGTCACGCAGGATGAAACGCAGTGTCAAACAGGATCCGGAATCTCGCCATCATCGCGCACGTGGACCACGGGAAAACCACCCTCGTGGACCAGATGCTCCGCCAGGCCGGCGCATTCCGCGCCAACCAGCAGGTGGCCGAGCGGGTGATGGACTCCAACCCGCTGGAACGGGAGCGGGGCATCACGATCCTGGCCAAGAACACCGCCGTCACCTGGCACGGCACCAAGATCAACATCGTGGACACGCCCGGCCATGCCGATTTCGGTGGCGAGGTGGAGCGCATCCTCCGCATGGTGGACGGGGTGCTGATCCTGGTGGATGCGGCCGAAGGGCCGATGCCGCAGACCCGGTTCGTCACCCGCAAGGCGCTGGCGCTGGGCCTCCATCCCATCGTGGCGATCAACAAGATCGACCGGGCCGACGCCGAGCCGCTCCGGGTGCACGATGAGGTGCTGGGGCTCTTCATCGACCTGGATGCGACGCACGAGCAGCTTGACGCACCCTTTCTGTACACGTCGAGCCGGGCCGGCACCGCCACGCTGGAGCTGGATCATCCCGGCACCGACCTCGTGCCGCTCTTTGACACCATCCTGGCCCACGTGCCGGCGCCCACCGGGGATCCGGAAGGGCCGTTCCAGATGCTGGTCTCCACCCTGGACCATTCGAGCTTCCTGGGCCGGATCGGCATCGGGCGGATCGAGCGAGGCCGGATCAAGGTGGGGGACCAGATCGCCCTCCTGCCGCTGGGCGAGCCGGGGCTGGTCGAGGACGAGTCGGCCGAGCGGAACCGGGTGACCAAGCTCTATACCTTCGACGGGCTCAACCGGGTGGAGGTGAACGAGGCCTCGGCGGGCGACATCGTCGCCCTGGCGGGCTTCGAGGGGATCGAGATCGGCAAGACGTTCACGGCGGTGGAACGGCCGGAGCGCCTGGCCGGTATCGCGGTGGAGGAGCCCACCATCTCGGTGGACTTCATCGTGAACAACAGTCCCTTCGCCGGGCGGGAGGGGAAGTTCGTCACCAGCCGGCAGGTACGGGACCGCCTCTTCCGCGAGCTGGAACGGAACGTGGCGCTCAAGGTGGAACCGACCGAGAGTCCCGACACGCACGCCGTCGCCGGGCGCGGGGAGCTGCATCTCGGCATCCTGATGGAGACGATGCGGCGCGAGGGGTACGAGTTCCAGGTCTCCCGGCCGAGGGTGATCACGCGCGAGGGCCCCAACGGGGAACGGCTGGAGCCGTACGAGGAGCTGATGGTGGACGTGCCCGAGGAGTTCATGGGCACGGTCATGGAGAAGCTGGGGCCGCGCCGGGCGGAGATGACCGAGATGCGGAATCCGGGGCAGGGGATGGTCCGTATGACCTTCCGGGTGCCGGCGCGCGGGCTGTTCGGGTACCGCTCGGAGTTTTTGACGGACACCCGCGGCACCGGCATCATGCATCATCGGTTCCTGGAATACGGGGGCTGGGCCGGCCCGCTGTCGGGGCGGAAGCGGGGCGTGCTCGTGGCGGACCGGGAGGGGGCGGTGGTAGCATTCGCCCTCGGCAACCTGCAGGAGCGGGCGCAGATGTTCGTCTCCCCCGGCGACCTGGTCTACGAGGGGATGGTGGTGGGGGAGAGTGCGCGGCCCGGGGACATGGACGTCAACGTCTGCAAGGAAAAGAAGCTGACCAACATGCGGACCACGGCGTCGGACGACAACGTCATCCTGGAGCCGCCGCGGCAGATCACGCTGGAGTACGCCCTCGAGTACATCGAGGAGGATGAACTGATCGAAGTGACCCCGCAGACCATCCGCCTGCGCAAGCGGCAGCTGGCTGCGGTGGACCGCCGGAAGGCCGCTCGGGCGGCTGCCCGGGTCGAGAACGCGTCCTAGGGCTCCCATCCGGGGCGCATAACACACCGTCGAGTGGTGGAGGAGATCATGCTGGCCTGGGAGACGTCGGTGGAAGCGGTCGAGTTGCGTCGCCGGTTCGACGGCGATGACGATGAGTTCGAGGATGACGGCTTCGGATTCGACGACGACGATGAAGAGGACGACGAGAACGGCGAATTCGACGACGAGGACGGGGACGAGGAGGAGGACGACGAGTTCGGCGAGGACGACGACGTCGTCTTCGGGGAGGACGAGGACGAGGACCGCTAGGCGGGGTGCCCGGGTGCGGCGGGGTTGCGCCCGGGCGGGCGGATTCGTATCCTCCCGTCCCTTGAGGTTCGGGGCCTGTAGCTCAGGTGGTTAGAGCGCACGCCTGATAAGCGTGAGGTCGCTAGTTCAACTCTAGCCAGGCCCATTCGGAAGCCCCGTGCGGCAGCAGTGCCGTGCGGGGCTTCGTCACGGAGGATTGAATGGATCCTGGCGCTCGATCCGGTCGCAGCCCTTCCCGCCGGGAAATGATCCGGGCTGCGGGCGTATCCCTCGCACTGGCACTCATGTCCTTCCGGCCCCCGCTCCTCCTTCGCAGAAGAGCACCCGGCCGCTCCCGCCTCATCCTCCTCGGCACCGCTGGCGGCCCCACCCCCAAGGTGGACCGCTCCGCCCCGGCCCAGGCCATCGTGATTGACGGCGTGATCTACGTGATTGATTGCGGCAACGGCGTGGCGCGGCAGATGGTGCGCGCCGGGCTCGATCTCGGCGCCATCCGCGACGTGTTCATCACCCACCACCATTCCGACCACAACGCCGACTACGGCAATCTGCTCTCCCTCGCGTGGGCCACCGACCTCCACACCCAGGTGGATACCTGGGGCCCACCGCCGCTCAGGACAATGACCCGCCTCTTCCTGGAGATGAACGCCACCGATCTGGAGATCCGCGCGAAGGACGAAGGCCGGCCGCCGCTCGGCTCGCTGATCGTCCCGCACGAGATCCGCGCCGCGGGCATCGTGATGCAGGACGAGCGCGTGAAGGTGACCGCCGCCCTGGTGCAGCATCCACCAGTCGTTCCGTCCTTTGCCTACCGCTTCGACTGTCCCGACCGCTCGATTGTCTTCTCGGGCGACACGCGGCCGTCGGAGAATCTGGTGCGCCTCGCTCGCGGCGCCGATGTGCTGGTGCACGAGGTGATGTACCTGCCGGCACTCGAGAAGCTGATCGCCGGCGAGCCCGATGCGAAGCGGCTCCGCGAACACCTGCTGGCCAGTCACACGAGCGCGGAGGAAGTGGGGCAGGTCGCCACCGCGGCTGGAGTGAAGACCCTCGTGCTCACGCACTTCGTCCCGGCGGGGGCACCGACACCGGCAGTACCGGACGAGACCTGGCGCGCGGCGGTGACGCCCCACTTCAAGGGCGAACTCGTCATCGGCCGGGACCTGATGGAGCTCTGATGGGGGGACAGGTGCGCCTCCGGGAGCTTGCCGGCGTGTTCCTCAAGCTCGGGACGGCGGCCTTCGGCGGCCCCGCGGCGCACATCGCCATGATGGAAGACGAGGTGGTCCGGCGGCGAGGCTGGATGAGCCGTGAAGCGTTCCTCGACTATCTCGGCGCGACCAACCTGATTCCCGGCCCGAACTCGACCGAGATGGCGATTCACGTCGGGCACGCCTGCGGCGGATGGCGGGGGCTGGTCGTCGCCGGCACCGCCTTCATCCTGCCGGCGGTGGCCATTGTCACCGCGCTGGCCTGGGTGTACGTCAGGTTCGGGACGCTTCCCGCGGCGGCGGGTGTCCTCTATGGCGTGAAGCCGATCGTGATCGTGGTGATGCTGCAGGCGCTCTGGCGGCTGGGCCGGACGGCGCTCAAGACCCGCACCCTCGCCGTGATCGGTATCCTGGCCGTGGCGTTCGTGGCGGCGGGTGCCAACGAACTCCTCGTCCTCGTGGCGGCCGGCCTGTGTGCGGCCCTCGCTTCGAAACGGTTCATCGGGCCGTCGTCGTTCGCGGGCGCGGGGCCGGCCGCCGGATTCCTGGCGGCCTCGTCGGCCGCCACGGCGGTACCGTTCGCGTTCTCGACGCTCTTCCTCACCTTCGCCAAGATCGGCTCGGTGCTGTTCGGCAGCGGCTACGTGCTGCTGGCCTTTCTCCGGGCCGATTTCGTCGAGCGCCTCGGCTGGCTCACCAACCAGCAGCTGCTCGACGCCGTCGCCGTCGGGCAGGTGACGCCGGGGCCGGTCTTCACCACCGCCACGTTCATCGGCTACCTGCTGGCGGGCTCGCGCGGTGCCGCCGTCGCCACGGCCGGCATCTTCCTGCCCGCCTTCCTGTTCGTCGCGCTCAGCGGGCCGCTCGTGCCACGCATCCGCAAGTCACCCACGGCGTCGGCGTTCCTGGATGGCGTGATCGTCGCGTCCCTGGCGCTGATCGCGGTCGTCACCTGGCAATTGAGCCGAGCCGCGATCGTGGATCCCTGGACGGTGGCCATTGCCGTCGCGGGAGCCATTCTCCTGTTCCGGTTCCGCGTGAACTCCGCCTGGCTGGTCGCGGCGGCCGCGCTCGCGGGGGTTGTGGCGCACCACTGACCACCGCGGGCCGGGCGTCGTGCACGTCATGCTCAGTGCCCCGCCGTGCCCTCCCGCTGGCCGCACTCGAAGAGGAACCACACCCGCCGCTCGGTTTCGTCCACCCAGTTCTCGATGAGGCTCGTGGTGGCGACATCCCCGTGCTTCTCGCACACCCGGTGCGCGGCGCGCAGGCTTCCGGCCAGGGCCCGGTTGTCATCCCGCAGCTCCGCCAGCATGTCCGCCGGCTCCACGTATTCGGCATCGTTGTCCAGGATGCGCTGGGTGCGCGCGATCTGGCCGATGGACCGGATGGTGATGCCGCCCACCTTCCGCACCCGCTCCGCGATCGCGTCCGTCATCCCGAAGATCTGCTCCGCCTGCTCGTCCAGCAGCAGGTGGTAGTCGCGGAAGTGCGGCCCGCTCATGTGCCAGTGGAAGCTTTTCGTCTTGACGTAGAGCGCGAACACATCCGCCAGCACCCCGTTCATCGCGGCGGTGATGTCGCGCGTGGCGGCAGCCTTGAGATCGGTGGGCGTGAGGAGCGGCGCTTCCCGGCGCTCCATCAGCGCCTGCCGCTTGCGTGCATCCGTGGGCTTCATCTCATGGTCCTCGTGGTGAAAGAGCGGAGCGTTCGGGCGTTCCGGAGTCTACCAGGATGCCTCGAGCCCGCCGTAGATGGTGCGCGGCGCCGACGGTTCCAGCACGCGGCCGTTGGCGCCGTTGATGGTCACCGAGGCAACATAGCGGGCATTCCAGAGGTTCGAAACACCGGCGAACGGGGCGATGGCGGCGCCACCGGTGCGCAGGGAGTATCCCAACCTGGCGTCGGTACTGTTCCACCCGTCAGCCCGGATCGCGTTCGCATCATCCGCCCAAAGGCCGCTCGCGACCGTCTGGGTTACGGCGATCCAGCCGCCGGCAATCCGGCCGCGCATGCCCAGCCGCAGGAATGACCGGGGGACGCCGGCCAGCCGGTGGCCGCCGAAGTCGGTGCTGGTGGCGCCGTTGACCAGTACATAGTCGGTGAACCGGTAGTCGGCGAAGGTCCAGGCGCCCTGCAGCGTCCACTGTGCGTTCACTCGGGCCGTGGCCCCAAGCTCGATGCCGCGATTCCGGATCCGTCCGGCATTGACGTAATAGCTGCGGCCATCGGCCTGCGCATATGGGACCAGGGCATCCCTGATCCAGGCATTGAACAGCGCCAGTGACCAGGTGACCGGCCCGTCAGCGCCCCGCGCGCCGATTTCGGCATTGACGGCCCGCTGCGGCCCGAGTGAGGGATTGAATCCGCCGGCTCCTGACTGCTGGACGGCAAGCTCCGTCGTGGTGGGCGTTTCGTACGACGTGGACAGGCTGGCATAGGGCGCGAGGGGTGCGAAGCCGGTGTACGTCGCCGCCACGCTGCCGCTCCAGGCGCCCATGCTGCGCGCTCCCGAGTTGTCCTCACCGTCCGCCAGGTAGCGGTCCGCCACGCGGAACCGCACGCGGTCGTAGCGGACGCCTGCATCCACGCCCCACCGGCCCGACGGCTGCCAGCTGCCCCGCAGGAAGGGACCCAGTTCGGCGGTGGACTCGATCTGCCGCAGGGTCGTGTCCGGCGTACCGC
Organism: Gemmatimonadales bacterium; assembly: GCA_035712285.1. Classification (GTDB taxonomy): domain Bacteria; phylum Gemmatimonadota; class Gemmatimonadetes; order Gemmatimonadales; family GWC2-71-9; genus CAMLHP01. The sequence goes on along the minus strand of DASTBA010000104.1, from coordinate 36,427 downwards.
TGGCCACGTTCTGCAGATTGGCGCGATCGTCGCGCAGCCACTGCGCGTCGAAGCCGGCCGTGATGAGTGGAGCCGAACTCGCGCCGCCGAGCCGGCGGGTCACGCTTCCGCGCACTCCGCCGGCCCATCGGAGGATCCGGACGTCGGTGGCGGACGCGAGCGGGTTGTCGAGGTTGCGATGCAGCCCGAACAGCGTCACGTCGTAGGACGTACCGCCCGTGTCCATGTGACTCAGGCTCAGCGACACCTGTTGCTGGGAGACCGCCTTGCCCGCACCGTTTCTGAGGTTGGCGGCAGCGGCGGAATCCGGATTCGCGGCGTATTCCGCCTGCGTCAGGGCGCCGGGGTTGTCGGCCCGCGGGTCGTCGGCGGCATGGAAGCGGAGCGCGAGCTTGACCCGGCTGCCGCGATACTCTCCCTGCACGCCGAGGCGCCTGAGGTCCGCCGAACTGTGCTGGCGGAATCCGTCCACGGTGGCGCGGGAGAGGGAACCGGTGCCGCTCCACCGGCCCTGTCGCACGCTGCCCCAGCCGGACCACTTGAGATATCCCGCCTCACCTCCTTCGAGCCGGGCGCGGGCCGCCCACGGCTCCGGCGCAGCAAGGGCCGATTGCAGGCTGACGACACCCCCGGCGCCGTTCCCGTAGAGCGCCGACGCCGAGCCGCGCAGCACCTCGACGCGCGCGATGTCGTCGAGATCGACATTGGTGAATTGACTCTGGCCGTCCGGCAGCGTCTGCGGAACACCATCGAGCAGGATCATCACGCCCCGCGTGCCGAAGGCCGAGCGGCTGCCGAATCCCCGGAGCGAGATCCGCTGGTCCAGCGCGAAATGTCCGCGATCCGCCACGTACGTTCCCGGCAGGTCGCTCAGTGCGTCGGCGAGGCCGGCGGTGCGCCGCCCCTGGCGGAGCGCGGCGGAATCGAGCACCCCCACGGCCGCCGCCACCACATGGGTCGGCTCCGCGGCCCGGCTGGTGACTGAAATCGGGGGGAGCTGAACGATCGAGTCGCGCCGGGTGGAATCGGGGCGCTGGGCATCCAGCGGCATCGCCTGCGCGAGTGCTGCGCCGGCAAGCAGGAACGGGAGGACGACGCTTCGCTGGACCACCCGATGCTCCTCCGCCCCGGCATGCTTGCGATTCGACCCGATCCCACTAAGTCTAATCTCCATGCCCGGCGTCCTCGGCCTTCACCATGTCACCGCCATCGCGCGGGATCCCCAGCGCAATCTCGACTTCTACACCGGCGTGCTCGGCCTCCGGCTGGTCAAGCGCACCGTGAACTTCGACGACCCCCAGACCTATCACTTCTACTTCGGCGACGAGCCCGGCGCTCCCGGCAGCCTCCTCACGTTCTTTCCCTGGCCCGGCGCCCGGGCCGGGCGCCACGGAACCGGACAGGTCGCGGTCACGTCGTTCGCGGTCCTGCCCCAGGCGATCGGCTTCTGGATCGAACGGCTCATCCGCCACGGCGTGAAGCACGAGGGACCCTCCCGCCGGTCGTTCGTGTCCGGCCGCACCGAGCAGGTCCTGTCCTTTGCCGATCCGGACGGACTGATGCTGGAACTGGTCGGTGATCCGACCGCCGAGGCGCGCACCGGCTGGCCCGGCGCGACCGGGGTGACGCCGGAACAGGCCATACGCTGCGTCCATTCGGTGACGATCTGGGCCGAGGCCGGCGACGCGACCGAGAAGGTGCTTGCCGATACGCTCGGTTTCCGGGCCGTCGGCGAGGACGGCACGACCAGGCGCTACGGGGTGGGTGGTGGAGCGGCAGGTTTGCTGATCAACGTGCGGAGCATCGGCGGGTTCGGGACGGCGGCCGGTGGCGCCGGGACCGTGCATCATGTGGCGTTCCGCATCGGGGATGATGCCGCCGAACTGGCGATGAGGGACCGTGTGATCGAGGCCGGCCTCCATCCCACCGAGGTGCGGGACCGGAAGTATTTCCGGTCGGTGTATTTTCGGGAGCCGGGCGGTGTGCTGTTCGAACTGGCGACCGACACGCCCGGCTTCACGCTGGACGAGCCGCTGGCGCACCTGGGCGAACGGCTCATGCTGCCGGCGCACCTGGAGCCGCGTCGCGCGGCGCTCGAAGCTTCGCTGCCGCGGATCCATCTGGGCTCGCCGACGGCGGAGACATCGGCATTCAATCTCGATCAGGGACCGGAAGACGTGAGCGACATGGCGCTGGGCTTCGTGCATCGGTACATCCCGCCTGAACCGGGCGCCGAACTGGCCGGCGGCACCACGCTGCTCCTGCTGCATGGCACCGGCGGCGACGAATCGGACCTGCTTCCACTTGGCCGGGCCATCCTGCCTGGCGCCGGGATGCTGAGCCCGCGGGGCAAGGTGAGCGAGCGCGGCGCCAATCGCTTTTTCCGGCGCCTCGCCGAGGGAGTATTCGATCTCGAGGACTTGGCAAGGCGAACCGACGAGCTGAAGGAGTTCATCGCGGGCGCGATCACGACGTACGGCCTCGACGCCAGGGGCATCGTCGCGGTGGGGTTCTCAAACGGCGCCAACATGGCTGCCAGCCTGCTGCTCCGGTATCCGGGAGTGCTGAGCGGCGCCATTCTCCTGAGTCCGATGGTGCCGTTCGATCCCGACCCGGTGCCGGCGCTGGCCGGCACCGCCGTGTTCATCGGTGCAGGCCGGAGGGATACGATGATCCCGCCACAGGAAGCACAGCGACTGGCGGATCTGCTGTCAAAGGCCGGTGCCGATGTGACGATGCACTGGGAGCCGGGCGGGCACACGGTCACGGCACCAGAGGTGGAGGCAGCGCGGCGCTGGCTCGTGAGTCGTGAGTCGTAGGGCTTCCAACCCATGACTCACGACTCACGACCGATACAGATCCTCCCGAGTCCTCGGCAGATGCACCCTGCCCTCCGCGTCCGGCCGCGCGAGCAGCGCCTGCACCAGCCCCATGCGCCCAGCCACGAACTGGCGAGCCGAATTCGCCAGGTAGATCCGCCAGGTCCGGAACGTTTCGGCGCTGGTGAGGGCCGTCGCCTCCTCCCGTGCCGCCTCCAGCCGGGCAACCCAGTGCCGCAACGTCAGTGCGTAGTGCTCCCGCAGCGACTCCACGTCACGGGTCTCGAAGCCCTGCTGCTCCGCGATCTCCAGCAGCGGCCCCAGGATGGGGAGCTGGCCGTCGGGGAAGACATGCCGGTCGGTGAACCGCCCCTCGCGCCAGATCCACTTCCGCATGCTCCGCTTCCGGCCGCCAGCCGGGTCCTGGCCGCTGACGATGCAATGGTTGAGGAACAGTCCGCCGGGCCGCAGGGCATCCCAGGCCGCCGTGAAATAGCCGGGCAGGCGGGCATGTCCCACGTGCTCGCACATGCCCACACTCACGATCTTGTCGAACGGTCCCAGGCCTCCGAGCGCCCGATAGTCGCGAACTTCGACTGCACAGCGAACGGCGAGACCACCCGCGGCAATCTTGTCGCGGGCCCACTCGGCCTGGGCCGGGCTCAGCGTGATGCCGAGGGCACGCGCGCCGTATTCCCGGGCGGCGTGCAGGATCAGGCCGCCCCATCCGCAGCCGATGTCCAGCAGCCGCTCGCCAGGCCGGAGGCGTAGCTTCCGGCAGATGTGGTCCAGCTTGGCGCGCTGCGCCTCCGCCAGCGACTCCTGGCCGGATGGGAAGTACGCGCAGGAATAGACCATCGCCGGGTCGAGCCAGAGGGCATAGAAGGCGTTGCCGACGTCATAGTGAGACCGGATGGCGTGTGCGTCACGGGCCGGGCTGTGGCGTTCGCCACTTCGGCCGGCGGCACGGGCGGCTGGACGAGTGCGCGGGCCGGGCTTCGGAAGGCGCAGCAGCAGCTGCACTGCCCGGGCCGCGAATCGCGCTGAACTGAAGCGGTCGCGCAGCGATTCGCCGAGGGCAGTGGCGGCGGTGAGGTCGCCCTCGACCTCGAACTCGCCGGTCACATAGGCCTCGCCCAGCCGAAGCTGGGATGGCGGGATCAGCATGCGCCGGAGCGACGAGGGCCGGGAGAGGACCAGCGTGAACGCCGGCTCACCTTGCATGGATGCATCGCTGACGCCGGAATCCCAGAAGCGGACGGCAAAATCGCGCCGATTGACCGGTCCGAACAGGTGTGCGAGCGCGGCGCGGGTGCGCTCGATGGCGGTGTCCGACTGCGGTGGCCTGGCTGGAGTCCTGCGGAGATTGTGGCGCGGGGCTTCAGAACGGATGGACTGCGGAACTGCGCTCCTCATCGTGACCTCCTTGCACTACACTCCCTTTTCCGCAAGCAGTTGCAGGAATTCAGCGGGCGACGCCACCTCGCCGAGGCGCTGGGGGACATCCGGCTCCTTCACCAGTTGCGCAATGCGACCCAGCACCGGGAGGTAGTCGTTGGAGACCTCGATGGGCGGGGCCACGAGCAGGAAGACATAGAAGACCGGCTGGTTGTCCACGGCCTCGAACTCGACGCCGCCGGGCCGGCGCCCGAAGACGATGCGCAGGCGGTCTACCAGCGGGGTCCGGCAATGCGGAATCGCGACGCCACGCCCGATGCCGGTGGAACCCAGGTGCTCCCGGCGCTGGAGGATCCGGAGGACCATCGCGGCGTCCTGACTGGCGAGCCCGAGCTCGCCGACGAGGGCGCCAAGCACCTCCTCCTTGGTGGTGCCGTCGAGTGCAAGATGGACATCGGATTCACGCACAAAATCACTGAGAACCATGAAGAGCGGGCTCCGGTCGAGGATGGCGGGTACTGCGCGAATTATGAAGTAGCATGAGACAACAGGGAAGGGGTTAAGTTCACTGTGCCCCTTCGGCCATTCCCCTCGTGTTCGAGGCCCCATGTCCGCACGTTCCACCGATCGGCGCACCTTCGTGGCGACGACCGGCACCGTACTCGCCGCCCTGGCGGCGCCTCCTGCCCTGGTCGGGCTGACGCGGGAGCACGATCTCGTCATCCGCGGCGGCACGGTGTTCGACGGGCTCGGTCATCCCGGCCAGGTGCGCGATGTCGCCATCGCGTCGGGCCGGATCGTCCAGGTGGCGGCGCGCGTGGGCGGCCGGGCGACTGAGGAGATCGATGCCCGCGGTCTCGCGGTGGCGCCCGGCTTCATCGACATCCACTCGCACGTGGATGGCTCGCTCAAGGCGGACCCGCGGGCCGAGTCCGCGATCCGGCAGGGAATCACCACGATCGTCGCAGGCCAGGATGGGGACTCCCGTGCCACCGGCGACACCGACGACAGCTTTGCGGCGATGATGCAGGGGATGGAAGCCCTCGCCCCGGCGGTCAACGTCGCCTCCATGGTGGGGCTGGGATCCATCCGGGAACGGGTGATCGGCGAGATGGACCGGCCCGCGACGGCGGCGGAACTGGCGCGGATGACCGCCATGGTGGAGCGCGCCCTGCACGATGGCGCGTGCGGGGCGTCGTCGGGGCTCGAATACACGCCGGGGGGGTTCGCCTCGCGGGAGGAGCTGATCGCGCTCTGCCGGCCACTCCGGGCCCGGCGGCTGCCCTATGCCACGCACATGCGCAACGAGGACGACCATGTGCTGGAGGCCATGGATGAGGCCATTGCCGTCGCCGAGGGTGCCGGCTGCCCGCTGGAGATCTCGCACCTCAAGATGCAGGGCCAGGCCAACTGGGCCAAGCTGGACCAGGCGTTCGGGAAGATCGCCGCGGCCAACCGGCGCGGCATGGATGTCACCTTCGACCGGTACCCGTATCTCGCCTACTCCACCGGTCTCACGAATCTTTTTCCCCTCTGGAGCCGCGACGGTGGAGTGGACGCCTTCCTCGCACGGCTCGAGGATGCGTCCGCGGCACCCCGCATCAAGGAGGCGACGCTCGCCAAGGTGACGGGCCTCGGCGGCTGGGACAATGTCGAGGTCACCTCGGTCCGGAACGAGGGCGATCGCGCCGCCGAGGGAAAGCGGCTGGGGAGCTATGCGGCGAGCATCGGAGCGGATCCCTATCAGGCGGCGACGGATCTGCTCCGGCGGAGCCGGGGCGGTGTGGGGATGGTGGGGTTCGCGATGAGCGAGGGGAATCTCGAACGCATTCTGGCCCACCCGCTCGCCATGGTGTGTACCGATGGCGGCGGCTTTGCGACGGACGGCCCGACCCGGCGCGGCACGCCGCACCCGCGGGGGATCGGAAGCTGCGCGCGCGTGCTCGGGCGCTACGTCCGGGAACGGCAGGCGCTCCCGCTGGCCGATGCGATCGCGAAGATGTCGGGACACACGGCGCGCCGTCTCCGGCTCCGGGAGCGAGGGCAGCTGCGGCAGGGATTCGCGGCCGACGTGGTGGCGTTCGACCCGGCACGGATCGCCGACGTCGCGACCTACGAGAATCCGTTCCAGTATCCCGTCGGCATCAGCGCGGTGATCGTGAACGGCCGGATCGCGCTCCGGGACGGGGCACGCGTCGGCACGGGGCAGGGCAAGGCGCTGCGGCCCGGCTGACCCGGTCTTCCTCGGCTGGCCTTTTCGGCGGAATTGTATACAATATCCAGTTCTTCAACGGAGGCAGCGATGGACGTGGATCGTCGCGGGTTCGCGGGACTCACCGCCGGCTGGCTCGGCGCCCTTGCCATCGGACCCCGTGGCCGCCGAGGTGCCGTGGCCACCGAGCCTCCCTGTCCCTCCCTGCCGCCCGCCATCGAGGCACTCAAGCCGATGACGGCCGGCATCCAGCCCATCACCGACGACGAACGCCACCAGCGCCTGGCCCGGGCGCAGGACCTCATGCAGCAGCAGGGGCTGGCCGGCATGGTGCTCGAACCCGGCACCAGCCTCTACTACTACACCGGGATGCAGTGGGGGCTCTCCGAGCGGCCGTTCGTCGGGGTGGTGCCGGCCCGGGGAGACCTTGCCTGGGTCTGTCCGGCATTCGAGGAGGCCCGCGCCCGGGAGCTCATCCGGTTCGGGAAGGACGTGCGCGTCTGGCAGGAGGATGACAGCCCGTACGAGGTGATCGCCGGGATCCTGCGGGATCGGGGTGGTGCGACCGGCAAGATCGGCTTCGAGGAGCGGGTGCGGTTCTTCGTGATGGACGGCGTGCGGCAGGTGATGCCCCAGGCGGCCATGGTCAGCGCCACGCCGGTGACCGCCGGCTGCCGGATGTTCAAGTCGCCGGCGGAAATCGCGCTGATGCAGCGGGCCAACGATATCACGGTGGCCGGCATGAAGGCGGCCTTCGGCACGCTGAAGGAGGGGATGACGCCCCGTGAGTTCGGCGCCAACGCCGAAGCGGCGTTCCGGCGCCTGGGCGGCAGCAGCACCTGGTCCCTCGTCGGGTTCGGCAAGTTCACCGCCTTCCCGCACGGCAGCATCCAGCCGCAGCAGCTCCGGGAGGGGGATGTGGTCCTGCTGGACGCCGGCTGCGCGGTGGAGCACTACGAGAGCGATATCACCCGCACCACCGTCTTCGGCAAGCCCACCGCCCGGCAGACGGAAATCTGGAACCTCGAACGGAAGGCCCAGGATGCCGCCTTCGCTGCCGCGCAGCTGGGCGCGACGTGCGGATCGGTGGACGATGCCGCGCGCAAGGTCATCACCGACGCCGGCTTCGGCCCTGGCTACCAGGTGCCGGGGCTCCCGCACCGCACCGGGCACGGCATCGGTCTCGACGGCCACGAGTGGACCAACTTCGTCCGCGGCAACCAGACGAAGCTGCAGCCGGGCATGTGCTTCAGCGACGAGCCCACCATCGCGATCTACGGCGAGTTCGGCATCCGCCTGGAGGACTGCCTCCACATGACGGACAGCGGCCCGAAGTTCTTCTCCGAGCAGAGTCCCGCGGTGGACCGGCCGTTCGTGTGAGCGCGCGGGCCGTGATACGCGCGCCGCGTGCGGTTCCGGCGCGCCGCACCGTGACCGATCTCGCGGCGGACGCCCTTCGCGAGCGGATCCTGGAAGGGGAACTGGCCGAGGGCTCGCCCATCCGGCAGGACGCCGTGGCCGCGGCACTCGGCATGAGCCGCATCCCCGTGCGGGAGGCCCTGCGCCGGCTGGAAGCCGAGGGGCTGATCGCGATCCACCCGCACTGCGGAGCGGTGGTCTCGTCGCTCTCGCTGGACGAGATCACCGAGCTGTTCGAGCTCCGGGCGCTGGTCGAGGCGGATCTCCTGCGGCGCGCGGTTCCGGAACTGCAGCTCGCTGATCTGCGCCGTGCCGGCGAGGTCCTCGATCGGTACGACCGTGCGTTCCGCGACCGGCGGGTGGACGAGTGGGCCGAGCTCAACTGGCAGTTTCACGCCACGCTGCTCGCACCAGCCGGCCGGAGCCGTTCCCTCGCGATGGTGCAGAACCTCCATCACCAGAGCGAGCGGTACATGCGCATGCAGCTGGCGCTCACCCGGGGCGAAGCCCGCGCCCAGGCCGAGCATCGCGCCATCCTGCGCGCTGCGCGGGCCGGCGCGGCCGGGACGGCGGCGCGGCTCGTATCCGGGCACATCCTCAGCGCCGGCCGCAACCTCACCGCCTTCCTCCGCCGGCACCGCTCGGCGGCACCGGCCCGGTCCTTCAACTCACCCGTGCGATGACCCTGCTCGAGAACTTCGTGAACGGCGCATTCGTGCGCGGCACGGCGGATTCCCCACTGGCGCTTTCGAACCCTTCGGACCGCGATGACCTGATCGGGAGCGTGCCGGAAGGTTCGCCGGACGACGTGCGCGCCGCCGTGACGTCGGCACGCGCGGCGTTCGATGCCTGGCGGACGCTTCCCGGGCCGGCACGGGCGGAGCATCTCTACCGCTGGGCCTCGGCGGTGGATGACGAGCGCGAATCGCTCGCGCAGGCGCTGGCGCGCGAGGTCGGCAAGCCCATCGGCGAGGCCCGCGGCGAGATCGCGCGCTGTGGCGTCATCCTGCGCTACTACGCCGGTGAGGCCGTCCGGGCGGTGGGTGAGGTCGTGCCCGCCCAGGCGGTGAAGACGCTGCAGTTCACCCTGCGCGATCCGCTGGGGGTATGCGCCCTCATCACCCCATGGAACTTTCCCGCGGCCATCCCGCTGTGGAAGGCCGCCCCGGCCCTGGCGTTCGGCAATACCGTCGTGCTGAAGCCGGCAGAGCGTGCATCGCAGACCGCCGTGCTGCTGGCGCGCACCGCCGTCACGGCGGGGCTGCCGCCGGGGGTGTTCAACGTGGTGCTCGGCTTCGGGAACACGGTCGGCACGGCGCTGCTGGAGGCCGCCGACGTGCGTGCCGTGAGCTTCACCGGCTCGACCGGCGTGGGCGCGAAGGTCGCGGCCGCCTGCGCCGCGCGCAACATCCGCTTCCAGACCGAGATGGGCGGCAAGAACGTGGCCATCGTCCTGCCCGACGCCGACCTCGACCTCGCTGCCCGGCTCACCGCCGCCGGCGCCATGCGCTACGCCGGCCAGAAGTGCACCGCGACCAGCCGGGTCGTGGTACAGGAGTCGGTGGCAGGCGCGTTGCTCGATCGGCTTACCGCCGAGGTCCGGAAGCTGCCTCTCGGTCCCGTGACCGATGCGGCATCGGCCGTGGGTCCGCTGATCTCGATGGACGCGCGCGACCGCGTCACCACGGCGCTCGCCGCGGTGGAGGGCCGCGTGGTTCACGGCGGCACCGTGCCGGCGGTCGCGCCCTTTGCCCGCGGCAACTTCGTGGAGCCCGCCATCGTGGCCGATGTGGCGCCCGACTCGCCGCTCGCCCAGGACGAGCTCTTCGGGCCGGTCCTCGCCGCCTTCACGGCGCGGGACCTGGGCGAGGCGATCGCGATCGCCAACCGGACACGCTATGGCCTCAGTGCCTCGCTCTTCACGCGCGATCTCGGCGCCGCCATGGAGTACATCCGGCACATCGAGGCGGGGCTGGTGCGCGTCAACGGCGACACCACCGGCGTGGACCCGCATGCGCCGTTCGGCGGCGTGAAGGCGTCGAGCTCCGGCAGCCGCGAGCAGGGCAGTGCGGCACGCGACTTCTATACCGAGATCCGCACGGTCCAGGTGAGTGCATGACACGGTTCCCGTCCGTCATCCGTGTGGTGGATTCGCACACCGAGGGCGAGCCGACGCGCGTGGTCGTGGATGGGTGGCCCGTGCCGGCGGGTGCCACGATGGCCGAGCGCCGCGACACCCTGCGGCGCACGCAGGACCACCTCCGGCAGGCGGTGGTCTGCGAGCCGAGGGGGCATGACGCGGTGGTGGGTGCGGTGCTCACCCCGCCCGAGCGGAGCGATTCCCACGCCGGCGTCATCTTCTTCAACAATGTGGACTGTCTCGGCATGTGCGGGCACGGCACCATCGGTGTCGTGCGGACACTCCAGCACCTGGGCCGCCTTGCGCCGGGCACCGTGCGCCTGGACACGCCGGTGGGGCAGGTGGAGGCCCACCTCGCGCCTGACGGGCTGGTCACCATGCGCAATGTCCCGGCGCGGTGCCATGCACTGGACCGCACCGTGCCGGTGCCTGGTGTGGGCGACATCACCGGCGACGTGGCGTACGGCGGGAACTGGTTCTTCATCGTGCACACCGACGAGATGCTGCGGCTCGACGACGTCGAGCCGCTCACGCGGCGGGCTGTCGCCATCATGACGGCGCTCCGTGACGCCGGCGTGACCGGCGCGGACGGCGCGGCGATCGATCATGTCGAGTTCTCCGGGCCGCCGGCGCGGGACGACGCCGACAGCCGGAATTTCGTGCTCTGTCCCGGCGGGGCGTATGATCGCTCGCCCTGCGGCACCGGCACGTCCGCGCGGATGGCGGTCCTCCACGCACGCGGCATGCTCGCGCCAGGTGCGCGATGGCGCCAGGAGAGCATCACCGGCAGTCTCTTCACCGGCTGGCTCGAATCGCGGGAGGATGCACTCACCCCGTTCATCCAGGGCCGTGCCTGGGTCACCGGCGAGGGCGCGCTGGTGTTCGATCCGTCGGACCCGTTCCGGGCCGGGTTCACCGTCGCCCGGTGAGCGCATTGCCCGATGTGGCGATCATCGGTGCCGGCGTGGTCGGCGCCGCGTGCGCCATGCGACTCGCGCAGGCGGGGCTCCGCGTCGTCGTGCTGGATGCCTCGTCGCCGGCGGGTGGCGCCACCGCGGCCGGCATGGGACACATCGTCGCGATGGACGACTCCCCGGCCCAGCTGGCACTCACGGTACTGTCCCGCTCGCTGCTGCATGCGCTCGCTGACCGGCTTCCTCGGGCGGTGGAACTCGAGTGGTGCGGCACGCTCTGGATCGCCACGAATGAGGAAGAACTCGCCGAGGCGCGGCGGAAGCAGGCCCTGTTTGCCGGACAGGGGATCCCGACCGAGCTGCTCGACGACGACGCGCTCCACGAAGCGGAACCGGCGCTGCGCCCCGGGCTCGCGGGCGCGCTTCTGGTGCCGGATGACGGCGTGCTCTACCAGCCGCAGTTGACCCGATGGTGCCTCGAGGAAGCGCGTCGCGCCGGGGCCGAGCTCCGGCTTCACCTGCCTGTCACCGCCATTGGCGCCGACGGTGTCGAGACCGCGGGGGGCCGCGTGGCAGCGGGCCGGGTCCTTGTGGCCGCGGGGGTGGACAGTGCCGAGCTCCTGCCCGGCCTCGCCATCGTGCCGCGCAAGGGGCACCTCGCGGTCACCGCACGGCGCCCCGGCTTCGTGCGGCATCAGCTGGTGGAGCTGGGCTATCTCCAGAGTGCGCACACGATGTCCGCGGCCTCCGTCGCATTCAACGTGCAGCCCCGCCAGACCGGTCAGTTGCTGATCGGCTCCTCGCGCGAGCTCGTGGGCCGTGATCCCGCGGTCAACTATGTGGTGCTGGGCCAGATGCTGGACCGGGCCATCGCCTTCGTGCCGAGGCTGGACAGTTTGGAGGTGCTGCGGGTGTGGACCGGCTTCCGGCCTGCCACCGCCGACAAGCTGCCGATGATCGGCCCATGGCCCGGGCTCGGCAACGTCTGGGTGGCCGCTGGCCACGAAGGCCTGGGCATCACCACGGCGCTCGGGACGGCGGCGCTGGTCGAGGCGCAGATGCTGGGCCGGGAGCTGCCGCTCGATGCGGCTCCGTATCGCCCCGATCGCCTCATCCCGGTGGCAGAGCCCCATGGCTGATCCCGTCACCATCACCGTCAACGGAGCGACCGTCCACGCCGATGCCGGCACGACCGTGGCCGCCGTGCTGCTTGGACTTCGGCGGCTTGGCTATCGCCGGTCCGGGGACGCCACACTGCGCGGTCCCCTCTGTGGCATGGGTATCTGCTTCGAGTGCCGCGTGACTGTGAATGGCGCTCCTGACCGCCGCGCCTGCATGACGCGGGTTGCGGCCGGCATGCGAGTCGAAACCGATGGCTGAGCGGGACGCGGACGTGATCGTGATCGGCGCCGGTCCCGCGGGCATCGCGGCGGCGTGTCATGCATCGGCGTCGGCCCGGGTGCTCCTGCTCGATGCAGCCCCGCACGCCGGCGGCCAGATCTGGCGGCATCGCGATTCTTCGGATCTTCCGTCCACGGCCCGTCGCTGGCTCGCCCGGTTCGCTGCCTCGCCGGCCACGTTTCTGCCCGAGTCCACGGTGACCGACGTGAAGCCCGGGCTCGTGGCCATCACCCAGGGCGGCAGGGGCCGCTTGTTGCGGACGGGTGCCATCATCCTTGCCACCGGCGCGCGCGAGCGATATCTGCCGTTTCCCGGCTGGACGCTTCCGGGAGTGCTTGGCGTCGGCGGATTGCAGGCGCTCATCAAGGGCGGCGCAGACGTTCGTGGGTTCCGCATCGCGGTGGCGGGGAGCGGGCCGCTGCTGCTCCCGGTGGCAGCCACGGCGGCGCGAGCCGGCGCGAGCGTCGTCCTGATTGCGGAACAGGCTTCACGTGCGCGGGTGCGGCGGTTTGCCGCCGGGCTCTGGCAGTCACCGGGAAAGCTGCGCGACGCCGCCCGGTATCGCCTCGCCACCCGGCGGACTCCATACCTGACGGATGCATGGGTGGCACGCGTGATCCAGGATGCCGGTGCACTCCGCGTGGAGATCAGGACCGCCGCCGGAACGCGCACCGTGGCAGCCGATCTCGTGGCCACTGGCTACGGTCTCGTGCCCTCCACCGAACTCGCCGAGCTGGCCGGCTGCCGCACGGATGGCGGGGCGGCGGTGGTCAACGCCTGTCAGGAAACGAGTGTGTCCGGAGTCTTCGCGGCCGGAGAGGTCACCGGAATCGGGGGCGCGGATGCCGCGATCCTCGAGGGAACGGTCGCGGGCATCACGGCGGCACGGGGCAGCCGCACGGCGTCGGCGGTCATTGCGGCGCGCGACCGGGCGCGAAAGTTCTCCTGGTCGCTCGAGGAGACCTTCGCGCTCAGGGACGACCTGCGCCTGCTGCCCGATGCGGACACGATCATCTGCCGCTGCGAGGACGTGACGCTCGGCTCGATCGAGGCCGGTGATTCACTCCGCCACGCGAAGCTCATGACGCGCGCCGGCATGGGCTCGTGCCAGGGGCGGATCTGTGGCGCGGCCATCACATTCCTCCGGGGGCCGTCGGGTGATACCCGGCGCCCGCCGGCATTTCCTGTGACGGTGCAGGTACTGCGTGACCAGTGCCGTGCAGTTCCTTCAATGAAAGGCTCCTGACTCATGCAGCGCGCGGACTGGCACGGCGTCTTCCCGGCCATCACCACCGAATTCACCGAAACCGGCGCCGTGGACGAGGAGCATGTCTCCCGCCACGTGCGCTGGCTGCTGGGCGCCGGCTGTCGTGGTATCGTGCCGCTCGGTTCGCTGGGCGAGGGCGCGACCCTGACCTTCGCCGAGAAAGTCCGGATCATCGAGTTGTGCGTGGAGGCGGCGAGCGATCGTCCGGTCGTGCCCGGGATCAGCGGGCTGTCCACCGCCGACTGCGTGGCCCTGGCGCGCGCGGCGGAGCGGGCCGGCGCCCGCGGGGTGATGGTGCTGCCTCCGTACGTCTATCCCGGCGACAGCCGCGAGACCGATGCCCACTTCGGCGCGGTGCTCGATGCCACATCCCTGCCGGCCATGCTTTACAACAATCCGATCGCCTACGGCACCGACCTGCTGGCAGACGACATCGCCCGGCTGGCGGGGCGGCACCCGCAGGTCCAGGCGGTGAAGGAGTCGAGCGGTGACGTGCGGCGGGTGACCGCGGTGCGCGCCCGGCTGGGCGATCAGCTGGCGGTGTTCGCCGGGCTCGATGACATGATCGTCGAGGCGTGTGCGATGGGTGCGAGCGGCTGGGTCGCGGGGCTCGTGAATGCGCTGCCCGAGGAATCGGTGCGGCTCTTCGACGCGGCACGCGCGGGGAGGACGGCAGAGGCGGAAGCCCTCTATCGCTGGTTCCTGCCGCTCCTTCGGCTCGACACCGTGCCGAAGTTCGTGCAGCTGATCAAGCTGGTGCAGGCCGAGGTGGGGCGGGGAAGCGAGCGGGTGCGGGCGCCGCGCCTGGCCTTGTCCGGCGACGAACGTGCAGTCGCCATGGCCACCATCGAGCGCGCGCTGGCGGCCCGCCCTCGGCTGACCGCCCGCGCTCCCTCGTGATTCCGGCGGGCGTCAGCCGCCCGCCGCCTGCTTCTTCGCTTCTGCCTTCAGCTTGTCGCTCGCGTAGATCGCCACTTCCACCCGCCGGTTCTGCTGGCGTCCCGCCTCGGTATCGTTCGACTGCACCGGCTCGGTCTCCCCCCGGCCCACGGTCGAGAGGCGGCCGGAGGCGACGCCCTGGGATGCGAGATAGGCCGAGGCCGCACTCGCCCGCCGCTCGGAGAGTCGCTGGTTGTACGCATCGCTCCCCACACTGTCGGTATGCCCCACGATCAGCAGGTCGGTGTCGGGATATTTGTCCAGGTTCCCGGCGAGGGTCCGGAGATTCTCGCGTCCCGCGGGCTGGATGGCGGTCGAGTCGAAGCCGAAGAGAATGCCGGAGTCGAAGGTCACCAGGATGCCCTCGCCGACGCGCTCCACCTTGGCGCCGGGAATGTTCTGTTCCAGCTCGCGGGCCCGGCGGTCCATCTGGTCGCCGATGATGGCGCCCGCGGCTCCGCCGACCGCGGCACCGATGATGACGCCCTTGGCGGTGGACCCTGATGCCGCGCCGATGGCCCCGCCCACCACCGCGCCGCCGGCGGCGCCGATCACCGCGCCACGCTGGGCATTCCTGTAGCATCCCGCCGTGGCGATGCCGATCGCCGCGATGAGCAGTGCACTGCGCCGCGCCCGTTGTACCAGCATGCTGCCTCCCTGTGCGTCAGCGAATCTGGGCCTTCCGGCGGAACATGCACGGGTATGCCTCCTGCGGCTGTGACGGAGATCGCATTCCGCCGGTGTGGCGCGCCCGGCCGCGCGGCGTATCTTAGGATGACCTTCCCGGATATGGGTACACTGCGCGAGCGGGTCGCCGCGGCGCTGGCGCCGCGCTATGCCATCGAGGCCGAGATCGGGTCCGGTGGTACGGGCAGCGTGTACCGGGTGCGGGACCTGCGGCTGGATCGAACGGTGGCCGTCAAGGTGCTCCGTCCCGAGCTGGCCACCGCGCGCAGCATCGAACGATTCCGACGTGAGCAGCGAACCCTCGCCAGCCTGAATCACCCGAATATTCTGGCCATCCATGACGCCGAACCCGAGGGTGGTGACGGGCTCATGTACTACGTCATGGACTTCGCGCCCGGCGAGACGCTGGCGCGCGAGCTGGAGCGCGGGCCGCTCCCGCCCGCGCGACTCGAACGCCTCGTGCACGATCTCCTCTCGGCGCTGGTGTACGCGCATGCCGGCGGGGTGGTGCATCGCGACATCAAGCCCTCCAACATCTTCTGCCTGAACGACCGCTACCTGCTGGGCGATTTCGGCATCGCGCATGTGCTGGAGGCATCCGGCGAGGATCGCATCACGGGGGATGGCGCCCAGCCCGGTACGCTCGCGTACATGGCACCGGAGCAACTGGCGGGCACTCCCGTCGGTCCGGCAGCCGATCTCTACGCGGCAGGCCTGGTGCTGTACGAGGCCGCCACGGGGCGACACTGGCCCATGGTCGGTGATCCGCTCCGCGCCGACTGGCGCGGTGTACCGGACTGGCTCGAACCGGCACTGCAGCGTGCGCTCATGCTCCAGCCCGAGGAGCGCTGGCCCGATGCCGCCGCCATGCTCGAGGCCGCGCGGCCCGAACCAAGGAGCCGGCTCCGCTGGGTCGTGCCGGCCGCACTGCTGATCCTGCTGGCGGCCGGTGCGCGGGCGATGCTCGCCCCCTCGCCCATGCCGGCGGCGCCGGTGCCGGAAAGCGACCTCGCCCTCGTACCGTTCCAGTCGGCGGGCGGCACCGGCCGCTCCCTGGCGCAGTTTGCCGCGGCGCAGCTGGAGTGGTATCCGCGCTGGAGCTTCCGTCCCTTCGCCGAGGTGCTTGCCTGGTGGGACTCGGCCGGCGCGGCAGCGGACGGTCTCGCGCTGCGCCGCGTGCGTGCGCGGCTTGTCGTCGGCGGCCAGGTCCTGCGCGGGTCAGGCCGCGACACCGTGCTGCTCTGGATCCGCGACTCCGCCGGCCGCACCCTTGCCACCCCTCGCATTCCCGGCGACTCGGCCCATCTGGTGGACTGGGCGCGGGCCGTGGCCGACACGGTGGTCCGTCGTGCCGCTCCGCAGTACCTGCAGGAATTCCGGGAACTCTCACAGGGCGGCGGCGATGACTTCGCCGCGATGCGGGCGCTGGTGGACGGGCTCTCGGCCTTCTCGGCAGATGACTGGAGCGCGGCCGAGAGCCTGTACACGCTGGCGCTCGAGCGGGACCCCGACTTCAGCCGGGCGGCGTGGGAGCAGCAACTGCTCGCGATCTGGCGGCGCACCGAGGTTCCGCCGATCAATCCCGAGCTGCTCGCACGGCTGCCGCACCCGTATGCGCCCCTGCTCGCCACCATGAGTGTACCGAACCTCAAGCGGCGCGAGGCGATGCTCGCCGCGCTGGCGGACTCCTATCCGGCGAACGGCCGCGCGCGGCTCCTGCTGTTCGACGAACAGCTGCACCGCGGGCCGCTGATCGGTATTCCGCTGCAGGCCACGCTCGACAGCATGCGCGCACGGGCCGGCATCGATCCCTACCTCAACCAGGTGGCGATCTACGATCACCTGCTGTGGGGCTACACCCATCTCGGCGACGAAGCCGCCGCCAGGGCCATGTGGCAGCGCCGGGCCGCCCTTCGCGCTGCGCACGGCACAGGGCCCGACACCCTTGGCCGGCTGTATGACCTCGCGCGCACGGTGCGATTCGGCGGTGTCAAGGCCACTGTGATGCGCTACCTCGCCGCGCGGAAGTACGGCGCCAACCCGCGGGAGCTGGCGCCCTATCTCCGCCTTGGCGGCACCTTCGACATCCCGGCATTCCAGCGACAGCTCGCGCTGGCGGTGGTGCGGGCCCGCGACCCGGTGTACCACCCCACCGCGTTCGTGGCGCAGGCCATGGCCAGCTTCGCGCTCGGCGAGCCCGGTGACGGATTTCCGGCGCTCGATTCGGCCGCGGCGCTGTTCGATACCGACGAGATGCGGTTTCAGCAGCTCGAGTGGCGACTCCTGCCGGCCGCGCTCGGCCTGCCGCTGAGCGATGATGCGAGCGTCGTCGTCGCCGATTCGGCGCTCCGGCCGTTCATGTCCCCCGGCGCGCCGCTTCGCACCAGGGCCGCGTGGGTGTCTGGCGTGCTTGCGTATTTCCGCGATGACACCGCGGCGCTGCATGCGGCGCAGGCCACCATGATCGCCGATACCGCTCCCGGGCCCGGGGGCGAGCTCGGCGCCATTCTCGGTGCCCTCGCTCTCGGCCTGCACAACCCCGACGCGGCGCTTGCCGCCACCGACACGCTCTTCATGGCTGATATGCATGACGCTGGTCACGACCCCTTCGCGCGCTCGGTGCTGCACATGGTGCGGGCGCGCTGGCAGCTTGGCCTCGGACTGCGCCTCGCCGCCGACTCGAGTCTCCGCTGGTACGAGAGCTCCGATCTCCGCGGCTGGCCCGGGCAGGAGCCGCAGGCCGGTGAGGTGGACCAGGTGCTGAGCGTTCTCACCCGTCTCGAACGGGGCGAGCTGCTGCTCGGCCTGGGGCGTGCACCGGAAGGCTGCGCGCTCCTCCGCCGCGTGCAGCAGCTGTGGCGCCACGCGCAGCCGGCGTTCGCGCCACTGCTGGCCCGGGCGCAGAAGGGACTCCGCCAATGCCGGTGATCACCCTCCGGCTCCTGGGCCCGCTCGAAGTCAGGGTGGGCGGTGACGCACCGCCCCCGGAACTGCTCTGGAGAAAGCACGCGGCGCTGCTGGCGTATCTGACGCTCGAAGCCGGGCGCCCGCGCGCCCGGGAACAGCTGATCGGCCTGCTCTGGCCCGACAAGCCCGAGGACGCGGCACGGCACTCACTGAACGAGGCGGTGCGCGTGATCCGCCGGGCCGGCGGCCCGGACGCGATTGTCTCGGCGGTGGGCGTGGTACGTCTGGGTGACCGCGCAGTCGAAGCCGACGCCGTGACATTCGGGGACCTGGCGCAGGCCGGGGATCCGGTGGCGGCCGCGCGGCTCGTCGCCGGCGACCTGCTGGAAGGATTCGCCCTGGCCGACTGTGCCGAATTCGAGCAATGGCTTGACGGCGAGCGGCGCCGCTGGCGGCAGCGGATGCTGGACACCCTCGTGCTGGCGAGCTCCGCCGAATCCTCACGCGGCCGGCTGGATACCGCCGCCGAGTTCGCGCGGCGCGCGCTGAAGCTCGACAGCGCGGCCGAGCCGGCTGCGCGCTGCCTGATGGAAAGTCTCGCACTGGGTGGCGATCGCGCCGCGGCGCTCGGCGTCTTCGCCGGGCTGGAGCGGTCACTGGCGGAGCTTGGCACGACACCGGACGCCGAGACCCGTCGCCTCGAGCAGAAGATCCGCCTGGCACGCACCGGCAGCGGTCGGCCGGCGGTGGTGCCGGCCACGACCGAGCATCGCCGGCTGCCGCTCATGGAGCGCGAGGAGCCGCTGGCCCGGCTGCTGGAAAGCTGGCACGCCGGCATCGCGGGCTCGTGCAGCGCGCTGCTGGTCATTGCCGGTGCCGACGGCTGCGGACGCTCGCGGCTGGCGCAGGAGTTCGCGGACCGTGCACGCATGACCGCATCCTCCGTTGCCGCCGCGCACGCCGTGCTGGGCGACGTCTCGGCCGAGTGGGCCGGTGTCCTGACCCTGGCGCGCGGAGGCCTGCTGGAGGCACCGGGCATCGCGGGGGCGCCACGGGATGCCATCAGCGCATTTGCCCGGGCGCTGCCCGAATGGCAGGAACGGTTTCCTGGCGTGGCCGGTGGGGACGGTACCATGGCGCATGCGCTGACGGAAGTCGTGCGCGCGGCGGCGAGCGACGCGCCCGTGGTGCTGGTGGTGGATGATGTCCAGTGGCTCGACCGGATGTCGCTGCACGCCCTGCTTGGCCTGCTGAGGGACTGCGCCCGCCTCCCGGTCACGCTGCTGCTGACGGTGCGCAATGGCGAGCACCTCCCGGAACTGGAGCAGGCGCGCGCTCACGTGGGGCGTGACTGGCTTGGCGCCGCCGTGGATCTCCCTCCCCTCGGCACTGCGGCGCTCGCACGGCTCGCAGCGGACCGGTTCCCCGGCTGGCAGGCAGAGGCGCACGAACGGCTCGCCCGCCGGCTGCTGGCCGATACCGGTGGTCTTCCGGCCATTGCGGGAGAGTTGCTCAGCGCGATCGATGCCGGTCTCGAGCCCGAGACCGGAAGCTGGCCCGCGCCTTCACGCACGATGGACGCCACCCTGCCGAGTGAACCGGCTGACTCGCTGGCGGCGGCGGTGCGGGTGAATTACAGCCGGCTCTCCGCCACGGGTCGCGAGGTGCTGGCGGTCGCCTCGGTCATGGACGACCGGTTCACGCCCGAGCAGGTGGGCGCCGCCGCCGGCCTCGCCACGGAGGCGGTCAATACCGCCCTGGATCAGCTCGAAGCGGAGCGCTGGGTGGAGTCCGAGGTGCGGGGATATCTCTTCACCGCGCGGGTGGTGCGCGAGGCGATCGCCCGGGACTTCGTGACTCCGGGCCGGCGGCGGCGCCTGCGGGCGCAGGCGGGACTTTCGGCGTCTTGACCGACCTGCTACCGCACCCGGCGCTGGAGTCGGGCCAGCGAGTCCTTGGGGATGGCGCCGTGGAGGCGGAGCTGCACGTCTCCCGCACGCCACTCCCCGGGGACACTGGCCATCCGGGCCATGAGGGCCCCTGCAGCGGAGGCGCTGGTGACCCGCTGCTGGTCCAGGAAGAACGAGTGACCATCGGCATCGAGATAGACCACCCGCACCACCGGGCGCGACGAATCCGCGCCGGGCACCAGCCGGCCCGGCACCAGCCCGACCATTTCGGGCTGCAATCCATCAATGACATGCAGATTGCCGCCGAGCTGCTCCCGCGCCTCGTCGAGGCCGATGCGTGACGTGATCGGCGGGGCATCGGCGGCCAGCAGCGGGGCCGGCTCCGTGGCCGGTTCTGCCCGGACCTCGGCCAGCGGCTGAGGTGCCGGCCGCCGGAGGGCCGCGGTCGCGGCGGGGTGCGCCACGTCGGTGCGCGGCTCCATCGGCGCGATGACGATCTTCGATGCCGCAGCCCGCGGCACGGCCGGATTCTGCGTTGCGACCTCTGCGGCGCCCGTCGACGAATCCTGCCTGAGCGCGGTCACCGGAGCCGTGGCCGGATTCGCCACAGCCTGGGAATCCCTCGCAAGTGCGGCGGCGGTGGTGGCAGCCCCCGAGACCGGTGCGCTGGAGAGGATGTTCGACGCGGTCCGGACCTCGGGAGCTTTCGAGCGGAACGCCAACCAGCTGGCGCCCGCCGCCACCGTCACTGTCGCTGCAACGGCCATGACCCGCCGCCAGCTCCCCCGGCGCTGCGCCAGCCGCTCGTGGTAGGGGAGAAGAACAACCGGAGCGCCCCGTCCGGTCGGGATGGTCTCCGACGTCTGGCCCGCCGCCGCCGGTTCATCGAGGGCGAGGATCAGGTCATTCGAGTCTGCCACAAGCTGCCGGGCCTCGCGGATCAGTGCGGCGCACGCGGCGCAGCCCTCCACGTGGGCACGGAGCGCCGGGACTTCGTCCGGCGCCAGCTCGCCATCCAGCCAGGCGTGGAGGGTCCCCTCGTCAGGATGCTGCATGTCGCTCTCCCTCCCCGGCGCGGTATGCCTCCACCAGCCGTTTGCGCGCCCGCGCGAGCGTCGTGCCGATGGCTCCCCGCGCCAGCCCGAGCGTCGCGGCGATTTCGTCGTAGCTGAAGCCCTCCGCCTTGAGCAGGAGCGCCTCGCGATCCCGCTCCGTCAGCATGCCGAGCGCCGCGCGCACCGCCGCCTGCCGCTCCCGCCGGTCGAATTCATCGTCGGGCGACGGCGTCGTGGTGGGGCTCTCGGCCTTCAGGAGCTGCAGCCGCCGCCCCTGCCGGGTGGCGCGCCGGCCATCTTCCCGCACCAGATTGAGGGCCACGGCAAAGAGCCACGGCCGCGGGTTGCTGGGCGGCGACTCCAGCGCCCGGGCGAAGGTCTCCTGCGCCAGTTCCTCGGCACGATCGCGGTCCCCGGTCCGGCGCCAGAGCATCCGGACCAGGGGTGCATGATATTGCTCGAACAGGCGTCCGACGTCGTGCGTCATCAGTCCGGGGGTTCGGGTTCGAGCGGCCGGGAGCCGTCTGGTCCGGAGCATCGTGAGCCGGCCGGGAGATGCGCGACCCTCCCGGGCTTGCACATATATTGAATGGTCACACCTTTCCGGAATATCGCCAGCAGGGAGATCGGCATGACCAGCACACTTCCGGCCGCCCAGGGCGTCACCGACACCTTCCCGATCAACGGGACGGACTACATCGAGTTCTATGTCGGCAACGCCAAGCAGGCCAGCATCTATTACCGCGCCGCCTTCGGTTACCGGCTGGTGGCCTATCGCGGCCCGGAGACCGGCACCCGCGACCGGGCCAGCTACGTACTCCAGCAGGACAAGGTGCGCCTCGTCCTCACCACGCCGCTCGGGCCCGACGGGCCGATCGCGGACCACGTGCGGCGCCACGGGGACGGGGTCAAGGACCTGGCCCTCTGGGTGGACGATGCCACCGACGCCTTCCGCAAGGCGGTGGAGCGCGGCGCCCGCGTGGCCTACGAACCCCGCACCCTCAAGGATGACGACGGCGAGGTGATCGTTGCCGGCATCTGCACCTACGGCGATACCATCCACTCGCTGGTGGAGCGGAAGGGGTATCGCGGCGTGTTCATGCCGGGGTTCCGCAAGGAGGAGCCGCGCTACAACCCGCCGCCCGTGGGCCTCAAGTACGTGGACCACTGCGTGGGCAACGTCGAGCTCGGCAAGATGAACGAGTGGGTCGGGTTCTACGAGAAGGTGATGGGGTTCTACAACCTGATCTCCTTCGACGACAAGGCCATCAGCACCGAATACTCGGCGCTCATGTCCAAGGTGGTCTCCAACGGCAACGGCCGGATCAAGTTCCCGCTCAACGAGCCGGCCCAGGGCCGCAAGAAGAGCCAGATCGACGAGTACCTCGATTTCTACCACGGTCCCGGCTGCCAGCATATCGCCATTGCCACCGACGACATCGTGACGACGGTGACGGCGCTGCGCGACCGCGGGGTCGAGTTCCTGCGCGTGCCCTCGAACTACTACGACACGGTGCTGGACCGGGTGGGACACATTGACGAGGATCTCGCGCCGCTGCGGGAGCTTGGCATCCTGGTGGACCGGGATGACGAGGGGTATCTCCTGCAGATCTTCACCAAGCCGGTCGAGGATCGCCCCACGCTCTTCTACGAGATCATCCAGCGCAAGGGCGCGAAGAGCTTCGGGGCGGGGAACTTCAAGGCGCTGTTCGAGGCCATCGAGCGCGAGCAGGCCGAGCGGGGGAATCTGTAAGGGCGCACGGCCGTGCGCCCCTGCAGATTCCCCCGATGCCACGAAACAGAGAGAATATCCCATGCCGATCTACCGCACCCTGGGGCAGGTTCCGCCCAAGCGCCATACCGTGTTCCGGCGGCCCGATGGCGGGCTGTACGCCGAGGAGCTGATGGGCCACGAGGGCTTTCACGGCACCGCCTCGCTCCTGTACCACACCTATCCGCCCACCACGGTGAAGTCGGCGCGGCGCCTCCGCGAGATCGTCTGGGAGAAGGACGACGATACGTCCCTCAGGCACCGGCACTTCAAGACCGCCCAGGTGAAGAAGGGCGGCAGCCCGACGCTCGACCGCGTACCGGTCCTGTTCAACAACGACATCGCCATGCTCTATGTCGAACCGGACGAGATCGACGCCCATTTCTACCGGAACTCGCAGGCCGACGAGGTCGGCTATGTGGTGGAGGGCCGCGGCGTGCTGGAGTCGCCGTTCGGCGACCTGCCGTACCGGGACGGGGACTACGTCGTCATCCATCGCAACATCCTCCACCGCTGGCGCCTCGATGCGACGGCCGGCCCGACCAAGCTGCTCGTCTTCGAGAGCCGGGGTCACGTCCGCTTCCCCAAGCGTTACCAGAACGACGTGGGGCAGCTGGTGGAAGGCGCGCCCTACTCGGAGCGGGACATTCACGGCCCGGCGGAGCTCCGGACCCACGACGAGAAGGGCGATTTCCGCATCCTCGTCAAGCAGTACAACGCACTCAACGAGCTGATTCTCGATCACCATCCCTTCGACGTGGTGGGCTGGGACGGCTACTTCTATCCCTGGACCTTCAACATCCACGACTTCGAGCCGATCGTGGGGCGCATTCACCAGCCGCCGCCGGTGCACCAGACCTTCCAGGGCGACGGCTTCGTGATCTGCAGCTTCTGCCCGCGCCCGTACGACTTCGACCCGAACGCGGTGCCGGCGCCCTACAACCACAGCAACGTGGATTCGGATGAAGTGCTCTTCTATGCCTCCAGCGAGTTCATGAGCCGGAAGGGCATCGAGTACGGCAGCATCACCCACCATCCGGACGGCCTGCCCCACGGGCCGCACCCGGGGCGCGCCGAGGCGAGCATCGGGGCCAAGGCCACCAATGAACTCGCCGTGATGATGGACTCGTTCCGTCCGCTGCACGTCGCCAAGGCGGCGATCGCCATCGAGGACGAGTCCTACCACCGGAGCTGGGTGGACCAGCAGCACGCGCAATTCAATCCGCCGACCACATGACCGGGCGCGACCTGCGTCGCGCCCCCGCGTGCCTTCCATGACCGCACCGATCTGGACGCCCTCGCCCGAGCGGGTGGCGCGGGCCAGCCTCACGCGCTTCCTGGAGCGCGCGCGGGCGGCCGGCGCCGCGGCGGATGACATGCCGTCCCTCTGGCGCTGGTCGGTGGCGGAGCCCGCGCGTTTCTGGCCGCTGGTCTGGGATTTCTGCGGCGTCATGGCCGACGAGCGGGATGGGGGCCTGCCGTGGGAGACCGTCGTGTTCGGCCTCGGGCGGATGGCGCCGCCCGATCCGGCACAGGGCCCCGCCTGGTTCACCGGTGCACGGCTCAACTTCGCCGAGAACCTCCTGCGGCAGGACGATCGTCGCGAGGCCATGGTCTTCTGGAACGAGCTCGGCTTCCAGCGCCGGCTGACGTTCCAGGAGTTGCGTGCCAGTGTCGCACAGGTGAGCGCAGCCCTGGCGGCGGCCGGGGTGCGCGCGGGCGACCGCGTGGCCGGCTACCTGCCCAACCTGCCCGAGACCGTCATCGCCATGCTGGGTGCCGCCTCGCTGGGTGCCGTGTGGTCCTCCTGCTCGCCGGACTTCGGCGTGAAGGGGGTGCTGGACCGGTTTGGCCAGATCGAGCCGCGGGTGCTCATCACCACGGACGGGTACCGTTACGCCGGCAAGCGGATACCGCTGCTCGATCGCGTCCGGGCGGTGAGCGATGCGATTCCGGCCATCGAGCGCATCGTGGTCGTGCCGTATCTCGGCGCCGAGCCGCCGCTGGATCAGGTGCCGGGCGCCGTGGCGTGGGGAGATTTCGTTGCCCCGTACGCCGACCATACCGAGCCGAAGTTCGTCCGGCTGCCGTTCGATCATCCGCTTTACATCATGTATTCGTCCGGCACCACCGGGCTGCCCAAGTGCATGGTGCATGGCGCCGGCGGCACGCTCTTGCAGCACCTGAAGGAGCACGTGCTCCACACCGACATCGGGCCGGATGACCGGGTCTTCTACTTCACGACCTGCGGCTGGATGATGTGGAACTGGCTGGTATCGGTGCTCGCGACCGGGGCCGCGATCGTGCTCTACGACGGCGCGCCCATGGCGCCCGATCCGGCGCAGCTCTGGACCATGGCCGCCGAGGAGCGGATTTCGGTCTTCGGCACGAGCGCCAAGTACCTGGCGCTGGCTGAGAAGGAGGGGCTGGCGCCGGCGCGGACCCACCGTCTGGATGCGCTCCGTGCCATCCTGTCCACCGGCAGCCCGCTGGCGGCCGCAAGTTTCGATTATGTCTACCGGGATGTGAAGTCCGATGTGCATCTCGCCAGCATCAGCGGCGGGACCGACATCGTCTCCTGCTTCGCGCTCGGGAATCCGATCGGCCCGGTCTGGCGGGGCGAGCTGCAGACTCGCGGCCTCGGCATGAAGGTGGAAATCCTTCGCGCCGGAACGGCGCGGGAATCCGCGGATACGGGCGAGCCGGGGGAGCTCTGCTGCACCATGCCGTTCCCCAGCATGCCGACCCGCTTCTGGAACGATCCGGACGGCTCCCGGTATCACGATGCCTATTTCGGGATGTTCGACGGCGTGTGGCGCCATGGCGACTGGGCCCAGCGGACCGAACACGACGGGCTCGTGATCCTGGGCCGGAGCGACGCCACGCTGAATCCGGGCGGCGTGCGCATCGGTACGGCGGAGATCTACCGGCAGGTGGAGCAGATGCCGGAGGTGGTCGAGAGCCTGGTGGTGGGGCAGGAGTGGGAGGACGATGTCCGGATCGTGCTCTTCGTGCGGCTCCGGCAGGGCCTGCAACTCGACGATGCGCTGCGCGAGCGGATCCGCCAGGGCATCCGCCAGGGCACCAGCCCGCACCACGTGCCCCGGCGGATCGTGCAGGTCGCGGACATTCCCCGCACCATCAGCGGGAAGATCACCGAGATCGCGGTGCGGGACGTCATCCACGGCCGGCCGGTGACGAACACCGACGCGCTGGCCAATCCGGGGGCGCTGGAACTGTATCGGGATCTGGAGGAGCTCAAGTCATGAGACGCGAGACGCAAGAGGCGGGGCGCGGGACGCGCGTCATTGCGAGGGCGTGCAGCGCCCGAAGCAATCGGGTCGCCCGGATCGGGGTGCTGGCACTTCTGCTGCTTCCCTGCGGCCTCAGCGCCCAGCAGCGCATGCATGCGCGAGACCTCGGCGTCGCACCGGGGCGGCTCGCGCCCGGCCCGCACAACGCGATCACCGATGTGCCGGGTGTGCGCGTGGGGCAGGTGACGCGCGTCGTGGGCGACTCGATCCGGACCGGTGTCACGGCGATCATTCCGCACGGCGGCAACCTCTTCTTCTCGCGCGTGCCGGCCGCGATCGTGGTAGGGAACGGCTTCGGCAAGCTGCTCGGCTCGACGCAGGTGAATGAGCTCGGCGAGCTGGAGACGCCCATCCTGCTCACCTGCACCCTCTGCGTCTGGCGTGCCGCGGATGCGATGGTGGACTACCTGATCCACCAGCCGGGCATGGAACGGGTACGCTCCATCAACCCCGTAGTGGGCGAGACCAACGACGGGCTCCTGAACGACATCCGGGACCGGCCGATCCGTCCGGAGGATGTGGTGCAGGCCCTCCAGCAGGCCGATACCGGTGCGGTGACCGAAGGCAGCGTCGGTGCCGGCACCGGGACGATCGCCTTCGGCTGGAAGGGAGGGATCGGGACGTCGTCCCGGCGGGGCACGCAGTATACGGTCGGGGTCCTGGTGCAGAGCAACTTCGGCGGCGCCTTCACGGTATCGGGTGTGCCGATGTGGAAGGAACTGCCGCGGCCGGACTATACGGTGCCGAAGAAGGGCGCCGACGGCTCGATCATGATCGTGATCGCCACCGACGCGCCACTGTCCGACCGCAACCTGCACCGGCTTGCCGAGCGGGCGCTGCTGGGGCTGGGGCGCACCGGGTCGTACGCATCGAACGGCTCCGGGGACTACGTCATCGCCTTCTCCACCGCCGAGTCGGTGCGGCGCTCCCCGAAGGATTCCCTGCGCCAGGTGAGCGACCTGGACAATGATGCGATGTCGCCGCTCTTCGAGGCCGCCGCCGAGGCCACGGAGGAGGCGGTGTACAACTCGCTGTTCATGGCCACCACGGTGGAAAGCCGGGCGGGACGGGTGCCGGCGGTGCCACTGGAGGAGGTACGGGCTGCCCTTCGGCGCCACGGTATCGGCACACCCTGACCGGCGCTAGCTTATCGCCATGCAGCGATCCAATGTGGCGCGGCTCCAGCTGGTCCTGGCGGCCGCGCTTTTCTCGACCGGCGGAGCCGCCATCAAGGCCGCCAGTTTCACCGGCTATCAGGTGGCCGCCTTCCGGTCGGGCATCGCGGCGCTCACCCTCTTTTTCCTGCTCGCCGAGGCACGCCGGGGCTATACCTGGCGCTCGGTGATGGTGGGCATCGCCTACGCGGCGACGCTCTTTCTCTTCGTGGTGGCCAACAAGCTCACCACCTCCGCCAACACCATCTTCCTCCAGAGCACCGCCCCGCTCTACATCCTGATCCTCGCGCCCTTCCTGCTGCATGAGCGGATCCGGGTAAAGGACCTGTGGTTCATGGTGGCGATCGCGGTGGGCCTGGTGCTGTTCTTCGTCACCCGCCAGGCCCCGCTGGCGACGGCACCCAACCCGCGGGCCGGCAATCTCCTCGCGGCGGCCTCGGGACTGACCTACGCCCTCACCGTGATGGGACTCCGGTGGCTGGCGTCGGGTCCCGAGCGCGGGTCGCAGCTGGCGGCCATGGTGGTGGGGAACGCGCTGGTCTTCCTCGTGGTCCTGCCTGTTGCGCTGCCGGTTCACCATGCATCAGTCGCGGACTGGGCCGTCGTGACCTACCTCGGCGTGGTCCAGATCGGCGTGGCCTATATGTTCCTGGCCCGGGGCATTGCCGGGGTACCGGCGTTCGAGGCGTCACTGCTGCTGCTGGTCGAGCCGGCCCTCAATCCGGTGTGGTCCTGGCTGGTGCATGGCGAGCGGCCCGGTGCCTGGGCGCTGGCCGGCGCGGCCATCATCTTCGGCGCCACCACCATCCGGACCTGGATGGAGGCGCGCACCGCCGCCACGGCCACGCTGCCGGTCGAGACGTGACTGTCCTCATTGAGACCATCCGGGTCCAGCAGGGCACCGCCCCGCTCTGGCCGCTTCACGCCGCCCGGCTCCGGGCCGCCTCGGGCACGCTCGGCATTCGCCTGCCTCATGTCGAGGCGCCTGAGGGCGGTGCCGACCGCGTCGTGCGCATCGCGGTCGCCGCCGGTGGCGTGTCGTTCTCGGTGCGGGATGCGGCCATTCCCGATTCGATTGCCCTGCGCGTCACTTCGCACGCGCATGCCGCGTACCCGTGGAAGACCGAGGACCGGCTGGTGTTCGACCTGGCGCATGATGAGGCGGTCCACGCCGGGGCCGACGATGCGCTGCTGCTCACCGGTGAGGGCCTCGTGGCGGAGGCGTCGCGCTGGGCGCTGGTCTGGCGGCAGCCCGGCGGTGCAATCGCCGCGCCGCCGCTGGCGCTCGGCGTCCTCCGCAGTGTGGCGCGGGAGCGCCTGTCGCAGCTGCTGGCCGGACGGCTGGTCGAGGCCCGGGTGCGCCTGGACGGCATTCTTGGCTGCCCGGCGGCCGTGCTCAACGCCGCGCGAGGGATCGTCGCTGTCGCTGCCATCGACGGGCAAGCGGTGCCGCCGTGGGACGGATGGGCGGCGCTGCGGGCCCGCTTCTGGTCTTGACCCACCCGTTTGCAAAGTCTTATCTTCCCGCGCTTGGCCGGGGCCCGTTTGCTCCGCGTGGTGGCTGTAGCTCAGCCGGTTAGAGCGCCTGACTGTGGCTCAGGAGGTCGCGGGTTCGAACCCCGTCAGCCACCCTTCCGTGGGCCGCGGCGCCTGACCTGACGGGACGGTGCCACGGCGGCAAGATCGAAGGTCCGTAGCTCAATTGGTAGAGCACCGGTCTCCAAAACCGGGGGTTGGGGGTTCGATTCCCTCCGGGCCTGTTCCGGGGAACCGGCGATGGTTTGGCAGGCACACGGCGCTATCGTCTAGTGGCCTAGGACACAGCCCTCTCAAGGCTGGTACACGGGTTCGAATCCCGTTAGCGCTATGACATGGAGAGCCGGCGGACACTCGCCGGACTCGCAGGCGGGAAGTCGGCCCCATCGTCTATCGGTTAGGACGCGACCCTTTCAAGGTCGAAAGACGGGTTCGATTCCCGTTGGGGCTATGGCCGCGGTCCGCCGCGTACCACCCGCACCGCTAGCTCAACTGGCAGAGCAGGGGACTCTTAATCCCAAGGTTGAAGGTTCGATTCCTTCGCGGTGCATCCGGGCTGAGGGCTCAAGGCTGAAGGCCAAGAGCTTTCAGCCCTTAGTGCTCAGCTCGCTTCGGTCCCTCGCTACTTTCCGGCATGCGTTCACGACTTCTCGCCTTGTGCGGTGCGGTACTGCTGCTCGCTGCCGCTCCCGGATCCTCGCCGTCTGCACACGCTGCCCCGCCAGTCCGGGCCGATCTCGTCGTCCTCATCGTCGTGGACCAGATGCGGCCGGATTACTTCACCCGGTTCCACGGCGACCTGACCGGTGGCCTGCGCTGGCTGTATGACCACGGCGCGGTCTTCCTCCACGCACGCCAGGATCATGCGCTGACCCAGACCGCACCCGGCCACTCCACGCTCCTTTCCGGCCGGCCGCCGGCCAGCACCAACATCGTCTCCAACGCCCGGGGCGTTCCCGACTCCTCGGCCCCGATCATCGGTGCCCCCCGCGCCGACGGCGCCTCGCCCGCCAAGTTCCGCGGCACCGAACTGTACGACTGGATGCTGGCGCGCGACTCGAATGCCGTGGCACTCTCGGTGTCCCGCAAGGATCGTGGCGCCATCCTGCCGATCGGCCGCGCGCGCGCCAACGTCTTCTGGTACGCCTGGAACAGCACCTTCTCGACCAGCACCTGGTACCGCGACACCCTGCCGGCCTGGGTGCAGGCCTGGAACGCCCGCCGCGGGGTGATGCGGCTCGCCGGCTCCGCCTGGACGCCGCTGCTGCCGGCCGCGCGCTACGCCGAGCCCGATTCGTTCGCCTTCGAGAACGGCGGCAAGGACATCGCGTTCCCGCACGTCATGCCCGCGGACAGCGCGGACCTCGTGAGCCGGATCATTCGCTCGCCCTGGATGGACTCGCTCACGCTGGATCTCGCGCTCGACGGCGTGCGCACGCTGCGCCTCGGCCGCCGCGGGGCACCCGACCTGCTCGTGGTATCCCTCTCCACCACCGATGAGATCGGGCACGACTGGGGGCCCGACTCCCGCGAGATGCACGACCAGATGCTGCGCCTCGATCACTGGCTCGGCTGGTTCCTCGATTCGCTCGGCACGATGGTTCCCCGGAACCGGACGGTCTTCGCCCTCTCCGCTGACCACGGCGCACCCTCGATCCCGGCGTACACGCGCGAGGTGAAGCACCAGAAGGCGGACGCCTACTGGATCCGCGACCTGGTGCCGCGGCTCCGGCGTGAACTCGAAGGGCGCTGGAAGACCCGGTTCGGTTTCGACCTGCAGTACGGGCTTCTCTCGGCGGATGTGCCGGCGCTCCGCGCGCGCGGCGTGAATGTGGACAGCCTGAGCAACGCCATCGCACGGGACCTCGAGGCCCGGCCGCAGGTGCTTCGCGCGTATACGCCGCAGACCCTCGCCCGGGCCCCGAAATCGGATGTCATCGCGCAGCGCTGGCGCCGCCAGGTGCCGCCCGACCACCAGTGGCTCGCCATCGCGGTGCTCAGGCCGGAATTCATCTGGTCGTCGAGCGGACTCTCCAACCACGGCACGCCCGAGCTGCACGATGTCGAGGTTCCGATCGTCATCGCGGGGAGCGGCATCCGCCACGCGGTGTATGACCGCCCGGTCCGCACCACCAGCATCGGGCCCACGCTGGCGAAAGCCATCGGCGTGACGCCCACCGAGCCGGTGGACGGGGTGCCGATGCCCGAGGTGGTGGGCCGGCCCCGGTGAGCGCCCTGCCATCGCTACCATGCTATCCCTGTCCGCATCAGTCGAACTGCTGCAGCTGGGGCACCACGGTCACCGACGACGAGGCGGCGGCCATCCTGGCGGAGTTCGGCGGGGACTACGTGTACCAGACCCGCTGGGGCGAATGGCGCACCCGCGTCCGCGGTGGCCGCTGCGCCTTCATGCAGGGCAACACCTGCATCATCCACGACCGCGATTACTATCCCGAGGTCTGCCGCTGCTTCCCCTGGCGCGACGCGGAAACCGGCGGCCCCTACGAGTTCGACCAGACCATCTGTCCCGAGTTCATCCTGCGGCCCGAGCTGATCCAGATCGGCCGCGCGCTGGAAGCGCCTCCGTCCCGCCCGAGCTGACCCTGTCACCTTCGCGAGTCATCATGCGCATCCTGTCCGCCTTTTCCGCCCTGTCCGCCTTGTCCGCCCTGACCTCCCTGACCTCCCCTCTCATGTCCCAGACCCCCGACCCCGCGCTGGAGCACGCCATCCGGCTTCTCCAGTCCACGCCGCTCATCGACGGGCACAACGACCTGCCCTGGGAGATCCGGAACAGCAAGACCCATCCGCGTGACGTGGCGGCCTATGACCTCCGGAAGACGACGCCCGGGATGACCGACCTCGCCCGGCTCGAGGCCGGCCACGTGGGCGCGCAGTTCTGGTCCATCTATATCCCCGGCGAGATCCGCGACAGCGGCTACGCCCGGGTGCAGCTGGAGCAGTTCGACATCGCGCGGCGGATGATCGCGATGTATCCGGAGAAGCTGGCCCCGGCGTATTCCGCCGCCGATATCGAGCGCGAGTTCAGGCGCGGCCGGATCGGCTCGCTGCTCGGCATGGAGGGCGGGCACGCCATCGAGAATTCGCTGGGTGCGCTGCGAGACTACTACGCGCTGGGCGCCCGGTACATGACCCTGACCCACAACGTCACGCTGGACTGGGCGGACGCGGCCCTCGACAGCGCCCGGCACGGCGGGCTCACCCCCTTCGGCCGGGAGGTGGTGCGGGAGATGAACCGCCTCGGCATGCTGGTGGATCTCTCCCACGTCTCGCCCGGCACCATGAGCGACGCGCTGGACGTGGCCCAGGCGCCGGTGATCTTCTCGCACTCGGGCGCGCGGGCGCTGGTGGATCACCCCCGCAACGTGCCGGACTCGATCCTGGCGCGCCTCAAGGCCAATGGCGGCGTGGTGATGGTGCCGGTGGTGCCCGGCTTCGTGTCGCGGACCGTGATGGAGTGGGAGAGTGCCGCCGATGCCGCCCGACGTGACCTCCGTCCGGTGGCCGACTCCGCCGAGCGGGAGCGGCAGTGGGACGCCTGGCACGCCGCGCATCCGCGCCCGAAGGCCACCGTGAGGGATGTCGCCGACGTCATCGAGCACGTCCGGGACGTGGCGGGCGTGGATCATGTCGGCATCGGCAGTGACTTCGACGGGATTTCCGAGACCCCCGAGGGCCTCGAGGATGTGTCAACCTTCCCGGTGATCTTTGCCGAGCTGATCCGCCGGGGCTGGTCGGATGCGGATCTGAAGAAGCTGGCCGGCGGCAACCTGCTGCGGGCGTTCCATCAGGCGGAGGCAGTGGCGGCGCGCCTGCAGCAGACCACGCAGCCGAGCACGAGGACGATTCAGGAGATGGATGGGGCCGGGACGTCGTAAGGCGCCGGTCGTACGTCGCAGGTCTTCCTCATCCTGAGCAAAGCGAAGGATCTACCCGTCATGTTCGGAGCCGGGTGAGGAGATCCTTCGGTCGCTCCGCTCCCTCAGGATGAGGAGCGTGCCCACGACCTACGACCGCTGCCCCCTCATCCACAACCACGCCCCGCCCAGCGCAATCGTGGCGAAGGCAAACCACTGGATGGCATAGCTCAGGTGCGGGCCGTCATCCAGTGGCGGGACCGTGAGCCGCTCGGGAAAGTGGTTGCGCGGCCGGAGTTCCTCCTCGACCACGTAGATCCCCATGACCGGCACCGGCACCCGCCGGGCGATCGCGATGCTGTCGAGACGCGCCCAGGTGGTGACGCCATTCCGCGTGAGCGGGCGGCCGAGGTCCTGCCGGGTGGGCAGGGCGAGGGCGGTGCCCAGCACCGTGGCCGTATCGCCCTCCCGCGTGCTGAACGGCGGCAGCGACAGGCCGTCGGGCGACGGGACGAACCCCCGGACCACCAGCACGGCACGCGCGGCGCTGTCCACGATCAGCGGCGTCACGAACGTCAGCCCCGGTGTTCCCTCCAGTGTCTGCTGCCGCAGGATGATCTCGTGGGCATAGTCCCAGCGGCCTGACAGGCGGACCCGCCTGTAGGGTTCCACGATACCAGCGCCTGTGATCTCCTGACGTGGAGCCGCGAGCACGGCGCGGGCACGCGCATTGTGCGCGCGCCGCTCGTCCAGGCGATGGATCTGCCAGATGGCCAGCCGGACGCAGACCCCCGCAATCAGCACCGCGAACAGCGGCACCAGGACTCGTGCGCGCATCAGGCGGGGTGTCCGGCAGGCGGGACGAATTCGGTCATGGGCGATCGGCGGCGTCTGCCACAAGATGTGAGCATGCAACAAGATAGCGCGATGAGACGGACCGGGCCCGGCTCTTGCGCCTCGCCGGGCGGCATCCGTCATCATTCACCACTCGCCGGGAGAGTGCCCGATGTTCCCGCTCATCCGTCGCGCAGCGATCGCCACCGCGTTGCTCTCGCTGCCACTCCTTTCCCTTCAGGCGCAGCAGCGCCGAGCCGGCATCCGTGAGGTTGGCCAGGAGGGCCGGCACGGTTTCTGGGGTGTCTTCGAGATCGGCGCCGGCAGCGAGCGCGTGAATTTCGACGATGACGGGCTTGGCTACAGCGACGCCCTGACTCGTCCGGAGTTTGCCATCCGCCTGGGCGGGACCGTGAATCCGCATCTTCGCCTGGGCGGCGAGCTCAACGCCTGGGTGAATGACCGGAACGGTATCACCGAGACGGTGGGCGGGCTGATGCTGGTGGCGCAGTACTATCCCGCGCGCCGGGCCGGGTTTTTCCTGAAGGGCGGCGCCGGGCTGGGCGGGTCCAGCATCGAGGATGACTTCGGCAATCGCTCCACCGACGGTGGATTCGCGGGCCAGCTCGGTCTCGGCTACGACATCCGGATCGGCCGCCGCGTGTACCTGGTTCCCACTGCGAACTTCAACGTCTATCGCCTGAACGGGGATCTGGGGCAGGACTACACCGAGCACATCGGCACGCTGGGGCTCGGCATCGCCCTGCAGCGGTAGGGGAGTTCGCGGCCTGCTGATGGCGGCATATCTTTAGCCCATGCATACCGCCATCAGCCGTGTTCTCCTGCTCTCCGCGGTCGCGTCGCTCGCCGCCTGCGGCGGCAGCGACGTGGTCCTGCCCAGCGAGGGCACCGCCGCCACCATCTCCATCACCAAGGGCAACAACCAGAACGGCACCGTGAACGCGCCGCTGGCGGACTCGCTGGTGGTCCGGGTGCTGGACGAGAAGGGCCGCCCGGTGCCGGACCAGCCGGTGAGCTGGAGCGTGCTCTCGGGCGGCGGCTCGGTTTCGCCGGTGTCAGGCAAGACCGACGCCGATGGCCGAGCCGGTGCGAAGTGGACCCTGGGTCCGGCCGCGGGTGCCCAGCAGGCGATGGCGAAGCCCACCGGCAACGGCGCTCCCGATACCCTCAAGGCGGTGTTCACCGCGACCGCAGGTGCCTCCACCGCCTCGAATCTCGCCCTGGTATCGGGTGACGCGCAGACGGCGGTGGCGGGATCTCCCCTGCCGGATTCACTGGTGGTGAAGGCGACCGACGGCAACGGGAATCCGGTGGCAGGCGTGGAGGTCACCTGGGTGGTGGTCGGTGGCGGGGCGGTGAGCTCCCCCACCGTTGCCACCGGGCCGGATGGACGCTCCGCGGTGAAGCGCACCCTGGGGGCAACGGCCGGGGCACAGTCCACCACCGCCAGCGCCACCGGGCTCGCCGGCTCTCCCGTCACATTTGCCGCGACTGCTACCGTAGGCTCTGCCGGTCAGCTTGCCATCATCCAGCAGCCCTCGGCCACCGGCCGGAGCGGGCTGCCCCTGGTCCAGCAGCCGAAGGTCCAGATCCAGGATGGCAACGGGAACCTGGTGAACCTGTCCGGCATCAGCGTGGCGGCGCAGATCGCTTCGGGGCCGGCCGGTTCGTCGCTCAGCGGCATCGTCACTGTATCGACCAATGCCGGCACCGCCACCTTCCAGAATCTCGGCATCAGCGGGCCGGCGGGGAGCTACACACTCAACTTCACGGTGCCCAACCGGGGTGATATCTCGGGCACACCGCCATCCAGCGCCATCGTGCTTTCGGCCGGTGCACCGGCCCAGCTGGCGTTCTCGTCGCAGCCGACGTCCATCGCTGCCGGCGGCGTGATCACCCCCGCGGTGACGGTGCTGGTGGAGGATGCGCTGGGGAACCTGGTCTCGACCGCGACGAATGCGGTGACCGTGGCCCTGGGCGCGAACCCCGGAAGCGCCACCCTCGGCGGCACGAAGACCGTGAATGCGTCGGGTGGCGTGGCCACCTTCTCCACCCTCACCCTGGACCGGCCCGGCACCGGCTACACGCTGGGCGCCACGGGGTCGGGGCTTTCGGGAGCTGCCAGCAATCCCTTCAACGTGTCGGCGGGCGCGGCCACGCAGATCGCCGCCAACTCGGCCACCACGCTGAGCGGCACGGCCGGAAGTGCCGTGAGCCCGCTGCCGTCGGTGAAAGTGACGGACGGATCGGGGAACGGAATCGCCGGGGTGAATGTGACATTCGCCGTGACGCAAGGCGGTGGGAGCGTCTCTGGTGCCACGCAGACTACCGACGCGGGCGGCATCGCGACGGTGGGGAACTGGGTGCTCGGGCCCACGGCGGGAAGCGGGAACAACCAGATGACCGCGTCGGCATCGGGGCTCACCGGCAGTCCGGTGACGTTCACGGCATCGGCGGCCGCGGGCACGGCGGGCAAGCTGCTGATTGCCACCCAGCCGGCGTCGAGCGGCACGAGTGGCGCGGCACTCAGTCCGCAGCCGGTGATCCAGCTGGCGGACATCAATGGCAATCCGGTAACGACCGGCGGTGTCCAGGTCACGGCCACGATCGCATCCGGGCCCGGCGGCAGCCTGACCAATGCGACGAAGCTCACGTCGGCCGGCACGGGACAGGCAGTCTTCTCCGGGCTCGCCATCTCGGGTCCGTCAGGGACCTACACGCTGTCGTTCTCCGGGCCGAGCCTCACCGGCACACCGCCGTCCAACGACATCGTGATCGGGGCGGGCTCCGCCACCAAGCTGGCCATCACGACTCCGCCGCCCGGCAGCGT
>DASTBA010000103.1:0-30081 GCA_035712285.1 Gemmatimonadales bacterium | reverse complement strand
GCCGGTTGCTGCACGTTCTTGGTGACGATATAGGGCGCGACTTCGAGATGGCCCGGACTGGCCAGCCCCTGGAGGCCGGTGAGGTCGCCGAACTGGGCGGTGAAGCCCGACTTCGACTGGCGGTAGAGCGGCCAGGTGCTCACCGACGTGTAGCGCTGGATGCTCCGCCAGATGAGAATGCCGAAGGTCTTGTCGGCGGCCCGCGAGAAGTGCAGCTGGGAGAACGGAATGCGGTACTCGACCGTCCAGCCAAGGGAATCCACGGTGGTGGCGGCATCCCAGATCGCATCCCACGCGACATCCTCGTTGCCGTCGTTGTAGATGGCGTAGTCCGCCTTCACCCCGGCCGGATTCACGGCGAACTCGTAGCCGTTGCGCCGGTCGTGGTAGGAGTCGAGCATCAGGATGACCTGGTCCGACGCCGTCTGGTTGTCCCGGCGCGAGAGCAGCCTGACGATGCTGTCGGGGTGCTCATCGTACGCGCGCACGAAGACATAGAGGTTGTGCGCGTCGTAGGCCACGCGCGCGGCGGTGCGCTCGCGGGCCTGGGCCCCTTCGCTCGGCCGCGCCTCCAGGAAGCCGTCAATGACCGGGGCGGTCCGCCAGACGGCGTCGTCGTCCTTGCCGTCAATCACGGGGGCCACGTCGGCGCGCACGGCGCGGACGCTGGTGGCACTCCCCACCGCCGGCGGCGGGGTGAGGGTGGTCGCCTGGGTCTGCAATAGCAGGATGACGCCCAGCAATCCGGTCACAGTCGGGCTCCGGCAATCGGGTTACAGGAGTTGGACAACCCCAGTCCGTGGATGGTTGTCCCGGCCTCAGGGAAAGGGCCGGGGACGGGGCATCGGCCAGGGCCAGGGATCCATGCCGTCCTGTCCCGCCAGCCCGCGCACCGCCGCCTCACGGATCCCGGCGTCCTTGCTCTTCAGCAGCTCCGTCAGTTCGGCCGCGCCTCCGCCCGACCGGATCAGGGCCCGGAGTTCCGCCTTCCGGGCGCGGGCATCGGTCTCGCGATTCATCGCGGCCCGAATGGCCGGCAGCGCGGCCGCATCGCCAATCTCCCCCAGGGCCCATGCCGCCTTGGTGCGAAGGCCCCGGTCGCCATCACCCAGGGCGTCAATCAATCCCTTCGGCGCGGTACGCAGGTCGAACTGGCCCAGTGCCCACGCGGCCGTGTTGCGCACCCGCGGGTTGCGGTCGGTCGAGAGGATCTGGCCGAGTGCGTCGGCGGCGCTTTCATCACCGCCGTTGCCCAATGCCCAGACTGCCGTTTCGCGGACCGAGTCATCGCTGTCGCCCTTCGCGGCGGCCACCAGCGCGGCGGTTTCCGGCCTTGCCTCGATGTTGCCGAGTGCCCAGGCGCTCATTTCCCGGACCTCGGCGTCGGCATCGCTCCGGAGTGCTGCAGCGAGGGCCTGCGCCGCGGCCTTCGCCTCGAGCTGGCCCAGCGCCCAGGCCGCGGTGCGCCGCACCCGCGCCACGTCATCGTCCTGGAGGACCCGGATCAGCGCCGGCACGGCGCTGGCCGAATCGAGCTGGCCGAGCGTGCCGGCGGCGGCCTGGCGCACCATCGGCGACCCGTCGCGCAAGGCACCGGTCGCCGGGCGCACCGCCCGGCCGTCACCGATCCGCCCCAGGGCCCAGACAACATTGGCACGCACACTTGCGGCGCGATCATCCACCGCGCGAAGCAGCGCGTCGTCGGCCCGGTCGGGCGCCGCGAGGCCCAGCCCGAAGGAGACCGCCACCCTCACCGACGAATCGGGCGAGGCGAGGTTTCGGATCAGGCCATCCACGGCCGGGCCGGAGTCGTCACTCGCCAGCAGGCGCACGGCGATCTCGGTCACGCAGGCATCGCCCCCGCCCAGGTTGTCGAGCAGGAATTGCACATCGGCGGGCGCGATGCTGTCGGCCCGCGCGGAGCGGCGATCGGCGTGGGGCAGGGGAGTGACCGGCGCATCGCTCCAGCCCCAGCCGCCATTGCCGACCGAGTGCGCGGCGAGGGCGCAGAGCATCGGCGGCGCGCCGCGAGCAGCGGCGATGAGTGCCTGAACATCAGCGGACGCGGGACCCGGGACGCGAGACGCGAGACGCGAGACGGATGTCGTGAGCCGAGAGTCGTGGGCGGCACCCGGCGATTCCGGGCAGAGCGTGACGAGCGCGGCGAAGGCGAAGCTGGCAAGACGGAACATGGGGACTCCCCGGTGGAAAAGAGTATTGCTGATTTTTCAGCACCAGAAGACAAGAAGATGGACGCGGGACCCGAGTCCCGCGTCCCGGGTCTCGCGTCAGGGATAGGGCCTGGGCTCCGGCCTCGGCCAGGGCCACGGTCCCGTGGCGCCGCCACCGGCCAGCGCGGCGATCGCCACCGAGCGGAGGGTCGTGTCCGGCGATGAGATGACCTGCTGCAACGCATCCACCGCATCGTCGCCCATCGCGCCGAGGGCGCGGATCATGCCGACCTGCACGTCGTGATCGGTCTCCTTCCGGAGTGCCGCCACCAGCGCCGGTCCCGCCGACGGATCCTCGATCTCGAACAGTGCCCACGCCGCCGAAAGCCGCACGTCGCGATTGCCATCGGTCAGGAGACCCGTGAGCTCGGCCGGTGCCTTGCCGGGATCGCACTGACCGATGGACCACGCCGCCGTCTCCCGGATGGACGGATCGCCATCCTTCAGCAAACCCGCGAGCGCGGACACGGATCCTGCATCACCGATGTTGCCCAGCGCCCAGACGGCGGTCGCCCGCACGTTCGCATCCCCGTCATGCAGGGCCCTGGCAAGTGCCGCACTCGCCGCCGAGCGCCGGGGCGCGTCGGCCAGCGCCCAGGCGGACATCTCGCGCACCCTCGCATCGGCATCGCCGCCCACCGCTGCGATCAGCGCGTTGATGGCCACGTCATTCTCGGCGTAACGCTGCAGTCCCCACGCCGCGATGCGGCGGACATCGGCGTTCGCATCGTCGTGCAGCGTGCGCGCGAGGAGCTCCGCGCGGCGAGGATCGGGAAGACGGGAAGAGTTGACCGAGGCAGTCGCCGTGTCCGTCCGGGTCGACGTAGCCACCGAAGTCTCGTGCTTCACCGGCGTGCGGAGTGTCTCCGGCCTGGCAGCGGGCAGCGTATCCGACACGGCGCGCTGCAGGTCGCGCGTCCCGCGTCCCGCGTCCCGAGACTGCCTGGCCACCGGCACCGCCGCGCCGATGAGCAAGGCCACGCCGACGAGGGCGAAAGCGTACGAAGTACGTTCCACGCGCCCGGGGCCCTGGCGCCGCAGGTCGGGATTCAGGATGGCGAGCATGCGTCCCTCGAACTCCTTCCGATGCGCCATCGCCAGCGCGATGGACGGCGTGTTGTGGTCCCGCACGCAGGTCACGATGTCAAGCAGGTGCTCGGCGTAATCGCTCGGCTGGGCGCCGAAGGCGAGTGC
Organism: Gemmatimonadales bacterium; assembly: GCA_035712285.1. Taxonomy (GTDB): domain Bacteria; phylum Gemmatimonadota; class Gemmatimonadetes; order Gemmatimonadales; family GWC2-71-9; genus CAMLHP01. The sequence continues at coordinate 26,656 of DASTBA010000103.1, read as the reverse complement.
CAGGTCGTCGCAGGCCTGCTCGCTCTCCGCGCGGAGCCGCCGCGCCGCCGTCCACACCAGCGGATGGAACCAGTAGAGCGCCGAGGCGATGCGGCCGAGGGTGTGGCCGAGCAGGTCGCGCCGGCGGATGTGCCCCAGCTCGTGCACCAGCACCGCGCTGCGGCGCCCGGCGCTCCAGCTCTCGCTCTCTGCCGGAAGGACGATCGTGGGTCGAAGGAGCCCGGACGCGAACGGCATCTTCACGTCGCTGCTCTGCAGCAGCCGGGGGGCGTCGTCCAGGCCCAGCCGGTCGGCGATCTCGTAGAGTGGTGTCTGCCACGCCCCATCTTCCAGCTTCCGTCCCCGGCGCACGATGCGGCGCACCGAGAAGGCCCCGAAGAGAAGGCGGGCGAGGAGCGCCAGCGCGACGGCGGCCCAGAGAGAAATCAAGATGGACAGGACGGACGGGGCGGACACGTCGGACGGGACAGACGGGACGGCCAGCGCCGCAAATCTGTCCGCCTGGTCCGCCTTTCCCGCCACGACCGCCCTGTCCGTCCTGACCGCCTTGTCCGTCTTGTCCCCCCTGTCCGCCACAACAGCCTGCGGCAGCACCGGTACCCGGAGCGGGGCCCAGACAGCGATGGCCGGCAGCACCAGCAGCGAACCCAGCGCCAGCAGCCAGACCAGGTGCCGGGAGCCGGCGGAGGCACGCTGCATGACGAGCGTTGCGGCCCGGGCCGCCAGCAGCACGAGCGTGACCTTGAGCAGGATCACCAGGAATGTGAGTGCCATGGCTGCCTCTATTTCCCGCCCAGCCGCGCCCGGCGGATCTTCTGGCGCAGCCGTTCGATCTCGGCGTCGTTCACGTCGGTGTCGGACAGGCGGAGCAGCGCGGTGACGGCCTGCTCCGGCGAGCCGGCGAAGTAGGTGCGGACCACATGGGCCAGGACATCGTCTCCCGCCTTGGCGGTCGGCTTCGCGGGGAAGTAGACGTAGCGCGGCCCGTCCTCGCGGTGCTCGATCAGGTTCTTCTCGCCCAGGATGCGGAGAATGGACCGCACCGCGGAGTAGGTGGGCGGATCGGGCAGCGCCTGCAGGATCTCGGCGACGGTGGATTCACCACGCCGGTGCAGGATGTCCATCACCTGCCGCTCGCGGCGGCTCAGGTCGGCCGGGCCGGATTTCGCTGCCATGCGTCCACTCCCCAGTTCGTGCGGTGGCCGGCGGTGGCCGGCGCGTCAGTGCTGATATTTCAGCATTCATGTCGGTTTGTCAAGGGCGGGGACGATCCACGCGGCTGAAAGCCGCTGCTCGGCAGGGCGTCGCCTGACGGCGACGCTCTTCATGCTGATGTCATTGCGAGCCCGAAGGGCGAAGCAATCTGGTCGTGGAGGGTTGCGCTATCTCTCTGTAGGGTCAACACTTGGGAATGCCCAGGAAGACTCGTGGAGCTGGCCTTCGCCCCGACCCCTTCGACCCGCTCGACGGCCGACCGGACGACACGCTGGACCTGCACGGGTTCACCGCCGCGGAGGCGCGGGCACGGCTGGAACACTATTTCCGGACTGCGCGGCCGCAGCGCGCCGGCCAGCTGGTCCACATCATCACCGGCAAGGGACGCAACTCGACCGGCGGGCCGGTGCTTCGGCCCGCGGTCGGTGCGCTGCTCCGGTCCGGCGCACTGCCTCACATCGCGCAGTTCGGCCGGGATGACGACGAGGGTGGCTACCTGGTGAGAATCGCGGGGTTCAGCTCTCGCTGATCAGAGTACCACGGGCCACGCTGTACACCCGCCGGTGGATCACGAAGCCGGCCCGCCGTTCGTCCACGACGCGAACCTGCACCACTTTCCGGTCCTCGCTCGGGCGATAGAGGATCCAGCTGCCGGCCGGCGCCATCCGTTCGATGCCGGCGCAGCTCCGTGCCCGTGGCTGGTGTCCGGGAGGGGTGCCCGGCATCCAGACGCGGCAGAGTCCCGGCGGGGGCAGGTGCCCGGGCGGGATGCCAAGGGTGGCGGCGGTGCTGGCATTGGTGGACGCCCGGCTCATGGCCGGGGCCGGCTGGGTGGCTGGCCCGCCGGTGATGGAACTGCAGCCGGCTGCACCGAGAATCGCGAGCAGCGCGGTGGCACGCGAGAGCGAACCCATGGCTCCTCCTGGAATCCGGGGTACGGGAGCAGGAGGGGCAGAAAGCGTGCCCTGGCCGTATTTTTCAGCATCCCGTGCCTGGAGGGCGCTGATGGCAGAACTCGCGCGAACCTTCATCGGCGACATGACGCTGCGCCTCCACCGGCTGCGCACCACAGCCGAAGACGCCATGGCGCAGGTGCACGGGGAGCACTTCACCGCCGCACCCGATCCCGAAACCAACAGCATCGCCATCACGGTGAAGCACCTCGCGGGCAATCTCGAGTCGCGCTTCGCCGACTTCCCGGCCGCTGACGGGGAATCACCCGACCGCGACCGGGACGACGAATTCGTGCTCAACCCGGGTGACACGCGTGACGCGCTGATGGCCCGCTGGACGGCCGCATGGGAGCGGATGATGCAGGCGGTCGGGGCCCTGCAGGACGACGACCTCACGCAGACCGTCCCGATTCGCGGGGAGCCGCATTCGGTGGTCGCGGCGCTCAACCGGAACCTGGTGCACCTGGCCTACCATGTGGGGCAGATCGTGCAACTGGCCAAGCACTACGCCGGCACCGACTGGAAGACGCTCACGATTCCGCGCGGCGCGTCGGGGCAGTTCACCGCGGCCGTGCGCCGCACAAACGCGTGAAGGCCGTCGCCTTCCTCCGCGCCATCAACGTGGGCGGCCACACGGTGAAGATGGACCGGCTGCGCGGGCTCTTCGAGCAGGCGGGGCTCGCGGCGGTGGAGACGTTCATCGCCAGCGGCAACGTGATTTTCGAGACCCGGGCGCGGAGCTTCGGCGCCCTGGAGAAGAAGCTCGAGGCGCATCTGGCACGCGCGCTGGGCTACGGCGTGGCCACGTTCATCCGGAGCGCCGCAGACCTGGCGGCCATCGAGTCGCACCGCGCGTTCCCCGCGGGAGAGGCGGCGGCGCTCTACATCGGATTTCTGCAGGCAGCGCCCGCGGCTGCCGCGGTCAGGACGCTGATGGGGCTTCAGTCCGACAACGACGCCTTCCACGTGCACGGGCGCGAAGTGTACTGGCGCTGCCGCTCGCGCTTCAGCGATTCCACCTTCTCCGGTGCGGCGCTGGAGAAGGCGCTCGGCATGCCGGCCACGATGCGGAACGTCACGACGGTGCGGAAACTGGCGGCCAGGTATGACGACTCCTGAATCGTTCCCCCAATCACTCGGACGCCTGACCCGCACGGCGTCCGATGCGCAGCTCTGGATCGTCCTGGGCACTGCGGTCGCCAGCATCGTCATGATCGCCACCTCTGACCTCAAGCGATGGCCGGTCATCGGCGTCGCCGGCGCTTTCGCAGCACTCGCCCTCTGGGGCCTCATTCAGCACCGGATTGCCAGCCACAACAGTCGCGGTCTCGCCACCACCGCGGTCATCCTGGCCGTTCTCGGCGGAATGCTGGCGTTTATCGGGGGCTTCGGGCTGCTCTTCTGGATGCTGGGACCCCGGTGGAACCTCTAGGCGGGTTCATGGCCGGCCCCTAGTGAAGCGGCTGGCCGGTCTCGAAATCGTAGAGCGTGAGCCGCCGGAGACGATAGTGCGCCAGCCAGTGTTCCCGGAGCGCCTGCAGGTAGCTCACGATGGCCTGGTCCTTCTCCGCCTGCGCGATATAGAGGTTGTCGATCGCGATCCGCCCGATGACGTATCGATTGTATGCCACCTCGAACCGCTTGGCCGCCACGGTGTCTGCCTTGGCGGACAGCTCCAGCGAGCGGCGGGTCTGATCCAGCTGCAGTGCCGCGAACCGCGCATCCATCGCGATCTGGTCCAGCGTGGCCTGGCGTGAATCCTCCGCCTGCCGGAGCTCGGCCTGCGCCGCCCCCACCCTGCCGTGCCGCACCCCCCACTGGATGAGCGGAATCTGCACCTGCACCGTCGCCTGCCGGGCCTCCAGCAGGTTATGGTAGGCGTCACCCATCGTGGCTGCCGTGGCGTTGAAGCCGATGCTCGCCTGCACCGTGGCGCTGAACCCGTTGTCGAGCTTGGCCTCCGTCACCTGGCGCCGGGCCTGGATCTCCTGCAGCTCGGCGTTGCTGGCGCTGGAGACGTTGTGCAGCGCCTGCGCCACCGCCATCGCCGTGTCCGCGACGTAGGCCGGCGCCTCGCCCGGCACGAGGATGTCAATCGGCGCATCGGGCGGCAGGTCGAGCGAGTGCCGGAGCGCCGCCGCCGCACGCTGAAAGTCCAGCTGGGCGCCGTCCCGGGCATTGCGTGAGCGGAGCAGCGCCAGTTCGCTCTGCAGCAGGTCGTTCTCGCCGATCTTGCCGACCTCGAAGCGCCCCTTGTTGAGCGTGTAGAGGGTGTCGTTCACCGCCGCGTTGGTGGTGGCATTCGCCAGGGCGACCTGCGCGGCATACAGGTCGAAGAAGAGCCCGGTCACCTCCAGGGCCACGTTCTCCCGCGACTCCAGGAAGCGCCGCTCGGCCAGGTCGTTCCGCACCGGCTGCTCCCGCCGGTCCAGCGCCCAGGTGTTGGGCCGGAAGAGACTCTGCCGGATGCCGACCGAGACCGGGGTCGAAGTCCACGTCCGGAACGACTGATCGCCGCTGATCTGGAAGGTCTGCAGCGAACTCGAGACGAAAAGGTCGCCGCCGGTCGGCAGGCGCTGGCTCAGGTTGGCGCTGAGCGACGACTGGGTCTGGTTCTGCGAGCGAAAGACCGTGCTGCCATCCGGCTGCAGCACCGGCACGATGGTGCGGTTGTACTGCGGCACCGTACCGGAGATCGAGAGCTGCGGCAGGTACTGCGCCCAGAAGGCGTCGTTGGTGAAGCGGGCCGCCTCCACGCCCGCCTCCGCCTGCCGGGCACTGTGGCCCTGCTTCTGTCCCAGCGCGATGGCCTCCTGCAGAGTCATGGCGCCCTGGGCCCCGGCGCGGCCGGTGATGGCGGTGGCAAGCACGGCGGGAGCCAGCCAGCGAACGCAGCGCAGCAGTGTCATGGGGTTCACTCGTAGCGGAGGCATTCGACCGGATCCTGGCGGGCAGCACGGTAGGCGGGCATGATGCCGAATCCCACCCCGACGGCGAACGACACACCGAAGGCGACCAGGATCGAGAGCGGCGAGACGAGCGTCCGGATGCCGGCAAAGTGGCGGATGCCGATGCTGAGTCCGGTCCCGACGAGGATGCCGGCGACGCCGCCGGCCACGGAGATCATGACGGCCTCGCTCAGGAACTGCATCAGCACGTCGCGCCGGGTGGCGCCGAGCGCCCGGCGCACGCCGATCTCGCGGATCCGCTCCAGCACCGACGCCAGCATGATGTTCATGATCCCGATCCCGCCCACGAGCAGCGAGATCGAGGCAATGGCGCCGAGCACCACGTTGAAGATCGTGCGGGTACGCTGCTGCTGGCGGAGCAGGAGTTCCGGCACCTCGATCTCGAAGTCCACGACGCCGTTGTGGCGCCGCTCCAGCATCCGGCGCATCACGTCGGTCACGCCGCTCACGTGCCCGGCATCTGCCACCCGCACGATGATCCGGTCCAGCTGGTTGCGGTTGGTGCGCTCGGCGCGCTGGGCGTTCGATTCCTGGTTCTTCTGGTCGTCGTTGGAGACGAACGATCCCTCGCTCGACGCCTGCTCCACGTCCCGGCTGGTGACGCGGGCCCGGTCCCGGAACCGGGACAGCATGGTGCGCACGGGGATGTACACATCCATGTTCGCGTCCCGCACGCCAAGCTTGGCTTCCTCGTCCTGCGTCACCCGGCGGTCCCGGAGCACGCCCACCACGGTGAGCCAGGTGTCCCCCACCTTGATCGGGCGGCCGACCGGCTCCTCGGTGGTGAAGAAGCGGGTGCGGATGCCATCGCCGATGATCGCCACCGGCAGGCCGTACTCGACCTGGTCCCGTGTGAACCACCCGCCCTTCTCGAGCTCGAGGTTGGTGAGCGCGAAGTAGCTGGAGTCCACGCCCACCGCCTTGCCGGAGCGGCGGCGGCCCTCCCGTGTCACGTCGGTGTTGTAGACGATCTCGGCGCTGGTGAAGGCGACATCGGGAATGGCGCGGCCGATGGCCTGCGCGTCGGCATAGGTGAGGCCGGGCGAGAACTTCTTCACCTGCTTCTGCGGCTCGTCGGTGGCCGGCCCCTCGGTCTGCTCCACCAGCGGCGTCACCATCACGTTGTTGGCGCCCAGCAGCACCATCTGCTGCAGGATCTCCTGCTCCGCCCCCTTGCCGATCGCCAGCATGGCGATGACCGATGCCACGCCGAACAGGATGCCGAGGGATGTGAGGGCCGCGCGAAGGCGGTTGTGGCGGAGGCCCTCCAGCGCGGTGCCGGCGCTGAAACGAAGGTGGGCCGCGACCAGTCGCCACCGGCCGCGCCACTCGGTGAGCGGAGCCGTCACCGGCTAGTGCTTCCCGGTGCCGGCCAGGCGGACGAGCTTCAGGCGGGCCGCGTCATGCGGAATGGTGAGCAGGACGTGATCGCCCTCCTTGAGCCCGCGCTTGATCACGACCTCGTCCTCGCTCACCGCGCCGGTCTCCACCTCCTGCTTCACCGCGCCGCCGCCCGCCTGCCGGAACACGTAGGGAATGCTGTCCTCGTTGTGCAGCGCCTCGAGCGAGACCGCCAGCGCGCTCTTCTCGCGGTAGGTCTCGATGGTGTTGCCGGTGGTCATGCCGGGCCGGAGCGTGGTGTCCGAGCCGGTGATTGCCACGCGCACCTCGAAGACCTTGGCGTCGGTGTTGGGGCGCTGCTCGCCCATGTTGGCAACACTCTCCACCTTGCCGGTCAGCTTCCGGGTGGGATCGGCGTCCAGCGTGATCACGGCCGGCAGCCCCGGGGCGATCTTGCGCACGTCAATCTCGTTCACGTACGTGACCGACTCCATTGCCGAGAGGTCCGGCAGCGTCGCCACCCGCGAGTCCCACGCCGACACCTGGGAGCCGGTCGTGCGCTTCTGGCCGTTCCACTCCCGCACGTAGGTCACCATCCCGGGCGCCGGCGCCCGGATGGTGAAGCCCGCCATCACCTGCTGCACCACGTCCTGCTTGTTCTTCTGGCGCTCGAGGTCGGTGCCCACCTCGCGCATCTTGGCGCGGGCCTGCTCGGTCTTGGTGACGTAGTCCTTCTTGGCCTTGTCCACGGCGCGGTCCGCGCGCTCCAGGTCGATCTCTGCCTGCCGCTGGATGGTGGGCGCCTCGTACTTCGACTGGTCCTTGGCCAGCCGCTTTTCTTCCAGCGCCAGCTGCGTCGAGCGCATGTCCTCCCGCGCCGCCGCCAGGTTGAGCGCCGTGTCCAGCATCGCCTGCTCGTACACCGCCTGGGCCTTCTGCAGCGCCAGCGAGACCTCCGCCATCTTGGCGGCCAGAGTGGAGCGGTCCAGCTCGGCCACCACGTCGCCCTGCTTGACGCGGGTTCCCTCCGGCACGATCGAGGCGATCCGCATCTGGTATGCCTCCGCCTGCTGGGCATTCTGCGGGGCGGTGATCTGGACGGAGTTCTTGGCTTCGAGCTCTCCGGACGTCGTGACCGTGACGCTGAAGTCGCCCTTCCGGACCACGGAGACGAGTGCCGATTCACTGGAGGCCGAGGGCCGGGTGACGAACCAGAGACCGATGATGGCGAGGCTGGCGGCGATGCCCAGTCGGACCGGCCAGCGGTTCAGAAAGTGGGGCATGGCGGCTATCCATGGCCGCACTCCGGGCGGGGGGCCGGAAGTGGGGCTGGTGAGGGAACTCGACGAGTCGGGTATCCAGCTTCTGATGCCCCGAACCGCCCGAGGGTTGCGCAGTTCGTCGCAATTCGCATCTTAGGGTTGCCCGACCCCCGCGACAAGGACCTCCCCTTTCCTGGAGCGTGCGATGGACATCGCGAGCCTGCTCATTCAGCTGGTCTCCGGCGTGGCCGGCGGCAATGTGGGTGGCGTGCTCAACAAGGCGAAGAGTCTGGGACCGCTGTGGAACACCATCCTGGGTGCCATCGGCGGGCTGGGCGGCGGCCATCTGCTCGGGGGTGTCCTCAGCGGGGCCGTCGGCAACCAGACCGGTGGACAGATCGGCGCCTCTGCCATCGTGGGTCTCCTGCTCCCGGTCATCGCAGGCTTCTTCAAGAAGACCAACGCACCAGCCTGAAACAGGGGCACCGGCTCGCGCGAATCTTGCGCTGGCCGGTGCCACTGGCGACCATTCAGTCGCTCCCATAACCACAACCGCGTCCCCTGCGGGCAGACCGCCGAGCCACCGTGAAACCTGCGGCACTCCTGCTGCTGTGCCTGTCTGTTGCCTGTGCGCCCTTGCCGCGCTCGGCGCCGGTGGGCGCCGCCATTGCCGCGGGGTTCCGGAGCACCGACGACTCGCTGATGGCGGCGACGCTGGAGCGGGACGGGCTCCGGGTTTTGCGCGGGCCGATCACCCTGTACGCCCCACCCGACGCGCTCTCTCCGACCGAACTCACCGCGCTGGCCGATACCCTTGCCCGTGGTTATCGCGCCCTGCGCGAACTGCTGGCGCCGGCGCACACCTGGCATCGCTACGACAGCCCGCGGATCCGCATCTACCTCGGCACCCGGCCCGCCGGTGCGCTGACCGACGCCGGTTCCCGCATCTTCTTTCCGCTCGCATGGACGGACGAGAGCCGCACCACTCTCCTCCACGAGATGGCGCACGTCTTCCTGATGCCGCGCCGGCCGCTGGCCTTCGAGGCGGCAGACAGCCTGGATGTGCACGAGCTGCTCCGGGATCGCGCGTTCTGGTTCGATGAAGGCATGGCCGAGTATGCGGCCCAGCGGGTGGCCCGCCAGATCGGACTGCCGGCCCATGACCCGTGGAATACCGACTACACCCACGGCCTGGATGGCGCCTGCCGGCTCTGGACGGCAGAGCGGGGAAGCGCTCATGCCTTCGCGCATGTTGGCGCGTCCGGCCCGCCGCCGCTCCGGAGCCGGGTCGAGATCGGGACCTTCTACGTGTGTTCCGAATCATTCGTGGCGTTTCTTGCGGACCATATCGGCCTGAGCACCACGCTCTCACTGGGCGGCACGGACGACGTCGCCGCTCGGCTGGCCGCCGTCACGCCGAAGACACTGGATCAGTGGCTCGATGCGTGGCACGACCGGATTGCGATGACCAGCTCGGTGGAGGGCAGCTAGGCCGCCTGTGATTCGTTCGTCCCACCCGCGCTCCGCTCGTCCCGCCGCTGCAACTACATCAGGCCAGCTATCGTCCCACCGGATGCTTGGCAGGACTTACCGACGGAAGAAGACCGGCTAATATCAGCGGAGATGACGACCATCCCGTTTGCCACCGCACGCCTCGTGGGCGAACCGCTGGAAGAACACCACCTTCCCGAGATCATCCGCATGCACCGCGATGCGCGGGTGATGGCGACGCTGGGCGGCCTCCGGGACGACGAGGCATCGCGCGCGTATCTCGACTTCAACCTGGCCCACTGGCGCCGGTACGGTTTCGGGCTCTGGATCGTGCGGGACCGGGAGGACGGGCGTGTGGCCGGACGGGCCGTCATCCGTCACCTCGACGTCGAGGGCGCCGACGAGGTGGAGGTGGGATACGGGTTCTACCCCGAGTGGTGGGGACGGGGGCTTGCCACCGAGGTGGCGAAGGAGCTGGTGCGGACCGGCCTCGAAGTGCTGCAGCTGCCGGCGCTGGTGGCGATCACGCAACCGACCAATCTTGCGTCCCGGCATGTGCTCGAAAAGTCGGGGCTGAGCTTTCAGCGGGACGTGACCCATAACGGGGAGATCCACGCACTCTTTCGCGTGGATGCCCGGAGGTACCAGGCATGAACCGAATCGTCCCTGCAGTCATCGGCCTGATGCTGGTCGTGCCGGCCGCGCCGGCGACATCGGGCTCCAGTGCCGCGGCCTACTTTGCCGGCGGCTGCTACTGGGGTGTCGAATCGGTCTTCGACCACGTGAAGGGGGTGAAGTCGGCGGTCTCCGGCTTCGGCTTCGGCGCAGCGGATTCGATGGACGGCGTGCGACGCCATCCCAATCATTCGGGATATGCCGAGACGGTGAAGGTCACCTATGACCCGGCGAAGATCAGCTACGAGGAACTGCTCGCCATCTTCTTCACGGTGGTGCATGACCCGACCCAGCTCGACCGCCAAGGGCCCGACGTGGGACCGCAGTATCGCTCCGCGCTGTTCGTCACCGACAGCACGCAATTCCGCATGGCGAGGACGTTCCTGGATTCCCTGGTGCGGGCCGCGCCGCGTGGCCGGCCGGTGGTGACCGACCTCGTGATGTTCGGGCGCTTCAAGGCAGCAGTGGAATCGCAGCAGGACTTCGCCGAGAAGAATCCCGAGATGCCGTATATTGTGATCAACGACGTGCCCAAGCTCAAAGCACTGAAGACGGCGTTTCCGGAGCGATACCGCGGCTAATCCATCCCGACCCGTGGGGTTGTCATGATCAGGCGCACGTGCATCGCGGCCAGCGTGCTGGCAATATTGACTGCATGTAGTGACAGCAGTGGTCCCGCCGATACTAGTGCGACTCGCATCGTGCCTCTCGCCGATTCCCTTCGGCACGCGTTCCCTGGCGACACCATCGCGCTCGTGCAGGTTCAAGTCACGGACGAACATGGTCGACCTGCGCCCCGCGCCGCGGTCTACTGGACCGCGGACGAGGGGACCAGCATCACTCCAGACGCGTCGGTTGCAGACGATAACGGTGTCGCAGTCACCTGGTGGGTGAGTAGCATGAAGACCGGTCGCAAAGTGCTTCGTGCAGCGGTCGCCGGCGGAGCACCTGTCGTTGCTGCCATTGCGGATGTGGTCGGGTGGCAAGTCAGTGCGATTTCTTCTGGTCGAGTTGTCAGCCACACCTGCGCCATCGACCTGGGTGGTATCGCCTGGTGCTGGGGTGACGGGACCGATGGCTTGCTCGGGAATGGGAGTCCGACATCCGCTTCCGTACCGGTCCGAGTTCTGACGGCGCAGCAGTTCACCTTGCTTCGCACCGTCTCCGGCCCGACCGGGTCTGGTGCGTTCACCTGCGGCCTCAGCAGCACGGGTCGGATCTGGTGCTGGGGCAGGAACGCTTCCGGCCAACTCGGGAACGGCACGACGGCCGACCAGCCGACACCTGTACAAGTACTGCTGCCCACAGGCGCGACGGCGACCGACCTCTTCACTGGAAGCGACCACGCGTGCGCGCTGCTGACCGACAGTTCGGCGTGGTGCTGGGGGTCGAACGAGGAAGGTGAGGTCGGAGCCGGCACCACTGAAGCCGCGCTGGTCCCGAAGCTTGTCTCCGGCGACATCGCATGGAAGTCCCTGACTCTGGGATGGGCGACCACCTGCGGAGTTGACACCAGTCGGCGAACATGGTGTTGGGGAAACACCGCGGGAACGCCGCTGGCGGGCACCGCGCAATTCTACACCACTCCCACGCTGGTTGTCTCGGCGCCGCCCTTGGATGTGCTGGCCGTCAGCGACTGGAATACTTGCGGCCTCGACGGGCAGGCGCTTTTCTGTTTCCCGACGAACTATGCGGGTTCAATCGATGTCGAGCTTGGGTCAGTCGTCACGCTGATTGCTGACTACAAACCGTTCTACGCGCTGACGACCACCGGTGTGGCATACTACTTTGGTGGGCTTCCCAACTCGAGTTATGGGTGGCGTGACCCCCCTACCCAGTTTACCGATGGCATCCTTCTGAAGGCGATCGGTATGGATAGCCATTTACCCTGCGGAATCGACAGGCCGACATCCACGCTGATCTGCTGGACAGGCTGGGGGATGGGTCCCCCAGGACCTACTCGGCCAATTCTCCCCCGTGCGGTACGCCCACCTGCAGAGGCCACCGTTCCCTGACGCGCTACGGCGCGTTCAGTCGATCGCTGCAGTACGGGGTTGGGGCTATGTTACTTCTACGATGGCGGGACCCCCGAAACACGAAGGCCCTGAGTTGCTAGTCTATTTCAGCTGATGCCATCCACGAGGCACCGCATGCTGCAGTTCACGTCCCTGCTGGGCGCGTTCCTCATTCTCGTCCCCTTCGCCGCCACCCAGCTGGGCAAGCTGCCGGTGCGGAGTTACACCTATCAGGTGCTCAATTTCCTCGGCTCCGGCCTGCTGGAGGTGGACGCGCTGATCCACCGGCAGGCGGGATTCATCCTCCTGGAAGCGGTCTGGGCCGGGGTGAGCATCTGGGGGTTCGTCAGCGTGATGCGGGAGCGCCGCGCACGGGTCGCCGCGTGACCGTGCGGGCAATCACTCGAGTCGGCCCTGCGCACGGGGGTCGCTTCCGCGCGCCGACGTTCGCAGCCTTGGGCAAGGGGCGAAACAGCAGGGGACCGCTCACTGACGCGCGCTTCAGCAACCCCCGTGCGGCAAGGACGGGTGGAACCCGGCTGCGCCAGTTGATCCGTGCTGCACTGCCGATGGCACTTGTGGCCGGATGCACTGCCGCTCCTGCCAGCGAACCCGTCGTGCCCAGCGCGCATTCCCTGGCCGGCCGCTGGGAGATCGTCTTTGCGCTGGACAGCCAGCTTGCCTCCCGTGATGAGGACCCGCTGCTCCGCTGGCGCCGGGCGCCGGACTCCACCGTGGTCCTGGGCACCCTCGAGCTTGCCGGTGACTCCGTCCGCCTCCACGGAAACATGGCGGTGGACTTCACCTCGCTGCTGGGCCGGCAGATGTCCTGCTACCAGCCCGGCGCACGCGAGATCAGCACGGCGTGGGACAGCGACGTGGTAGTGATCGGGTTTACTCCAGGCGCCGCCGACTGCGGCTTCGGCGCCAAAGGGGTGGTGGCAGGGGATACGGTGCGGGGCTTCTGGAGCGAGACCAGCTTCATCGGGCCGACGGCGGCGGGGCGGTTCCTGATGCGGCGGTACTGAGCCGATGTGACGAACCGGCCGGTTGGGACATCTCCGTGACGGACTCCCCGCAGACGGCAGGAGGTGCCAATGAAGAGTCTGGTGGTGTTCAGCGTCCTCGCAGCGGCTGGCGTCGCGCCGCTTCACGCCCAGCAGCGTGACAGTCTCAGGTTGCCGCCGATCGGGCTGCAGGCGGTTCCGATGCTGCCGGGCGCCAAGGGCGACTGCCCCATGCCCGTAAAGCGCGGCATTGCAGGTGATTCCAGCGCGGTGGCAAGACTCGGCAATCGGACTGTGGATTCGATGCCCACGGCAAGGAGCGGCTGCCGCAATCCGCTCTTTCTCGCCGACACCGCCAAACCGAAGCGACCGCAATGAGAAACGCCCGGCGAGCTTGCGCTCACCGGGCGTCGTGTCACCGTGTGCCGATTGGGTTACTTGGCGAGGCGGGTGACGTTCTCCGCGGCCGGGCCCTTGGCGCCCTGCACGATGTCGAACTCCACCTGCTCACCCTCGGTCAGGCTCTTGAAGCCCTGGCCCTGGATCGCCGAGTGATGCACGAAGCAATCCTTCTGCCCGCCCTCGGGGGTGATGAAACCGAAGCCCTTGGCGTCATTGAACCACTTCACGGTGCCGGTCGTACGCATGTCCTACTCCATTAATGTTGTGTTGTAATCGGAGTTTGGCCATCGCCGCACAGACCGACTACGTGTGTTACCGTGTGCCAGCCCCACGGCAGGGCGCTGCGGTTCAGCAACAAAAAAGGGACCCAGCGCGAGTGCCGGGATCCCTGAAGTGCCTGGATCATCCTGCAGGCCCCGAGGGGCCATCCAACCGCAACACCGTAAAATGGGGACACTGGTCCCGGAAGTCAAGAGGGGGACATGACCAAGCTGCTGGGGTTCGCCGGGGCTACCGTCGGGGGTGCCATCGGCTGGTGGGCCGGTGCCCACGTCGGCATCATGACGGCCTTCATCGTGAGCATCATCGGCACCGCGGCCGGGGTCTATGCCGGCAAGCAGCTGGCCGACCGCTGGGGCGCCTGACCCTTCGTGTTCTCGTCCCTTCGTGCTTTCGTGTCCCCTACTGCGGCGGAATATCCAGTGTCACCACGTCGCCGGGCTTGAGCGACAGCAGCTCGGTGGTCACCGCTCGGCCGGTGACGATCGGCGCCGCCAGGAACCGGACCATGCCGCCACCGGTGATCTGTGCGCGGGAGAGGGTGTACTTCGTCGTCATGCCACCGGGCGCCAGGCCGAGGCGGGCCCGCTGTTCGTCGCGGACGAGAAAGACGTCCATGTCGAAGGTCGAACGATTGGTGACTTCGAGACGCGCGGACGGCGCCAGCATCTCGCTGTTGCCGGGGGCGTTGGCGGCGCAGCCGCCCAGGGCCAGGGCCGCGAACAGCGCCAACGGCCACGCCCCGAATGGAATCCGGTTGCGGTTCATCATGATACATCCCCCTTCGTGGAGGGCCGCTCATGCCAGCGCGTGACGCCCGCGTGGACGCCTACATCGCCCGGTCGCCCGAGTTCGCACGGCCCCTGCTGGAGCACTTCCGGGCCGTGGTGCATGACGCCTGCCCCACCGTAGAGGAGACGCTCAAGTGGGGCCACCCGCACTTCATGCACCAGGGCATGCTGTGCGGGATGGCGGCGTTCAAGGCGCATTGCGCGGTGAACTTCTGGAAGGGGTCACTGATCTTCCCGGCGAACGAGCCGAAACAGGCCGAGGCGATGGGCCAGCTGGGGCGCATCAGGTCGCTCAAGGACTTCCCCTCCCGTACGGCGCTCAAGGCTGCCGTCCGGAGGGCGGTTGCCCTGAACGAGTCGGGGGAGAAGCGGCCGGTCCGGGCGCCGGGCACCCGGAAACCGCTGGCGACCCCACTCGATCTCGTGCGCGCGCTGGGCCGGAACAGCAGGGCACGGAAGATCTGGGACGGTTTTCCTCCCAGTCATCGGCGGGACTATATCGAATGGATCACCGAGGCGAAGCGCGACGAGACCCGCGCCCGGCGGCTGGCGACGACGGTGGAGTGGCTGGAGGAGGGGAAGTCCCGGAATTGGAAGTATGAGCGGAAGTAGGATAGCTTCCCGGACGCTTCCGGGCGGGCCGATGCGGCGCGGCCTGTCCCAACGGCAATCCTGACACCGCCGCACCGACACCTCGACCGCCGTCTTCATGCGGCGGAGATCGGAGCACCGATGGCAACCCGTCTCGAAAAGACGATCAAGCGCGAACTGGAACTCGCCGGCAAGCTCTACACCGTCGCGATCGGGCCCGAGGGGCTCAAGATCACGCCCAAGGGCGGCCGCCGGGGAGCGGAATTCACCTGGCCGCAGCTCGTCCGCGAGCTGGAAGGCGGCACCGGCGAAGCCGGCATGTAACGCAGCGGAGGTCACGTCGTGAGTGAAAACCGGATCGCGGGAGCCTGGGCGGCAGGATCGCCCCGGCTCCTCAGCATTCTCAGGATCGTGGCCGCCTTCCTCTACATGGCCCACGGAACCCAGAAGCTCTTTGCCTTTCCCACCGGCATGGGTCCTGACGGCACCGGCACGGCGACACTCGCCTCGATATTTGGCGCTGCCGGCGTGATCGAGACGTTCGGCGGCGGCCTGCTGCTGCTCGGCCTGTTCACGCGTCCCGTCGCCTTTATCGCCGCTGGCGAGATGGCCGTTGCGTACTTCAAGTTCCACAACCCGTCCGGCTTCTGGCCGCTCATGAACTACGGCGAGATCGTGGTCGCATTCTGCTTCATCTGGCTCTACTTCTCGGCGGCCGGCGGCGGGCCGTGGTCGCTGGATGCGGCGTGGAGGAAGGCCAGGAGTCACGAGCTGCGGGCTGCAAGCTGAGGGTGGAGGGCCGAAGATTGAAAACCGAAACGCGCAACATGAGTATCTACGACATCCCGGTCACCACGATCGCGGGGGCCGAGACCACGCTGGCGCCGTACCGGGGGCAGGTCCTGCTCATCGTGAACGTGGCGAGCCGGTGCGGCTACACGCCGCAGTACGAGGGGCTGGAAGCCCTTTATCGGGCGCACCGCGAGGCGGGCTTCGCCGTGCTCGGCTTTCCCTGCGACCAGTTCGGGCACCAGGAGCCGGGCGACGAAGCCGAGATCGCGCGCTTCTGTTCGCTCACCTACGACGTGACGTTCCCGATGTTCGCGAAGATCGACGTGAACGGCCGAGGCGCCCATCCACTCTACCGGCACCTCAAGCGCTCCCAGCCCGGGGTGCTCGGCACCCGGACCATCAAGTGGAACTTCACCAAGTTCCTGGTGGGGCGCGACGGCCTCGTCCGCGCGCGGTATGCGCCATCGGTGCGGCCGGACGAGCTGGGCTCCGTGATACAGGCG
Organism: Gemmatimonadales bacterium; assembly: GCA_035712285.1. GTDB lineage: Bacteria > Gemmatimonadota > Gemmatimonadetes > Gemmatimonadales > GWC2-71-9 > CAMLHP01. Next base: position 10,370 of record DASTBA010000103.1, on the reverse strand, counting down.
GAGTTGGCAGCCGAGACGCGGGTCGCGGGTCACGAGCCCCGAGTCTCGAGTCACGGGTCTCGAAGCCCATGACTCACGTTCCCGTTCACCCCGGCGTCGACATCGGCCACGTGCACCTCAAGGTGGCGGATCTCGATCGCGCCATCGGGTTCTACCACGGCGTCCTCGGCCTGGAGGTGACGCAGCGCATGGGGCACAGCGCCGCGTTCCTCGGCGCCGGCGGGTATCACCATCACATCGGCCTCAATACCTGGGAGAGCCGGGGCGGGCCGCCGCCGGCGCGTGGCACCACCGGGCTCTATCACGTGGCCATCCGTTATCCGGACCGGACGTCGCTGGGTGATGCGCTCCGGCGCCTCGACCGCGCCGGCATCCGGCTCGATGGCGCCGCCGACCATGGCGTGAGCGAGGCGCTCTACCTCCGGGACCCCGACGGGAACGGCGTGGAGCTGTATCGGGACCGCCCGCGGGAGGAGTGGCCGCGCACGCCGGACGGCGGGCTGGCAATGGTCACCGAGCCGCTGGACGTCGAGGCGCTGAGGCAGGAATGACGATCGGGAGCATTCATGCGCACATTCACACTCTTCTTGATACTGGCTGGCACCGTCTCCGCCTGCCGAGAACGGTCCGCGCAGCCCGCGGCCGCCACACCCGACTCGGCGATGGCCCCTGTATCACCGCCCCTGTCGGGAGACTGGACTCTTGTCGTGCTCCATGGCGCGCCGGCGCCGGTCGGCGCGGGCGACCGTCCCGCGACGCTGTCCTTCCTTGCGGAGGCGGGCCGCGTGGGCGGGTTCGCGGGGTGCAACCGCATCGCCGGACCATACCGGATGGCGGGTGACAGTCTCGTGTTCGGCCCGCTGGCGATGACCCGCATGGCCTGCGACAAGGGCATGGACCTGGAGCAGCAGTTCACCGCGGCGCTGGATTCCACCCGCCGCTGGCGTCAGTCAGCGGACACGCTGGATTTCCTTGGCGCGGACGGTGCCACCGTCGCACGCCTGGTGCGGCAGCCATCCCCAACGGAGTGATGCGCGCATGAATACCGATTTCACGACCACGTCCTTCACCCTCGATGGCTACCAGATCATCCAGAACCTCGGCATCGTGCGGGGCATCTGCGTGCGGTCGCGATCGGTGTTCGGCACCATCGGCGCGCAGATCGAGACACTGTTCGGCGGCAACATCACGATCCTCACCACCCTCTGCGAGAAGACCCGGCGCGAGGCGTACGAGATCATGCTGGAGCATGCGGAAGCCGTGGGCGCCAACGGCGTCATCGGCGTCCGCTACGACGCCACCGAGATCATGCGGGGTGTCACCGAGGTGCTCTGCTACGGGACGGCCGTCGTGATCCAGGAGCAGCTGACGGACGGGCACTGACCGGGACTGGCAGGTGCCCGGCCCCGGGGTAGCTTCCAGGATCCGGATTTTTACCGCGACATCATCAGGAGAGTGGGTCATGGCACTGCGTCTCGGGGACACCGCCCCCAACTTCACAGCCGAGACAACCGAGGGACCGATCGACTTCTACCAGTGGAAGGGCAACAGCTGGGCTGTCCTCTTCTCCCATCCCAAGGACTTCACGCCGGTCTGCACCACCGAGCTCGGTCGCGTGGGCGGGCTCAAGGACGATTTCGCCCGGCGCGGGACCAAGGTGATCGGGCTGTCGGTGGACCCGGTGGAGAGCCACCGGAAGTGGTCGCAGGACATCGCCGACGTCACCGGACACAGCGTCAACTTCCCGATGATCGGGGATCCGGAGCGGAAGGTGGCCGATCTCTACGACATGATCCACCCGAATGCGAGCGACACGATGACGGTGCGCTCGGTGTTCGTGATCGGCCCCGACAACAAGGTGAAGCTCACGCTCACCTATCCCGCGAGCACGGGGCGGAACTTCGCCGAGATCCTGCGGGTGATCGACTCGCTGCAGCTGACCGCGAAGTACGCGGTGTCCACGCCGGCGGACTGGGAGAACGGCGAGGACGTGATCATCGGCGGCAGCGTGAGCGATGAGGACGCGGCGAAGCGCTTCCCCGGCTTCGTGGCCAAGAAGCCCTACCTCCGCGTCACCAAGCAGCCGGCATGACCGGGCGGCGCATCGCACCCGCGCTCCTGCTGGCGGGTGCGGTGCTGGCCTGCTCTTCCCGCCCGGAGCGCAGCGCGCCCCCGGACAGCGCGACCGTTCCCGCCTCGCCCGACACCACCGATCCCGCCGCGGCCATCCGCCGCTACTACGATGCGATCAGTCACCACGACTACCGGACCGCGTACCTCGTCTGGGGCGACAGCGGCCGGGCGAGCGGGCAGAGTTTCGACGACTTTCGCACCGGCTTTGCCGGGACCGACTCGGTCCGGGTGACGATCGGGGAGGCAGGAAGGATCGAGGGCGCGGCCGGCTCCCGGTTCACCGACGTTCCGGTGACAGTGGACGCCTGGACCTCCTCCGGCCAGGTGCAGCACTTCACCGGGCGCTATACGCTGCGGCGCGTGGTGGTGGATGGCGCCACCGCGGAACAGCGCCGCTGGCATTTCTACAGCGCGGAGCTCCACCGATGAGACCACGGTCCCGCTTCACCCGTTTTGCGCATGAAACCGCCCGGATCTCGGGCCATCCGACGATCTTCGCCCTGGCGACGCTCACCATCGTGGTGTGGGCCCTGACCGGTCCCGCCTTCCACTACAGCAACACCTGGCAGCTGGTGATCAACACCGGCACCACGATCGTGACCTTCCTCATGGTGTTCCTGATCCAGAACACCCAGAACCGGGACTCGCAGGCGCTGCAGATCAAGCTGGACGAGATCATCCGGTCGCTGGACGCGGCGAACAACGCGCTCCTCGACCTCGAAGACCTGGAGGAGAAGGACCTGGACATCATCCGGAAGGACTACGAGCGGCTGGCGGAGGAGGCGCGCACCCGCCTCAAGGCCCACGATCCGCGGAGCGCGGCGCGGGTGCCGGGCGCTTGAATACCCGGAGGAGATAGTAGAGCGAGGGCACGAGCACTGCCGCGCCAACGCCCAGCGCCACCAGCAGCGGGCGGAGGACCGAGGCCGGCGCCGCAGAGTTCGCGATGGTGAATTCGGGCACCACCAGCCAGGGGTACTGCGCCGCCGCCCACCCCAGCAGGATGCAGGTCGCCTGGGCGGCGGCGAGCACGCGGGCCTGGCGGAAGCGCCGGAGCCAGAGCGCAGCGAAGGCGCCGACCGCGAACGCGCCGGTGGCCGCATGCAGCAGCAGCGCCCGCCAGCGGGCGAGCAGGTCATGCCACACCAGTGGCGCCCCGTCCCGCGCCAGCAGGAGCGCCGCCGCCGCGGTGACGAACACCGCCACGCCGGCCCAGATGGCGCGAATCCGGAAATCGTCCTGCAGCGCCCGGTCCTCCGTCTCCACCGTGAGAAAGACCGCCGCGAGAAAGGCGAACAGGGCCAGTGCCAGGAGCCCGATCGCGAAGGGAAATGGCGCCAGCCACGGCGTGACGAAACTCCCACCCGCCGACGGCGAGCGCACGTTCCCGGAGACCACCGCCCCGACCACGACGCCGAGCAGGATCGGGGTGATCACGCTGGCGATGGAGAAGACCAGCCCCCAGCGCCGCTGCACGGCGTCGTGCTGGGCATCGTAGGTCCGGAAGGTGAACGCGGCGCCGCGCAGCACCACGCCGATGAGCATCAGCGTGAGCGGGATGTGCAGCGACGTGCCGATGGCGGCGAACGCCGGCGGGAAGGCGGTGAAGAGAATCACCAGCACCAGGATGAGCCAGACGTGGTTGGCCTCCCACACCGGCTTGATCGCATGGGCGATGAGCTCCCGCTGCTCACGGGCGCGAGATCCCGAGGCGAGGAGGTCCCAGACGCCACCACCGTAATCGGCGCCGCCCAGCAGGGCGTAGAGCACCAGCGCTCCCACCATGATGCCGGCGATGGCAGTCTCAAGCATCGCCCGCCTCCTCCGGCTCCATCACCTGGCGCCGCATGAGCCAGACCGTCGCGATGGCGAGCAGCACATACAGCGTGGTGAACCCGAGGAACGGGACGACGAGTCCTGGCATCGGCGTCACGGCATCGCGGGTGCGCATGATCTCGTAGATGATCCACGGCTGGCGGCCGACCTCGGTCACCACCCAGCCCGATTCGATGGCGAGGAAGCCGAGCGGCGTCATCATTCCCACCGCAAGCAGGAACCGCCGTGACGCGTGCCACGCCGTGCCCTCGCGCCGCCTCCCCCGCCACCAGCGCCAGAGGAACCAGAGCCCGACGAGCGCCATCACGGTGCCGCAGGCGACCATGACCTGGAACGCCAGGTGTGTCACCGCGACCGGCGGCCAGTTCTCCCTCGGCACGTCATTGAGGCCCAGCACCTCGGCGTGCGGATCGTTGTAGGCCAGCAGGCTGAGTCCGTACGGGATCGGGATGGCCCAGCGGGTGACGCCGGCAGCTTCGTCGGGCCAGCCGCCGATGTGGAGCGGCGCGCCCTCCTCAGTCTCGAAGTGCCCCTCGAAGGCGGCGAGCTTGACCGGCTGGTTCCGGGCCACCGCCTTGGCCGCGATGTCGCCGGAGACGGGCTGGAGTACCGCTGCCACCGCGCCGACGGCGAGCGCGATGCCGCAGGCCTTCCGGTGAAAGGCCGATGCGGGGTTCCGCCGGAGGAGCAGCGCATGCAGGCCGGCCACCGCAAGGCCGGTCGCCGCGTAGGCGGCGAGCGTCATGTGCAGCACCTGCGGAAAGGCATGGGGATTGGCCATTGCGGCGAAGGGGCGGATATCCACCGGTACGCCGTCCACCAGCGTGAAGCCCGCGGGCGTGTTCATCCAGGCATTGGCAATCACGACGAACACGCCGGAGAGCATGCCGCTCACCGCCACCGCCACGCCGGAGAGCAGGTGCGCCCGGGGCGGCACCCGGTCCCAGCCGTAGAGATAGACACCGAGGAAGATGGCTTCGGTGAAGAAGGCGAAGCCCTCGAGCGAGAACGGCATCCCGATGATGGCGCCGGCGTAGCCCATGAACCGGGGCCAGAGGAGCCCGAGCTCGAACGAGAGCACGGTGCCGGACACGGCACCCACCGCGAACAGGATGGCGGTGCCCCGGCCCCACCGGTGCGCCAGCGTCAGGTAGCCGCGATCGCCGGTGCGGAGCCAGCGCCATTCGGCGATCACCATGAGCAGCGGCATGGCGATGCCGATCGCCGCAAACACGATGTGGAAGGCCAGCGACATGGCCATCTGCGAGCGCGCCGCGAGGAGGTCGCTCATGCCGAAGAATAACGTGCTAGATTCGACCCATCATGCATACTGCAACCTTTCTCGTTGATACCTACGCCACCGAACGGCTGAAGACGCTGTCAGCCTGGGCCCACTTCGGCAACGGCGACCTGGATTTCCGGGTGGAACCGCGGGAGCGGACACCCCGGGAGCAGATGGTGCACCAGTGCCAGTCCGAGGACGGCTGGATGCGGACCATGCTCGGCGTGGCAACGTCACTCCCGGTGCTGCCGGAACAGGAGACTGTGCAGGCATTCATCGAACACTACGCGGTGCAATCCGGTGAGCGCCTGGAACAGCTGCAGGCCAGGCCCAGCGCGTGGTGGGATGAAGAAGCGCAGTTCTTCGATGTCCGGCGGTCGCACGCGTGGATCATGATGCGGCGCATCGCGCACTCGGCGCACCATCGCGGCCAGCTCACCGTGTTGCTCCGCCTGCTCGGCCGGGAGCTGTATTCCACCTACGGCCCCACCGCCGACACCGGCGGGCTGGCGCCGCAGGGCGGCCACGTGATCTACCGCTATCCGTCGCTGGACGCGCTGCTGGATGGCGTGGGGCATGGTGACAAACTGCCGGCACTTCCCGGCCCGCCGCCTGGCGGCGCCACGGAACGACCGGATCGGGGCAATCGATGACGGAACCGAACGGATCGCCTGCGCCGCGCTGGATCGGGGCGCTGATTCTTTCCCTCGGCCTGATCCTGGGCGGCTGGCTCGGCGGGCGGGGCATCGCCCGGGTACGGGCGGAGGACCGCTACGTGACGGTGAAGGGGGTCTCGGAGCGGCCGGTGCGCGCCGACCTCGCCATCTGGCCGCTCACCATCGTGGTGGCCGACAACGACCTCGGCCGCGCGCAGGCGCAGGTGGCGGGCAACGTGCGCAAGATCCGCGAGTTCCTTGGTCGCCACGGCCTGGATACAGCGCAGACCTCGCTCCAGAACTTCCAGGTGACCGATGCCTACGCCAACCAGTACCGGCCGGCCGGCGAGGTGGTGTCACGCTATGTGGTGAAGCAGACCCTCATGGTCCGCTCCGACAAGCCGGACGCGGTCCAGGCGGCCAGCCAGCGGCTCTCGGAACTGGTGGATGCCGGTGTGGTGTTCTCATCAGGCGGGGAGTATGACGCCTCCGGCCCGAGCTTCCTTTTCACGAAGCTCAACGAGCTCAAGCCGACGATGATCGCAGAGGCCACCTCGCGGGCGCGGGAAGCGGCGGAGCAGTTCGCACGGGACTCGAAGAGCCGGCTCGCCGGCATCCGGCGCGCGAACCAGGGAGTGTTCGAGATCCTGCCGAGAGACCAGGCGTCGGGCATCCGGCAGGAGAGCCAGGTGGAGAAGACGCTCCGGGTGGTGGCGACGGTGGAGTATCTGCTGGACTAGACGGCGAGACGGCTGGACAGCGAGGGAGCATGGAAACGGCAACACTTGCAGGTGGGTGCTTCTGGTGCCTGGAGACGGTGTTCGCCCGGCTCCGGGGAGTGGAGCGCGTGGTGTCGGGCTATACCGGCGGGCGGCGGGCCAATCCGACGTACGAGCAGGTGTGTACCGGGGCCACCGGCCATGCCGAGGCGGTGCAGGTGACGTTCGATCCGGATGTCATTTCATACCGCGAACTGCTCGAGATCTTCTTCGCTTTCCACGATCCGACCACGCGCGACCGGCAGGGGCCGGATGTCGGCACGCAGTACCGCTCGGCGATCTTCTACCAGTCGCCCGAGCAGGAGACCGCGGCGCGCGGCGTGATCGTCACGCTGGAGGCAGGGCAGGTCTTCGGCCAGCCGATCGTCACGGAGGTCAAGCCGCTGGAGGCGTTCTATCCCGCGGAAGCGCGGCATCAGGATTATTATCGCCAGCACAGCACGCAGCCATATTGCGCGGCGGTGATCGGGCCGAAGGTGGCGAAACTGCGCTCGGCGTACGCCGCCAGACTGAAGCCGGAGATGGCGGGCGCTTGACGCTCGGCGAATCGCCTGCTAACCTGAACCCATGATGGCCGTGCGCACCGTTTCCATCGGCAATAACAACCGGCACTCCTCCCGGAGCACCGGTTAGGGAACGTCTGCGCATCAGAGTCGCAACGCCCGCCGGTGATCCGGCGGGCGTTTTTCGTCTGATGGGGTGTAGGTCAACTGGCAGACCGCCGGACTGTTACTCCGGATGTTGCAGGTTCGAATCCTGCCGCCCCAGTAGGACTTGAGACGCGGGACGCGCGTTGCGTCATTGCGAGGAAGGAGCGGCGGGCCTGACGAAGCAATCGGGTCGCCGGAGAGACGCTTGACACATCACTTCCGGCGCTCGACGCTTAGGGGCATGGATACCGCCTTCGCGACCAGGGCCCGGGAGGCGCTCGAGCGCATGCTGGTGCGGGAGATGCCGGTGGCCCAGAGCCTGGGCTTCGACATCGCCGAGCTCACCACCGACGCGGTCACGCTCCGCGCCACGTTCGACCTCAACCGCAATCACCAGGGCAGCGCCTTCGCCGGCAGCGTGCATGCGCTGGCCGCCCTGGCGGGCTGGGCCACCGTCTGGCTCACCCTGCAGGAGGCCGGCATCCGGGCCAATGCGGTCCTGCAGGACAGCGAAATCCGGTACCTCCATCCGATCACCTGCGACTTCACCGCCATCTGCCGTTTCCCCACCGGTCCGGAGCGCGCGGGGCTCCTCGATGCCGTCCGCCGTCACCGGCGGGGGCGGGTGCCGGTGGAGGTGGATGTCCGGGCGGCTGAAGTCGCGGTCGCCCGGTTCCGGGGCAGGTACGTAGCCCTCCTTTAACTGGCTGGGGACGCTTTGGGGACGGGTTGTGGACGGCTGCCAGTTACCATGGCGCCGTGAGCAATCATCCACCACCCCCGTTCGAGGACCGTCCCATGTACCGCGCCTACGCCCCCCGTGCCGCCCTGGCCGGCCTGCTGCTCTGCCTGATTCTCTCCGCCTGCTCAGATGATACCGTCGGTCCCGGGGGCGGCTCCGGGGGCACATCGGGAGGCGGGTCCGGGGGGCAGCCCGCGACGCTGGCCTTCGCGACTCAGCCGGTCGAGGACTGGGCCACGAAACCGATGTCGGCGGTGACCATTACCGCGCAGAACAGCACTGGCGGCCGACAGACAGCGTTCAGCGGTACTGTCACGCTCACGCTGAGTAGCGTTACCCTTAATGCTGTTCTGACCGGCACACTGACCGCACGAGCAGTGAATGGCGTAGCAACCTTCACCGGTGTAGCCGTGGACCGGCCCGGAACCGGGTACCAGCTCATCGCCTCCGCCGATGGCATGACCGCCGCAAGCAGCCAGCCGTTCAACGTCGGGCAGATACCACACCTCGTTTTCACCGCTGTGCCCTCGACCTACCGCACCGACCAGCCGATCAGCCCGGCCGTGCTGGTTGCCTTGCAGGACAGTGCCGGTGCGACGGTGGAAGACTTCGGCGGCACCGTTACGCTGTCGGCGAGTGCCGGGACGGGCGTGACGCTGCTCGGAAACCTGCAGGCAACGGCAGCGCATGGGATCGCCACGTTCGACAACATCACACTGCCGGCCGAAGGAACGGGCGTTATCCTCAAGGCAGAGTCCCAATTCACGGTCGCCGGCAGCAGTGCGTCGCTTACTTCGGCGCCGGCGCTCAGGTTCGAGCCCCTGCCGCCCGAGATCCTGAACGGAACCGCAGTCACTCCCGGAATCCAGGTCGCCCTGCACTCGGCGTCCGGCGCGGTGGTGACTGCGTTCGAGGGCCCGGTGTCGCTGGCACTCGCTTCAGGCACCGCCAACGGCACACTGAGCGGGACGACCACCGTGAGCGCGGTGGCAGGGATCGCCACCTTCAGTGACCTGATCATCAGCCAGCTCGGCAGCTACACCATCCGGGCCACGACCGCAGCATATGCAGGCGCGACGAGCCCGGTCCTCACCGTGACCTGCGCTGTCGCCTGCTGGCGGGCGCGTGCCCCCATGCACGACCCGCGCTGGGACGCGGCCGTCGGGGTCGTGAACGGCAAGCTGTACATGGCCGGCGGGATTGATGCGGGATATGACCTGGATGGGAGCCTCGAGGCGTACGATCCGGCGACCAACGGCTGGACACAGCTGGCCCCGATGGGCACGCCTCGGTATGGGGCCGGTGCGGCGGTCGTGAACGGTTTGCTCTATGTGGTTGGCGGCGTCGGCGACGGGGCAAACTCCGGTTCCCGGACCCTCGAGGTGTACGATCCGGCCACCAACTCGTGGGCAGCTCGCGCACCGATGCCGGACGACCGGACGAACTTCGGGATCGGTGTCGTCAGTGGAAAGATCTACGTCCTTGGCGGCTCGTACCGCACTTCGACGGACGCGCACATACTGTCCTCGACCCTTGTGTATGATCCTGCCACCGATGGCTGGAGTGCAGGCCCGCCCATGACCAGCCCTCGTGCGAACATGGGTTCGGCCTCGATGGGAGGCGTCATCGCGGTCGTCGGCGGGGTTGTGGACCTCCAGGGCTCTCCCACAACACTCCTGGAATTCCTGGACCCTGTGTCCGGAAGCTGGACGTCCGGAAGGTTCGGGGCATGGGAACCGAGCGCGGGGAACAGGGTCGCCGCCGTTGCGACGAACGACAGGATCTACGCCGCCGGCTCCGACCTGGGCGACGACTATGGCCCCCAGATTTGGCGCTACGATGTTGCTCCTCAAACGTGGCAGGCAGCAGCGAACGCTCCGATCGGATCTCCGACCAGCATGATGATCGTCGGTGACACCCTGTATCTGGTGGTCGGCAACAGCCTCTGGTCATACGCACCATTGCCCTAGCGATCCGAGCCACGGCGCTTCGGGCCCGCCCACCCGGGCGGGCCCAGGCGCTGGGTGGGCAGATTCCCCCCTCGCCCCTTGACTCCCCGGCACCCACCCCTCCTATCTATCTGCGGTAGAACCACGCCGAGGGGCCGGTGAGCCGAAGTTTCTCTCCAATCTTGCTGTGCCTGCTGATGGCGCCCGCCTGCGCCATCGCACCGCGCCGGATCGAGGTGCCGCCGAGCGGGGCGATTCCGCCGGAGCAGCGGATCGAAGTCTGGCAGGCGGGCAAGGTGACGCTGGTGCGGAATCTCGCGGTGGATGGCGACTCGCTTCGCGC
>DASTBA010000102.1:0-5220 GCA_035712285.1 Gemmatimonadales bacterium | reverse complement strand
CGCCCCGCTCCAGCTCCTGCATGATGAGTCCGTAGGCCACGTTATTGAGCCCGGCGCAGCCGTATTCCTCGGGGAGATTGGCGCCGAAGAAGCCCAGCTCCGCCATCCCGGGAATGAGCTGCTTCGGGAACTTCCCCTCGATATATGCCTCGCCGATCACCGGAATCAGGTGCTCGTCCACCCAGGCCCGGACGGTGTCCCGGACGGCCCGTTCCTCCTCGGATAGGAGCGAATCGAGGTTGAGGAAATCCACGCCGGTGAACTGCGATGCGGGTGCTGCCGTGGCCATGCGGGTCCCTGGGTTTGGTGGTCAGCCGGAAATATAGGGGGCGAGGGACGGGGGACACAGGGCCGAAGGTGTCACCCTGAGCGGAGCGAAGGGGCCGAAATTGCAGCGAGGCCCGGCCCCTTCGGTCGCTGCGCTCCCTCAGGGTGACAGTCGCTGCGGCTGACATCCACTGCCCGCGGCACGATCCCCACCTCCCTCGCCTTGCGCCGGAACTCGACCCCATGATCCACCGGCCGCCCGGTCTCCGCCTGCCACTGGTGCACCATCTCGTGCAGCAGGGTGTCCTCCACCTGGGGCCAGGGGTCGCGCTGGACGTGACGGCGGTTCAGGGCAATCTCGGTCGCCACGCCCGTCTCGTGACTCAGCGTCACCTGCCCGAGCCGCCGGCGCATGCGCCCGCTCAGGCGGATCGGCAATTCACTCAGCGTGGCATCGAAGTGCCCGGCGTTGAACGTCTGGTGGACGGTCCGCAGGCGTTCGATCCACGGCCGGTCGGCCGGCGCCACACGCGGGCCGGCACGCCGGGGGCGGCTCGGCGCGAATTGTTCCACCGGAAACGCCAGGAAGGCCTGACGCGCCGCGAGACGATCACGCCGGCGGACAAACGGCGAGAGAAAGCGGACGATGGCCCGGAGCACGTCATCCGGCGCCGAGGCGTAGCCCTGATGCAGGCGCAGCACGCCGCGGCGGTACGAAAGCAGGACGACACGATTGCGGTGGAAGACAACTCGATTCAGCGAACGGAGACCGAGATCTCGGAAATGCCGCCAGATTGCTTCGCCGCTGCGCGGCTCGCAGGGCGACATTGCCGTACGGGCGCACGGCCGTGCGCCCCTACGGGGCATCCGGCCGTGCGCCCGTCATAGCGCCCCGCCCCCGCCCGCCACCGATACCGCGGCCTCCCCCTTCCGGCGCCCGAAATCGTGACGGTCGGACGGGACGAAACGCTGCTGATCCTTCTCCCAGCGGTAGTGCTGCACCTCGATGTCGGTGGGCCGGATACGCACCACGTTGAACACGCTCGGCCGCCCGCCCCGGGTCCGCGAGGTGTGGGTGCTCGCGGTGCTGATGGCCACCAGTTTCCCCACCTGTCCGGCGCTTTCCTGATGGTCGTGACCGCAGAGCACCACGTCGGCGCCGGTCTCGCCGATCCGGCGCTGCGCGTCGGCGTAATGGGCCAGGCCCATGCGCTCCGAAATGCCGCCGCGCAGCACGTTGTGGTGGAGCACCAGTACTCGCGCCTTGTCGGCCGGCGCCTGGGCAAAGACGGCCTGGACCCGCATCGTCTCCGACCGCGGCAGGTGGCCCTTCACCGCCAGGTCGTTGAGGTTCCAGGTCATGGAGCCGGGCGCCACACCGTAGGCGCTCAGCGCACCCGCGATGATGGCACCGGGAATCTCCAGCACCGGGGTCAGGTCCTCACCGAACCAGCGCCGGTACTTGGTGTAGATGCGGCTGGAGCCCAGGATGTGGAACGGGCTCTTCCACCACTGGACGTCGTGATTGCCCGGCACCGCGAGCGTGGGCGCCACGTGCGCCAGCCGGCGGAGCAGCGCATGCGCCGCCTGGAATTCCCCATGCCGCGCGCGCTGGGTGAGGTCCCCGGAGAGCACCACGGCATCGGGCTTGAGTTCGGGAGCCACGTCCTCGATCGCCTCCAGCTGGTCGAGTTCCGCGTCCCGGCCGAAGTGCACATCGGAGAGGTGCAGCAGCGTGACGGTCACCAGACTGCCCGCACCCGGTAGGTGAGCGCCGCGTCGCCCCGGGCCGGCACCGCCACCCGGAACCGCGTCACGGTGGACGACACCTTCTCCGCCGGCACCGAACTCGTCACGATGGACCACTCCCCCGCCCGTCGTTCCTCCACCACCACCGTCACGGCCGAGTCGGTCGCGTTGGAGAGCGTCACGCGATAATCGGCGGTGGCCGTGGTGCGCCAGGTGCCGCGGGTGCTGTCGCGGCGGGTGGCGTACGACGTCTGTTCCCGCTTGGCCGAGAGATCGAAGGCGGTGCCCGCCGAGAGGCGGAGGTTCTCGCCCGCCGGCGTGTGATCGAGCGACGCCTCGCCCACGAGCTGCAGGCGTCCGGCGTCGTCATTCTGGTAGATCCGGGCGACGCCGGCGGGGAGCGGCGTGTCGCCGAAGGCGGTCTTCCGCTCGCGCTTCAGGGTGTAGCTGATCTCGACCGGCACCTCGCCCTCATCACCAGTCTGCGGCAGGTAGCCCCAGTACGGGACGGACCCCCGCACGAGATACATCTTCTCGGAGGGCGCCGTGGCGGGCTCGAAGAGCGCCGCGAGCGTCGTCTGCCCCGGGCGGAGCGTCTGCTTGCCATTCAGGGCGTAGAGGTGGAACTCCCCCACCCGCTGCTCGCTTGCCCCCGCGGCATCCGCAGCCTTGGCCATCGCCATCTCCCGTGCGGCGTACATCGGCCTCGGCGGTGCCGGTGCCGCATTGCCCACGTTCCCGGCCAGCAGCTGGACATCGGCATTCTGCACCTCCAGCGCGTCCGAGGTGAGTGCGGCCGTCCCGGAAATCCGCGCATCGCCCTTGCCCAGAACGACGGCATAGCCGGCACTCCAGGACGCGCCGCGGGTGAAGTAGCCGAGCCGGAGCCGGTCCTGCGCCGCCGTACTCGACAGCGCGAGGGCGAGCGACGGATCGCCGCCTGCCAGTTCCGCGGGATAGAGTGCCCTGCCCGGCGGGCTGAAGACCACCGAGCCGTCGGCCAGCCGGGCCCGGAACGGATCCACTCCCAGGATCGTGGCCTCGATGGTGTCCGGCACCACGCGGCCCTGCCCCGACAGCGTGCCGGTGACAAACCGGACCTTCCGGCCCACCGCGCGCCGGAGCACGCTGGCTTCCGCGAGCGCTCCCTCGAACGTGGCCTGGGTGATGGTGACGCCGGCATCGAGCGGAAAGACGCTGGCGGGGTCGGCGTCGCCGATGGCAACCGACACCCGGGACTGTCCCCGCGGCACCTTCACGTCGAACGCCTGGCGCATCAGCACCCGGCCGTCGTTGTAGATCGTGAGACTCTGCTGTGCCGGGAGCTCGGCGGCGACGGCCAGGGCAAGCACCAGGGCAGGGGAAATCCGAAGGGCCGGCATGCACACCTCTCCAGGGTTCAGTCGGGCAGGTGCCGCATCAGGGCACCGTACGCGACCTTGCGCGTGACGAAGTAGAGCACCACCACGCCCGCGACCAGCCAGAGGCGGCCGGCCTGGGAGAGGGGTGCGCGGGTCGTGACGTACACCGCCACCGCGGCGGTCACGAGGAGGGAGATGAGCCGGGCGTAGCCGCTTGCACGCCGCACCCGCCTTCGCAGGCAGTCGGGACAGAGCTCCCCGAACGCCAGCCCCTTCACGAACGTGCCGCAGCGGGTGCAGGGAACTTCAGCGAAGCCGCTGGGCAACGGCATGCCCGAACTCCCGCGTGGACGCGGCGCCGCCCAGGTCCCGCGTGCGCACGTTATCGGCCACGATCACGGCCTCGATGGCGGTGCGGAGACGGCCGGCGCGCTCGCGTTCGCCGGCGTGGTCCAGCATCATCGCCGCCGCGAACATGAGGGCGGCGGGGTTGGCGACGCCCTTGCCGGCGATGTCGGGCGCGCTGCCGTGCACTGCCTCGAAGATGGACGCCTTTTCCCCGATGTTGGCACCCGGCGCAAGCCCCAGCCCGCCCGCCAGTCCCGAGATCAGGTCGCTCAGGATGTCGCCGAACATGTTGGTGGTGACGATCACGTCGAACTGCTCCGGCCGCATCACCAGCTGCATCGCGGCGTTGTCAATGATGAGGTCGCTGCACTCCACACGGCCGGTGTAATCCCGCGCCACCTCCCGCGCCACGTCGAGGAACAGGCCACTCACCATCTTGAGGATGTTGGCCTTGTGCACGACGGTGACCTTCTTCCGGCCGTGCGCCACGGCGTACTCGAAGGCGTAGCGGGCAATGCGCTCCGACCCCTGCCGCGTGATGATCGCGAGTGCCTCCGCGACTGCCCGGGGGTCATCGCCCACCGGGACGTAGTGCTCCACGCCGACGTAGAGTCCCTCGAGGTTCTCCCTGACCAGGACGATGTCCACGTCGCTGAACCGGCCGCCGGGAATGAGCGTGCGCGTGGGGCGCAGGTTCGCGAAGAGCTGGAACTGCTGCCGGAGGCCGACGTTGACGGAACGATACCCCTCGCCGACCGGCGTGGTGAGCGGCCCCTTGAGCGCCAGGCCGGTCCGCTCGATGCTCCGGAGCGTGGCCTCGGGCAGGGGGGTGCCGGCACTGGCAACCGCCGCCATGCCGCCCACCTGACGGTCCCAGTTGATGCGGACGCCGGTCGCCTCGAGGGCCGCAAGGGTGGCTTCGGTGATTTCCGGACCGATCCCGTCGCCGGGAATCAGGGTGACATCAATCGGCATCGGTGAGCTCAGGGGAAAACGGAGGCGGCGGCGGCGCGGGCGGCGATCTCGGGCGAGGCGCCATGGCCCACGGCGAGCGAGCGCCACACGACCACGTTCCGGCGCGCGTCCACGAGCGCGAGCGACAGGTCGGCCCGCCAGGCGCCGCCTTCCTCCCGCGAGAAGCTGAGGGCCGCCGGCACCATCACCAGGCGCCCGCCGGCCAGGGCCACGAACTTCCGGAGCTGGCCGGCCAGCTGGTCCGGCACATCCTTGATCCGCTCGTTCCGGAGCATGGCCTGGCCCATTTCATCGGGACTGGCCAGCATGCCGCCCGCCCGGCGCGAAATCTTGCGGAGTTCGGGCGGCAGCACCCAGTTCACCTCCGGCGAGCGCGCGGTGAGCTCCTCATCCACCAGCGAATCGGCTCGCCGCAGCGCCGGAATCCGGTCGGACCACGGACGCCAGAGACTGTCGCCCTGGACCGCAGGATCGGCGACGACATAGGTGATGGGCATGAGCGCCACCTTCTGTCCGGCCA
>DASTBA010000101.1:0-69755 GCA_035712285.1 Gemmatimonadales bacterium | reverse complement strand
GTAGTAATTGTTGTAGGTGGTGACGTCCTTGTAGGGCGTCAGCTTGTCGTCATCGGAAGGTGGGGCCGCTTCGCCCCGCAGCAGGGAAGGCAGCGCCACCCCGGCGGCCACGCCGAGGCCGGCGGCGCGCATGAACTCGCGACGGCTCCAGTAGAGCGCCTCGGGGGTGATTTCCCGGAACGGGATGTCGCTGGGACGGCGGATCAGCATGGGGCCTCCAAGACGTGGGACCCGAGACCCGGAACGCGAAATGCCACGTCCCGAGTCCCGCGTCCCGCGTCCCGCGTCCATCCAACGGACAGGGCGGGATTCGAACCCGCGAAACGGGGTTGCCGTTTACGCGCTCTCCAGGCGCGCCTCTTCAACCACTCGAGCACCTGTCCTGGCGGTGTTTCGCCGGGCGGCAACATAGCGGGCGGCCGGGCCGAGGGGAAGCGGAGTCACGCGGGCATAGGACGTAAGGCGTGGGGTTCAGGGCAAGGCCTCAAGCCCTATGCCCTGCGCCTTCCCGCCCGATCCACCCGCCAGATGGCGATTCCCAGCCCCACCATCCCGACCGCGAGGAACATCAGCCCCGGCGCGGGACGAGCAAAGCCGTCATCGGCCGGCGGGCAGGTACCGGTCTCCAGGCACCAGGATCGCGGCCCGATGTCATCCACGCTGCGGCGCGCGCCGGCCTGGGCCGGAACGAACGTCAGCGCCGCGATCAGGAGCCCCTGGGCAATCATGAAGAAGAATTACTCAATTCTTCGCAATTTCGCGAGACAACGAGCGACAGATTGCGGCATCATGCCACCTCGCGCACTCCCGACGCAGTCCCAGGCCCCGACTCCCCCGCCCTTCCCGCTCCTCGCCGCGTACTTCAGCCTGCTGGGCGTCTCGGTGCTCGCAGGCAGCGTCGCCCTCGTGAATGTCGCTCCGACGCTTGCGCGGGGAGATTTTCTTGCGCCGCATGTGCTCGCCGCCGTGCACCTGTTCACGCTGGGCGTGCTGACCACGGCCATCTTCGGCGTGCTGCACCAGTTCTACCCCATGGCCCTCGGCGCCGCCGCGCGGAGCGTCCGCGTGGCCGTGGCCGGATTCGCGCTTCATGCCACGGGCGTCCTGGCCGTCGTCTGCGGCTTCTGGTTCTGGCATCCGGCGCTCCTTGCCACCGGCTGGGTCCTGATCTTCGGCGCGGTGGCCGCCATCGCCTGGAACCTGCTGCCTGGGCGTCGGCGCTTGCCGCCGGCGCGGCCGATCGGCGCGTTCGTGAGTGCCGGCCACGCCGCCTTCGGCTTCGCCATGCTGCTCGCGGCCACCCGCATCGGCGAGTTCCTCGGATGGTGGACATTCGACCGGCTCGGGACGATCGCGGCGCACTACCATCTCGCGGCCCTGGGATTCGGCACGCTCACCATCATCGGGGTCGGGTCACGCATGGTGCCGATGTTCCTGGTCTCCCATGGGCCGCCGGCACCACCGTCCCGACCCGTTGGCCTCCTCCTGCTGGCCGGCCTCGCGTTGTTCATGGTGGGCGAGCCGCTGCGTGTCGTGATTGTCAGCTGGACCGGCGCCTCGTTCATGTTCGCCGGCGTGCTGGGATATCTCGCCATCGCCCATGGCTACTTCCGCCGCCGCCTGCGGCGCCGGCTGGATCCGGGCCTCCGGTTCGTACGGGTGGCGCACTGCAACCTCGGACTGGCCGCACTCGCCGGCGTCGCCCTGCTCCTGTGGCCGGGGTTCCAGCCGCGGCTCTGGGTCGCCTACGGCGCGCTGGGCATTCTCGGCTGGCTGGTGATGCTCATCCTGGGCATGCTGCAGAAGCTGATGCCGCACCTGGCGGGGCTGCGGCTTTTCGGGCGGCACCCGGGTGGGCGGCCGATTCCCGACCTGAACCAGCTGATCAATCGCACCAGCTCGCTGATCGCGCTGACCGCGGCCGAGGCGGGGCTGCTCCTGTTCGCGACCGGGGTGGCCGCCGGCAAGAGTGTTGTCGCACAGGTCGCATCCTGGCTCTGGCTCGCCGGCGTGGTGCTCACCGTGGCGCAGTTCGTCCGCATTCCCCTCATGGCGCGCGGCTGGTGGCCGCTGCCCAAGTCTCCAACGATGGAGTTACCCGCATGACTTCGATGACCCGATGCACCGTGAACCCTTCCATGTCCCTCCGGGACCTGGTGGCCCAATGCCCGCCGGCGCTGGCCGTGCTCACCGAATACGGCATGGACGCCTGCTGCGGCGGGGACCTGACGGTCGAGCGCGCCGCGAAGGCGCATGGAGTGGAGCTGGGGGAGTTGCTGGGAAAGCTGGGAGCTATCGGCTGAGCGCTGCGAGCTGAGAGACGCGGGCTCTGTCACTCTGAGCGAAGAGGCTGAAACACGGCAGCGCCTCGGCCCATTCGGTCGCTGCGCTCACTCAGGGTGACAGGAGCGCAGGGCGCTCAACTCTCCCCTCTCAGCTCCAAACGGACAGGGAGGGATTCGAACCCTCGATACCCTTGCGGGTATGCCGGTTTTCGAGACCGGTTCCTTCAGCCACTCGGACACCTGTCCAGCGCGGGCAAAATGTAAACAGGCGGGCGGGGCATTGCGAGGAGGGCCGGTGGCGCCGACGAAGCAACCGGGTCGCCGCTGCGTTACGGCCCCAGTCGCGGATCGAATGCGAACGACCGTTCGGCGACAGCGTGAATCCGGACAAAGTCCGGATGCGCGGGATTGAGGAGGTAGTTGAACTCCTCAGGCACGGGGGCGGCGGGCACGATGAGGACCGCCGACGTGGCGGCGGCAAGCCATGCCTGGCCGCGCGCGCGGCAGGCGGGATGTTCGGGTGACTGCGCCCAGTTCCGGGGAAGCCCCGGCGCGCCGACCTGCTCGCGGCTCACTGAATCAGGGATCTCCACCGTCACCAGCACCAGGTCCCGCGGCGCATCAGCGGGGCTCAAGTGCACCAGCAGCTCGAGCGCTGCCAGCGCCACGGAACCGGAGGTATAGACGACCGCCGATCCGGGGCGGTTCCACCGCCCGCCGTAGAGGCGGGCCCCTTCCCCGTCCAGGGCCCGGAAGGCCCTGCGGCAGATGCGATAGGTGAGCATGGGAGGGGGAACTAGCGGTCAACAGTCGACCGTCGACCATTCCGCACTCAGCTGTAGACCCCGTGCTCGATCCGCCCCAGCACCCGCTCGACGGCGACGGTGCCGGCATCGCTGTCGAGGAGATCCACCGGGCGGGCGCCGCCGAGGGCGCGGTTGGCCTGGCGGAGCCAGTGGGTGCTCCGTTCCTCGCTGCCCAGGGCTTCTTCGGCGCGGGTGAACATGCGGGCGACGCGGGCGAGGCGGTCGGACTCCTCGGCCGAGAGGCGTTCGCCGGCGGCGCGCTTGCGCTGGAGGGTGCGGGCGGAGCCGACGATGCGATACAGATCGCCGGCGGCGAGGTAGCGGACGAAGAAATCGAGCGCGGCGACGGGCAGCCCCTCGCGGACCAGTGCGACGAGGTCCATCTCGGAGCGGATCTGCTGCTTCAGGGCCCGGCGGCCACCCAGCTTGGCGGCCACGGCGGCGGCGGTCATGGGGCCTCCTGTGCCATTTGGCGCATGAAAGATACGCTTTTGGCGCCGGATGGGCAAGGTGGGCGGGATGGGCGAGGGGCGGACTCGCGCGGCTGAGAGCCGCGCAAATCACGGCGGGAGCTGACCGATTGCTTCGTCGGCGCCACCGGCGCCTCCTCGCAATGACAGATCAGGGTCGCTTCAGCGACATCCGCCGAGCCGTCGCTTCAGCGACGGGCTCGTGGACGGAGATCGGCAATCTGGACCCCGGCCTTCGCCGGGGTGACGCAGGCGGATGTCGCCGCAGGCGACACGCGCCCGCCTCGTCCGCCCTTACCGCCTGGCGAGAAAGAACCGCTTCAGCATCTCCCCGCATTCCTCCGCCATCAGCCCGCCGATCACCTCGGGCCGGTGATTGAGCCGGGGATGGCGCAGCAGGTCATAGACCGACCCTGCCATGCCGCAGCGGCTGTCCCACGCGCCGAAGACCACCCGCTCCACCTTGGACAGGATGATGGAGCCCGCGCACTGCGCGCAGGGCTCCAGCGTGACGTAGAGCGTGGAGGTGGGAAGCCGGTCCTCGCCGCCGGCCTCGAGGGCGCGCCGGATCGCGAGCAGCTCGGCGTGGGCCGTGGGGTCCTGCCGCTGGATGGTTTCGTTGTGCGCCTCGGCGACGATGACGCCATCGCGCATGATGACCGCCCCCACCGGTACTTCTTCCCTGACCGCCGCCGTCCGCGCGAGGCGCAGCGCGGCCGCCATGCCGGTCAGGTCCGATGGGGACGGCGTCCCCCTACGCACTCGCCGCCTCGGCCATGCTGCCCTCCCGCCGGAAGGTGAGCGCGCCGCCAGCCGCGTCCACCACAATCGTGTCGCCCTCGCCATAACGACCTTCCAGCACCTCGAGGGCGATCGGGTTCTGGAGGTCCCGCTGGATCACCCGCTTGAGCGGGCGCGCGCCGTACACTGGATCATAACCCTTGTTCGCCAGCAATGCCCGCGCCTCGGGCGTGACGCGGAGATGCAGCTTCCGGGCGTCGAGCATCGTCTCCAGGTGCGCCAGCTGCAACCCGACGATGTGCGCCAGATCTTCCCGCGACAGCGGCCGGAAGACGATCACGTCGTCTACCCGGTTCAGGAACTCGGGGCGAAAATGCTCCCGCAGCTCCTCCCGGACCCTCGCCTCCACCCCGCTCCATGCGTCGCCCACGGCATCAGCGCCGGCCTCGACGATGTACTGGCTGCCGATGTTGCTTGTCATGATGATGACGGTGTTCCGGAAATCCACCGTCCGCCCCTGGCTGTCAGTCAGGCGGCCGTCATCCAGGATCTGCAGCAGGACGTTGAAGACATCCGGGTGCGCCTTCTCGATCTCGTCGAAGAGGATCACGCTGTAGGGCCGGCGCCGGACCGCCTCGGTGAGCTGGCCGCCTTCCTCGTAACCGACGTAGCCCGGCGGCGCACCGATCATGCGGGCGACGGCGTGCTTCTCCATGTACTCGGACATGTCGAGCCGGACCATGGCCCGCTCGTCATCGAAGAGGAACTCGGCCAGGGCCCGCGCCGTCTCCGTCTTGCCCACGCCGGTGGGACCCAGGAAGATGAACGACCCGGTGGGCCGGTTCACGTCCTGCAGGCCGGCCCGGCTCCGGCGCACCGCGTTGGCCACCGCCGTCACCGCCGCATCCTGGCCCACCACCCGCTGCGCCAGCTCCGCCTCGAGCTTGGTGAGCCGCTCCCGCTCCGACTCCAGCATCTTCGACACCGGGATGCCGGTCCACTTGGCCACGATCTCCGCAATGTCCTCGGCGTCCACCTCTTCCTTGAGATAGCGCGCCTTGGCCTGCACTTCGGCGAGACGTGCCTCGTCGGTGGCCAGCTGGCGCTCCAGCTCGGGGATCCGGCCGTAGCGAAGCTCGGCGGCCTTCTGCAGGTCGCCCCGGCGCGTGGCCTGGTCCACCTCCATGCGCAGGGTCTCCACCTCCGCCTTGTTGCCGCGGATCCCCTCGATCGCATCCTTCTCCGACTGCCACTGCGCCTTCATGCCGGCGCTCTGCTCCTTGAGCTGGGCGATCTCCTGCTGCACCCGCGCCAGCGCCTCCTTCCCCGCCTTGTCCTTCTCACGGGCAAGGGCCTCACGCTGGATCTCGAGCTGGGTGATGCGGCGCTCGACCTCGTCAATCTCCTGCGGGAGACTGTCGATCTCGATGCGCAGGCGGCTGGCCGCCTCGTCCACCAGGTCAATCGCCTTGTCAGGCAGGAACCGGTCGCCGATGTAGCGGTCCGAGAGCGTCGCCGCCGCCACCAGGGCGTTGTCGGTGATGCGGACGCCGTGATGCACTTCGTACTTTTCCTTGAGCCCCCGCAGGATGGCAATGGTGTCCGCCACGCTCGGCTCGCCGACCAGCACCGGCTGGAAACGCCGCTCCAGCGCCGGATCCTTCTCGACGTGCTTCCGGTACTCATCGAGCGTGGTGGCCCCTACGACATGGAGCTCACCCCGCGCGAGCGCCGGCTTGAGCAGGTTGGAGGCATCCACCGCCCCCTCCGCCGCGCCCGCACCGACAATCGTGTGCAGCTCGTCAATGAAGACGATGTAGCGGCCCTCCGACTCCACCAGCTCCTTGATGACCGACTTGAGCCGCTCCTCGAACTCGCCCCGGTACTTGGCGCCGGCCAGCAGCTGCCCGATGTCGAGCGTCACCAGTTCCCGGTTCCGGAGCGATTCGGGCACATCCCCGTTCACGATGCGCTGGGCCAGCCCCTCGACGATCGCCGTCTTGCCGACCCCCGGCTCGCCGATCAGCACCGGATTGTTCTTGGTGCGGCGCGAGAGCACCTGCATCACCCGCCGGACCTCCTCGTCCCGCCCGATCACCGGATCCAGCTTCCCGGTGCGGGCCTGCTCGGTGAGGTTCCGGGTGAAGCGCTCCAGCGCCTGGTACTTCTCCTCGGGAGACTGGTCGGTGACCCGGTGCGAGCCACGCACCGATTCCAGCGCCTGGCGCAGGTCGTCCGCGTTCACACCGGCATCGGTGAGCAGCTGCCGCGCCGTGGTGCCCTTCTCGTCCGCCAGCGCGAGCAGCAGGTGCTCGGTGGAGACGTAGGCATCCCCCAGCTTCTTCGCTTCCTGCTCCGCCCGGTCGAAGACCTTGTTCACCTCGCGGCTGAAGGCGGGTTCCGCCTCGCCGCTCTGCTTCGGGAAGCGAGCGAGTTCCCGCCCGACCGCCTCGGTCAGTGCGGTGACATTGAGGCCGGCCTTCTGCAGCAGCGGCTGGACCACTCCCTCCGGCTGCGCCAGCAGCGCCGCCAGGAGGTGGGCGTCATTGGTGACCGGGTTGCCCCGGCGCCTCGCCTCCTCGGCGGCATCGCGGAAGGCCTCCTGGCCCTTGATCGTCAATCTGTCCGGTCGAATCATGCATGGCTCCGTCTGTCCGAATTCCGGGTCCCCTCAGGCAAGGGATGTACCCCCGAAATCTGCCGCTTTGGCAGAAAAGGCAAGGGCCGGCACCGCAGCGGTAGGGGCGCAACGCTTGCGCCTCTACCGGCTGCGGTGCCGGCCCGTCCTACCGTTCGCTGGTGATGCGCCGAGCCGCGATCATGCTGCGGACATGGCGCGTCCCATCCACCGTGAGTCCGTACCAGAAGACACCGGGCGCAATTTCCCGGCGGCCATCGCTGAAGCGTCCGTCCCAGTAGGCCTCGAAGGCACCGCAGTCGAGCGGGCGCCGGTCGAGAACCGCGGTTGAGTCATGCGCCAAGGTGGCCGTAGCCACCTCCTGGGCCAGCACATTGAAGATCTTCAGCGTCACCACCGGCCGGTGGCCGTCCCTGCACACCTCCTCGTGAATCACGAAGGGAATCGTCGTGGACGGGAAGAACGGATTGGGGTAGTTCTCCTTGAGCTCGACGCTCGGGAGCGGGTCCTTGCCCTGCTGCGCGGCAACCGGAGACACGACCCCCAGAGCCAGCCCAAGCCACCACCCCGGCCACGCGAAGCGGACCATTGGGGTTCCTCTCTGACTGGGTGTGGGCCTCTCGGTACCTCCGGAATACAGGTGGACACGCGCTGACGCAGGGAAGATGCGGCATGCGCGAAAGCCATGTCAAGCAGAGCCGGTGCCGCCGGCCGCAGCAGTGCGCGGCTGGCGTACGTGGCGCAGGTCACCCTCGCGAATAGTGATGCCTGCCCGGTCCGACCACTCCAGCAGCGGCACGACGTACTTCCGGGAGAGCCCGGTGGCATCCTTGACCGCTCCCACCGACAGGCCGCTGCCAGTCTGCAGTTCCCCCAGACGCCGGCCGAATGACTCCAGGGTGTCACGGCTGCAATAACGGCCCGGTGCCACTTCAACCACCCGGCCGGTCTTCACGGCGTGCCGGATCAGCCGGTCAAGATCGGCGCCGGCCACGGCGCGGGCCAGCGCCTCGCCTTCGGGCGGCGTGAGCCCGCCCGCATGCAGAATGGCGACCAGCCGGTCCACGAGCTGCTGGTCCACGAGCTGCGGCTGGAAGTTCGCGGTCCGGACTGTGGCACCATGACGTATCAAGGTCCCGGCCGCGAGCAGATCGCCGAGCGCCGCCTCGACCACCCATGAGGCGGACCGATGAGCCTGGCGCAGTGTCTCGAAGGGGATGCCGGGCAGCTCGGGATGGTCGCCGTGCCACTTCCGCGTCACGCGGCGCAAGGTGTCCGCCACGCTCCTGATCCTGGTGCGCGCCACGACGTGGCCATCCACGGTCCGCAGAGTCCGGGCCGCCTCGAGCAGCGCGGCCGACACCTGCGGTGAGGAACCCGTCAGGATCGGGATGGCTGCACCGGGCACGCCGTCCGGCCGCCGAGATGCCAGCGACTCGAGCCGCGCCCGATCATCGGGCCATGCGGCGGGAAGCTTCTGGTCGCGTCGCCCAGGCATCGGGTCCAGCACTTCCCCGCCGCCGATGGTGCGCGCCGGGCTCGGCTGGCGCAGGATGAACCGGTCCCGTCCGCGCGCGGTCACCGGATGATCCAGTGACAGTCGCGCGAGCCCTGGCTCATCGGGGCCGATGACTCCCTGCGGCGAGATCCAGCCGCCGACATGCCGTGTTCCATGCATGACATCCACCCGCGTCCGCCGCCGAAGCGGCGCGGTACCGGCGCCCAGAGTCACCCGCACATCCAGCAGCCGTGACGGTGCCCATCCATCCCCGGAGCGGACCAGCATGGCACCACGGGCCACTGTTTCCGCCGAGACACCGGCAAGCCCGACGGCCACGCGGGCCCCGGGCGTGGACCGGTCGCGCCGATGCCCGAATTCCTCGATCGTCCGTACGCGCGCCACCGGACCGTCAGGCAGTGCCTGGACCTGATCGCCGATGGCAATGCTGCCGGACCAGCTGCTGCCGGTGATCACGGTGCCGGTGCCGGCCACGGAGAAGCTGCGGTCCACGGGGAGGCGGAAGAGATCATCCGGATCGCGAGGTTCCGAATGTTCGATCGCCTCCAGGAGGCGGCGGCTCACCTCGGCGAGCCCGCGGCCGTCCATGATGCTCGTCACAACCGGGTCGCCGAATGCCACCCGGGATCGAGCGAGCCGACCCGTGATCTCGCTTCGTACCAGCTCCAGCCAGTCGTTCTCCACGAGATCCGCCTTGGTGAGCGCGGCCACGCCGCGCCGCACGCCCAGCTGCTCCAGGACCAGGAGATGCTCCTCGGTCTGGGGCATCCATCCCTCGTCCAGCGCCACCACCAGGAGGGCCACGTCAATGCCGCTGGCACCCGCCACCATGGTGCGGACCAGATCCTCGTGCCCGGGCACATCCACGACGCCGGCCACCTGGCCGTCCGGAAGAGTGAGCGGGGCATAGTTGAGCGTGATCGTGATGCCGCGCCGCTGTTCTTCCAGCAGGCGGTCCATGCGCGCACCGGTCAGCGCCGCCACCAGCGCCGATTTCCCGTGGTCCACATGCCCGGCGGTGCCGATGATCATGAGATGGCGAGCGCCCGCTGTTCCCAGAACGCCAGCGCCGGCAGTTCGGCGCCATCGCCCAGGTGATAGCGAATGAAGCGGGAGAGCAGGCGGCGGTGGGCGGCGAGGTTCCGCGCATCGAGCGCCGGGAGTGGTTCATCGGAATCCAGCAGCGCCGCCAGGTTTCGCCTCGCGTCGGCCGGAAGCCGGGATGCCGGGGCCCTGGCGGCACACGCGGCACAGAGCGCCCCGCCCTCGCGGGTACTGAACGGCAGGGCGCCCGATCCGGAAACCGGTGCACCGTCCAGCACGCATTCGTCCAGCGCCGGGGCGAATCCCAGCGCCGACACGAGCAGCCAGAGGAGCCGGATGCCGAGGACTTCCACCTGGCCGGCGGGGGCCTGCTCGAGCGCCAGGACCGAGGCGGCAAGGATATCGTAGGAGTCGGGATCGGGGTCGGGCGGGGCAAACCGCAGCATCACCTCGCCCATGGCGGATGCGGCGGCATAGCCCGGCAGACTGGCGGCGAGGCCGACGTGCACCCGTCCGACGTCGAAGGCCGTCAGCAACTGCAGTTCCCGGTGCGAATGCAGCACCAGGTGCGCCGTGCCCTCGCTGAGGAGCTGCAGCGACGCCCCGAACCGGCTCTTCGGCCGGAGGGCGCCCTTGGCGATCGCACTCTGGACACCGTGATCCCGGGTCGCCAGGCGCACGATCTTGGAGCTCTCGCTGTAGCGGAGCGTGGAGAGAATGAGCGCCGGGGTGATGACAACCATCACCCCAAACCTAAGCGAATGCTCGCCCGGCTACCGCCCGGTCACCACGACAGCCGCACCCCGGCGAGAAGCCGCCGACCGATCCCGGGAAAGCCCGCGATGGTCTGATAATCCTCGTCGAAGATGTTCTCGGCGCGCGCCACCAGTGCCACACCGGGACGGGCGCCATCGGCGTGCACCAGCTCCGCATCCAGCGACGCCGAGACCAGCGTGTAGGCCGGCAGGGTGACCCGCTCGGACGGGAAGCTCCCGAAGTCCACATCGTCGCGGCTGCCGGTGTGGCTCACGGCAAGGGAGAGATGCACCGCGGGCACCGGCGAGATCTCCGCCCAGGCACGGCCGGCCCCGGCCGGCCGCCGGATGAGGCGCTCGCCATCGGCAAACCCCGGTGATGTGCTGGCGCCCGCGTCGGTCACCCTGGTATCCAGCCAGGTCCAGGCTACCCCGGCGCTCACGGTGCGGAGCGGCTGAACACTCACCGTCCCCTCGATGCCGCGGGCGAGGGCCGCGCCCAGGTTCTGGTAGGTCGGCTCACCAGGAGCGCCCGAGACATACTGGATCAGGTTCCGGAACCGCTGGTCGAACCAGGTAGCGCCCGCCGTTACCCTTCCACTGGCGAGAGTCTGCTCCACTCCCACCTCCCAGCTGCGCGAGCGCTCCGGCCGCAGGTCGGGGTTCCCCGTCTCGAATGGCGAGTTGGCGAAGTTCTCGCTGAAGGTCGGCGCCTTGAATCCGGTGCCGGCCGAACCCCGGACGGACAACCCCACCGGAAACCGGTATCTGAATCCGACGCGCCAGGTGGCGAAGGTGCCGAACGCCTGGTCGTCATCCACGCGGGTGCCCCCGGTCACGATCAGGCGCGGTGTCAGGTCGGCCCGGGCCTCGGCGTAGCCCGCGACCACGTTGCGGGAGCGATCGAACCGCGGATCGGAATCGGTCGCCGCGCCTCCGCCGAAATTCGAGGTGTACGACGCGCTGGTGCGGACGAGCTGGCGCTCGAACTGCGTGCCTACCGACACCACAACACGGCTGGCCGGCCGGATGACGGCCCGGCCATCGAGATTCCACCGGGCATTGTGTGCGTCACGATCGGAGGCGAAGGCGAAACCGGTGGTATCCCACGCGCCATCGGGCCGGTCGGTGAACCGCGCACGGGACCGGGCATAACCGCCCGCGAACCGGAGCTCCAGATGGGGCGTCAGCATCCGGCCGCCGTCGAGGCCGATGGCGAGGTTCCGCCCCTGGGAGAACTGATTGCTGTCCGACGGCACGCCGGCACCATCGGTGGGAAAATGGAACGTATTCCATCCGTAGCGTCCGCTCAGCGCAATATCAGTTGCGCTGTCGGGCCGCGCGGTCAGCTTGATGGTGGTCCCGGCATTGCGGAACGCATTGTTGAATGCGTAGGTGCCGTCGGTGCCGAGGCCCGACCCGCCGACCGACCACCCGAGCCGCCCTGCACTTCCCGACGCGGTGGCGGATCCGTCCCAGGTCCCGAAGGTTCCGGCGCGGGCGATGGCGTCCGCCCGCGTGGGCCCGCGTCCCGTGCGCGTCACGATGCGCACGACGCCGGTCACGGCGTCGGAGCCGTACGTGACGCTCGCCGGCCCGCGCACGATCTCGATCCGCTCGACGTCATCCAGCGTGAGGGACGAGAAATCGAACGCGCCACCCGGATCGTTGACCGGCACACCGTCCACCAGGACCTTGACGTAATCGCTTTCCCCGCCGCGGGCGAACACCGAGCTCACGGCGCCGAAGGATCCTCCCTGCACCACGTTGAGCCCCGGCACCTCCCGGAGGGCGTCCTGCAGCAGCGTGATGCCGCGGGTCCGCAGCTCATCGCCGGACAACACCGTGATGTCGCTGGTGACCGCATGGGCCGGCACCGGAAGCCGTGCCTCGGAGACGACGATGTCGGGCAGCGTGGTGACGCCCGAGTCCTGCTGCGCCGCCAGGATGGCCGGGGTGCCGGCTGACAGGGCGAGGGCGGCCAGGGCGAGGGTACGGTGGGTCATATCGTGTTCGATTCCTCGGAAGGCGGCGCCTCATGGCGCCGGAGCGGGACAACCTGCGGTGCGCCACCCTGCCAGCGGAAGACGGCGACCGGCCAGCGGAAGACCTGCGACAGCACCGGCTCCGTCAGGACGTCCGCGGGGGCGCCGAACGCCGCCGACCTGCCGCGGTCCATGAGCAGCATCCGGTCCGCAAAGCGGGCGGCGAGATTGAGACCGTGGGTGACGACCAGCGCCGCCAGTCCGTCGCGTGCGAGCTCGGCGACCAGCTCGAAGAGCTCCATCTCGTGGCGCACGTCGAGCGACGTGGTGGGCTCGTCCAGGACCAGCGCCTTCGGCTCCTGGGCCAGCGCGCGGGCAAGGCGCACCCGCTGCCATTCGCCGCCGGACAGCTGGTCCACACGACGCTCGGCGAGGTCAGCGATGTCGCAACGATCCAGGGCGCGCTGAACCGCGCCGCGGTCCGCCGGGCCTTCCGCCTGCAGCGGGCCCAGGTGCGGATACCGGCCCAGCATCACCGCTTCGCGCACGCGAAGCGGAAAGACCGATTCCTCGCGCTGTGCCACCACCGCCACCTCACGGGCGAGCCCGGCCCGTGTCCACGTGCGCACCGGACGGCCGGCCAGTTCGACGTCGCCCTGCTCCACCGGCATCAGGCCGAGCAGCGCGCGCAGCAGCGTCGTCTTCCCGCTGCCGTTCGGGCCGCCGATGGCGACGACCTCGCCCCTCGCGACATCCAGCGACACGTCCTGCACCGCCGCACGGGCGGCGCCCGGGTGGCGCACGGTGAGGCTGCGGGCGCGGATCATGGCGTGAGCGTCCGGCGGAGCAGCAGCGCGAAGAGCGGCACGCCCACCAGCGCCGTCACCACCCCCACCGGCAGTTCGATGGGCCGGAGCACCGACCGCGCCAGCACGTCGGCCAGAACAAGAAAGGTTCCACCGAGCAGGAAGCTCGCGGGCAGCAGGACGCGATGCAGCGGCGTCCAGGCCTGACGCACCGCGTGCGGGATCACCAGGCCGACAAAGCCGATGATGCCGCAGGTCGCGACGCTTGCGGCGGTGAGCAGGGAGGCGGCGATGTAGACGATGCGCTTGACCCGCTCCGGATTGGCACCCAGATGTGCGGCCGTCTCCTCACCCTGGGCCAGCAGGTCGAGATGCCGCGCCACGATCCAGAGCACGGCGAGGGGCACGACGGCGTACAGCGCGAAGAGGGCGAGTGACTGCCAGGACGCCATGCCCAGGCCGCCGAGCAGCCAGACAAAGGCGTTGCGAAGCTGGGGAGCGTCCGACAGCACGATGATCGCGCTCATGATGGCGGAGGCAAAGGCGCCCACCACCACACCGGCCAGGAGCAGCACCCGGGGATCGAGGCGCCGGCCGCTTACCACCGCCAGGCGATAGACCAGCCCCACCGCGGCCAGGGAACCGGCAAAGGCCGCGAGCGGCACGGCCCACGCCGCGCCGGTATCGAGCGCGATGGCCAGCACCGCGCCGAGTCCCGCGCCGCCGGAGAGGCCCAGGAGGTAGGGGTCGGCGAGCGGATTCCGGACCAGGGCCTGCAGCGCCGCGCCCGCAACGCCCAGCCCGCCACCCACCAGAAAGGCAAGCAGGACGCGGGGCAGGCGCAGGTCCCGCACGATCAGGGCGGAGGGAGAGTCCGGGCGAGCCAGCGCGGCGACGAGTTCACGCGCACCGAGCGGCACCGATCCGATCGCGAGGCCGGCGATCATCACCAGCAGGGCGATGCCGCCAAGCAGGAGAAAGCGCGACGTATTCATCGCGGGACCTGCCGGAGCAGCGCCGTGAGTTCCCGGATGGCGGCCGGTGACCGCGGGCTCGGCTGCGCAAACTGGCTGCCACGAGCGTACACGAATCGCCTGAGCCGCACCGCCGGCACCGTCTGCCACTCGGGGCGCCGGGCAAAGGCCGGCGCGGAATCACCGAGCACCAGGACCACATCGGGATTCCGGTCCACCGCCGATTCCACGCTGATCTGTCCCGACGATGCCGGGAGATCCTCGTACACGTTCTCGCCGCCGGCGCGCGTCAGGAGTTCGGTGAGATAGCTGCCCCGGCCCACGGTCATCGGCGGGTCGGGCCAGACCAGCAGAAATGCGCGGACCGGATGAGCCCGGGCCGGCTGGGTCGCTGCCGCCAGGGAATCGGTGAATGCCGTGGAGAGCGAGTCGGCCGCGCGACTCCGGCCGGTCAGCTGGCCGAGCAGCCGGGCCACGCGGGGCACGTCACTCAGCTGATCGGTGCGCACCTGCATGGCGGCGACGCCGAGCTTCCGGAGCTGCACCACCGCCTGGGCGTTCTGGCCGGAGCGATAGAGCACGACAAGATCCGGATGCTGCGCCAGCACCCGTTCGACGTTGGGCATGATGCCGTCGCCCACGACGGGCACGACCTGGGCCGCGGGCGGATAGTCGCACCAGACCGTGCGACCCACCACCAGCGGCCCGGCGCCGATCGCAAAGAGGAGTTCGGTGGTGGCCGGAATGAGCGAAACCACGCGGCGGGCCGGATGCGCCAGGCGAACGGTGTCGCCGGCGTCGTCAATGACCGGACGCGGGGCGAGGGACGCGGGATGCGCGTCCCGTGTCTCGCGTCTCGCGTCCTTGCCAGCGCACGCGACGGACGCCAGCAATAGCGCGGCAGCCAGCAACCGAAGCGGAGTTCCAGACGGCAAAATGCCCATTCCCGGAGAGCCGGAAATGGGCAGACATGGGCGCGCGAGCTCGCGCGATACCGATCGGCCCACCCGACCCTCCCCCGAGGGTCTGACAGGTGGCACGAACGGAGAGGTCTCCTGGCTTCGGGCGTCTCCATCCGCCTTCCCGGTTGCCCAGTGGCGTGTGGATGAAGACTGACTGCCCGTTACAGTGGCGGGGCCGCGCCGGGCTTGCACCGGCTTCCGAGCATCCGCGTTCGTCTGCTTCGATTGTCCTGCCGGCTAGTCTAGACTCCGCGACCGGTCCGCGCAAGGGCGGCGGCAAGCGCATCCTTGGCGTGCTGCCGTTCCGCCAGGAGCGCACTCCGCTCCGGCGCGTCGGCGGCGAGACCGGCGAGCCGCTCGTCCATGGCAGCGAGGCGCCCGAGCAAGGCGTCCACCGATATTTCCCCGTCCGGTTCCGCCGGCGCTGCACGCGAACCCCGGAGCACGCGGCCGAGGGCGAGCAGCAGCGCCGCGCCCAGCAGGCCGACAAGGGCATAGAGCCAGCGGCTCGACAGCCGGAACGGGACCGGAACCCGGACTTCCACGACGTCGCCGGCATTCACGGTGCCGCTGAAGCGGCGGAACGGCCTGCCCTGGATGACCGTCACCGAGTCGCCGAGGCGCAGGCCACCGCCGCTGACGCGTGCGTCCGGCTCCTCCACCAGCACGTTCACGCCATTGATGCGTTCCTCGAACGGAAAGCGCGCCAGGCCGAGCGTACCGGGCAGCTGGTACTGGATGCTGATCTGGCGCTGCCCGGGCGAGAGCGGCGCCAGCACCAGCACGCTGTCCATGTTGCGGTCCACCGCGGACGCGGAGAGGTCGCCGTCCTCGGCGGAGAAGCCGATCGCCCCGCGCGGGATGAGCTCGTGCCAGGTGGCGGACGTGCTGTCCGGCGCGACGCGGGTCTCCTGCCCCGGGTTCCCGATCACGATGAGCTCGACGACCGTGCGGGTGCCGTCGGCGCCCGGCTTCGAGATGACGATATGGCGGGCTTCGGTGTGCACCGGCGCGGTAGTCGAGGTGTCGTACACCGTGAGGACCACGGCGGTGTCCGGTGTCCGCGGATTGGTGTGCAGCGGGTCGGAGAAGTACTCGATGCCCTGGAAGCGGGCCGTGAGGATGTAGAGCGAGGCCGTATCGGCGGGAAAGCGGAAGGCGAAGCGTCCATCCGCATCGGTGAGCGCCGAATCGAGCGGCCCCTGCGCCTCCCGTCCGATGCGATGCAGCACCACGCGGGTGTCCGGCACCGGCCGGGCGGCGGCACCGGTGCCGTGCACCACCCGGCCGCGGGCCGGTACCCCGGATGTCTGCGCGGGAAGCGCCGGGGCGAGAGCCGCCAGCAGCACAAGCGCCCCACGAACGGCCTTCATGCTACGGCTTGAACTTTCCGAAGTCTTCCGGATCGAGGTTCTCGAGGTATTCGCGGAGCCGCTGGGCGTCACGGTCGGCCTGGTCGGGACTCTCGTCCGCGGTGACCCCGCTTTCGTCGAGCAGCTGGTCGCTGGCGAAGATGGGGGCGCCGAGGCGCAGCGCGAGCGCGATGCTGTCGCTGGGGCGGGCATCCACCTGGAAGACGTGGTCTTCCCGCTGGATGAGCAATTCGGCGAAGTAGGTGTTCTCCTTGACGGCACTGATGAGCACCCGCCGGAGTTCGCCCCCCAGGCCGACGATCACCTGCTTGAGGAGATCGTGGGTCATCGGGCGCGCGGCCTTCACCCCCTGCAGCTCCATGGCGATGGCGCTGGCCTCGGCCGGCCCGATCCAGATCGGGAGCACCCGGGATCCTTCCCGCTCACGCAGGATCACCACCGGGCTTTCGGTGTTCCGGTCCATGCCCAGGTGTGCGACCGTGAGCTCCCGCATCAGTCCTACTTGACCGCGGTCAGCAGGTCCTTCACGCGGTTGGTCTCTTCCCAGGTGAAGAAGGTGAGCTTGCGCTTCGACCGGTGCTCCCCGCCGGCATAGCGGCCGGTGTACGGGCGCCGCCCGAAGTGGCCGTAGGCGGCGGTGGGCGAGTAGATGGGACGCTTGAGCTTGAGCGCCTCGATGAGGGCCCGCGGGCGGAGATCGAACACCTCGCGCACCGCGCGCTCCAGGCGCGGGTCCGGCACCACGCCGGTGCCGAAGGTGTCCACCATGACCGAGACCGGCTCCGCCACGCCGATGGCATACGCCACCTGCACCTCGCAGCGCCGGGCCAGCCCCGCCTCCACGATGTTCTTCGCCACCCAGCGCATCGCATACGCCGCGCTGCGATCCACCTTGGAGGGATCCTTCCCGCTGAAGGCGCCGCCGCCGTGCCGCGCCATGCCACCGTAGGTGTCCACGATGATCTTGCGGCCGGTGAGGCCGGCGTCGCCGTGCGGGCCGCCGATGACGAAGCGGCCGGTCGGGTTGATGAACATCTTCACGCGCCGCGATTCGATGCCGGCCTTGTCCAGCACCGGCCGGATGACCTCGTCGATGATCGTACTGCGGAGCCGGCTCTCCGACAGCGTGCGCCCGCCGGTGCGTTCGGCGTGCTGGGTCGAGATCACCACCGCCTTCACGGCCACCGGGCGGTCGCCCTCGTACTCCACCGAGACCTGGCTCTTGCCGTCGGGCCGGAGCCACTCGATGGGCCCCGATCCCGCCGTGCCCTTCCGCACCGCGGCCAGCCGTTCCGTCATCTTGTGCGCCAGCAGGATCGGGAGCGGCATCCGCTCGCGGGTCTCGCGGCAGGCGTAGCCGAACATCATGCCCTGGTCGCCCGCGCCCTGGTCCTTGCTGCGCGAGCTGTTGACGCCCATCGCGATATCGGGCGACTGCCGGTCGATCGCGGCCATGACGGCGCAGGAATCGGCGTCGAAGCCGAACTCGGCGTCGGTGTAGCCGATCCGGCGCACCGTGCGTCGCACGATGTCCGGGATGTGCACATAGGTGCTGGTCGTGATCTCGCCGGCCACGACGGCCATGCCGGTCGTGACCATCGTCTCGCACGCCACGCGTCCGTTCGGGTCGGTATCGAGGATGGCGTCCAGCACCGCGTCGGAAATCTGGTCGGCAACCTTGTCGGGATGTCCTTCGGTGACGGATTCGGATGTGAAGACGTGACGCTTGGAAGCGGCCATCGGTCAGGCTCTCGCCGGGATTCGGGTCAGCGGAATGCCGCGCGCACGCGCGGCCGAACGGAGCAAGCTAGCGATGCACCAGCGGGCGGGCAATGTCGCCTTCGGGCTCCAGCAGGCGAATGTCCACGTGGCGGGCGGCCGTCTCGCGCAGGATGACGCGCACGTCATCGGCATGACGGGCGGCCAGCGCGGCTTCGGCGGCGGCGCGCGCCTCCGCCAGCGGCACGGCACGGAGCAGCCACTTCACGATCACCAGGGCGGGCGGCGCCACGCTGAGCGACCGGTAGCCCAGGCCGACAAGCAGCAGCGCGTCCAGCGGTTCGGACGCCATCTCGCCGCAGACGCCCACCGGGATCCGGGCGCCGGCCTCGAGGATGGCGCGAAGCTGGCGCAGCATCGCCGGGTCGTGCGGCTGAAAGCGGTCGGCGAGGCGCGCGTTGCCGCGATCCACCGCCATGGTGTACTGCGTGAGGTCGTTGGTCCCCACGCTGAAGAAATCGCTCACCTCGGCCAGGCGATCTCCCATGAGCACCGCCGCCGGCGTCTCCACCATCACGCCCACCGGCACCGTGCGCGCCGCCGGGATGCCGGCTGCCTGGAGCCGCGCCGATTCCTCCGCCAGCAGCTCGCGGGAGCGGTCCACCTCCGCCACCGTCGTGATGAGCGGCAACATGAGCTTGAGCCGCCGGTTGTGCGCCGCCCGGAGCACCGCGCGGAGCTGCTCCCGGAACAGGTCCGGGTGGTCGAGGCAGACCCGGATCGAACGCCACCCCAGGAAGGGGTTCGGTTCGTGCGTGGTCTTGAAGGCCGCGGGGAACTTGTCGCCCCCGAGATCGAAGCTCCGGATGATCACTTCATGCTCGGGAAACGCCGAGGCCACCCGCCGGAAGTAGCCGGCCTGCTCTTCCTCGCCGGGCATGGTGGTGCGGCCGCCCAGCAGGAACTCGGTGCGGAGCAGTCCCACCCCTTCCGCCCGGTTTCGCACCGCGGCATCGATCTCGTCCGGCAGGTCCACGTTCCCCATCAGGGTGATGCGCGTGCCGTCGGGCGTCACCGCCGGCTGGCCCACCACGGATTCGAGCTGCATCTCGAAGCGCCGCCGGCGCGAGAGCCGCGTGCGCGCCGCTTCCAGTTCCTCCGCGGACGGATTGACGAGGATGCGGCCGCTCTGCCCGTCGAGCAGCACCATGTCGCCGCTCCGGATCCGGCGGAGCGCACCGGGGACGCCCATCACCGCCGGGATTCCGAGCGAGTGCGCCAGGATGGCCGCGTGCGACGTGCGGGTCCCTTCCTCGCTCACGAGGCCCGCCACATGCTCCCGGTCCAGCTGCACCGTGAGCCCGGGCGAGAGTTCGTGCGCCACGATCACGACGTGTTCGTCGGCTTCGATGGTCCAGGGATCGGTTTCCCGCCGTCCGGTGAGCCGGTGGAGCATCCGCATCTGGATCGCGTGCAGGTCCGGGAGGCGTTCGCGCAGCTGGGGGCTGCTCGAGTTCTCGAACAGTTGCAGGAGCTCCAGCGCCTTGAACTCGTAGGCAGTCTCGGCGCTGAAGCGGTTGTTGCGGATCACCTGTTCCACCGAGCCGAGGAACTCCGGATCCTGCGCCATCAGCATCTGGGCGTCGAAAATCCGCGCTTCATCGTCGCCGGCGCGCTCCAGGACCCGGTCCCGGAGATCGCGCAGGTGGGCGACCACCACGCGGGCCGCCGCGTGGAGCCGGCGCACCTCGTTCTCGACTTCACTCTCCGGCACCGTCCGATCCGGCACATCGGGAAACTCCAGGCGCACCACGAGCGCCGGCGCCCAGGCGGTGCCCGGGGATACCCCGATGCCGCGGAGCAGCCGGTCGTCGGTCATGCCTCGCCAAAGCCCCCGGCAATGAGTGCGCAGATGGCGGCCACCGCCGCCGCCTCGTCGGGGCCGTCGGCGCGCACCGTCACGGTGCTGCCGCACTCGGCCGCCAGCATCATGACTCCCATGATGCTCTTGCCATTCACCTCGGTGCCATCCTTCGCCAGGCGCACATCCGCGGCAAACGAGGCCGCTGCACGCACGATCTGCGCCGCCGGCCGGGCATGCATTCCCAGCGGGTTCACGATCACGGCGTCACGTTCCATCACGACAATATCCATCGGAGCAGCACAGCGCCTCCCATGGCGATCAGGGTGAATCGCGGCGCGGAATAGCGGGGCCCGGCGAGCCGGCTGGCGGCCAGCCCCGCGGCGGCGAGCAGCACGGTGCCGAACACGGCCCGTGATCCGAATGGCGACAGCAGCCAGCGCCCGATCAGCGGCGTGGCCACGCCCACCGCGAATCCCGCCGCCGGGCCCGCCAGCGCAACCAGCCGTGGCAATCGCGACGCGCCGATCGCGTTGCCGACCCGCATTCCGGCCTGCAGGCCTGCGGCCAGGGTCCAGCGCGCCACGTACAGGCGGACGGCGTTGAAGACCACCAGGAACGCCACCACGGCGTACCAGCGCGCGCCGAATGCGATGGCCGCAAGGGCAGCCCCGAGCATGGCGGGAAGGGTTCCGGCCCAGAACAGCTGATCTCCCAGCGCACCGAGCGGGCTGCAGAGTGCCGCCCGGAGGCGCGCGATCTGATCGCCGGGAACCCGGTCGTACTCGGCCCGCACGGTCGCACCCAGCGCCAGGCCCGCCAGGTACGGATGGCAGTTGAAGAACTCGGCCGACCGTGCGCTGGCTTCGGCAAACCGTTCCGGATCGGCGCCCCGGAGATCCTCCAGCAGCGGGCGGGCCGCGTAGCCCATGCCGACCCCCAGCATGCGCTCGTAGTTCCAGGCCCCCTGCACCGCGAAGAGACGGCGCCGGGCCGCACCCTCGCCCTTCATGTGGCCCACACCAGCAGCGCGCCCACGGCACATCCGGCGACGAGCCACCGGAGCCGCGCGCCGCGGCCGGCGCTCCGCAACGCACCGCCCAGAATCGCCGCCACACCGGAGCCGACGGCGATCACGCTGAGCAGTGCGCCGGTCCCCGGATCGACCGGTACCCAGCGGGCAACCACCCAGGCCAGCAGCAGCGCCAGCACCGTGAGCAGCAGGCCCCTGCACGCGTCCCGCGCGATGGAGCCGAGCTGGATCCGGCGGATGGTGGCCGGGTCGCCGGCATCCAGCGCCGCTGCGCGGCCGGCAATGGCACGCGCGATCCGGTGCCGCAGGATCCGGAGGCTCCAGCCGCCGACCCAGGCCACGGCGAGCGCCTGCGCCACAGCCACACCCAGCGAGACCTCCCACGCCCCCCGATGAGCGATGAACGCGACCGCACCGACCGTGGCCGGCCCGTAGTCGGGATAGCGGGCCGCGCCCACCGGCAGCACGTCGAGCGCGAACAGTTCCATCACCACCGCGACCCGGAAGCCCGCCACGAAATCTCCCACCAGCCAGCCGGCGATGGAGCCGGCGACGAGCGGGCGAGCGATCATCGCCTGCGGCACGCTGACGAGATCCAGCGCGACCAGGGTGCCCCAGAGCAGCAGCGCGAGCCAGACCTCGGGCGGGAAGGTCACGCGATGGCCTCCAGCGAGACCGGTGAGGCGGTCGGCACGTCCTGCGCGCTCACCTGCGCCCCCGCGGCCACGAGGCCGCGCAGTGTCCCCAGCTCTTCGTCCGTGAGGTAGAGATACGGCAGGCGCTCACGCCTCCCCGGCCGGTGATGCACCCCGCCCAGGTTGATCTTGCGAATGACGGCCCCGTCGGCGCGGTACAGCCGGGCCATGGCGTCGATGGTCCCGGTCAGCACCACCGTGCGGAGCGGCGAGGCCTGCCACTCGGCGAGCCGGGCCGACGCCTGGTCCACGGTGGCGAACAGCACCTCGATGCCGGAGGTCACCGCCATGCGATAGAGATCCTGCTCCCAGTCATTGGCCGCGACGGCGTCGTCCACGAGGATGATGCGCTGCAGGCCGAGGGGACGCCCCCAGCCGATCACCACCTGTCCGTGAATGAGCCGGTCGTCCACCCGGTTGAGCAGGATCGGCACTAGGGGACCTTGATCGCCCGCACGCCGCTCTCGGCGGCCCGTGCGGCGGCCTCGGAGACCGGCAGGGCGCGATGGTACACGAAGTCCACCAGCATGGCGAGGTTGACCCCGGTCACGACTTCGACGTCGTCGCGACCGCGGAGCCGGGTAAGGGTCGCCAGCAGGCAGGAGCCGGCCGCGAGGTCCACGAACACGACGGCCGGTCCCGCGCCCACGGCGGCCTCCACCCGGGCCTCGAGCGCCCCGCGGTCGCAGTCGGTGTTGGAGACCGGCACCAGGGCATCCTGCTCGCCGGTGATCCGGCCGACCGCGTCCACCAGCGCCGCGGCCACCGATCCGTGCCCCACCACCACACCCAGCAGCGGCTTATTCGTAGTCATGCTGCAGATACTCGCGCAGGCCGCGTTGTTCCTTCATGCGGCGGATGAGCCGTTCGTTGAATGACGCGGCGACGTCAACACCAGAGTAGCGGAGCAGGTGCATCATGGCCACCACCTCCGCGATGACCGTGATGTTCTTGCCCGGATTGAGCGCCACCACCACCCGGGGAATCTCGACATCCAGGATGTCCATCTTCTGCTGGGCGAGGCCGGTGCGGTCCTGGTCCCGGGCCGTTTCCCAGTCCTCGAGCTGCACCACGACCTCGATCCGCTTCTGCTGCCGCACGGCGCGCACCCCGAACAGGGCCGGGATGTCAATCAGGCCGATGCCGCGGATCTCCATGTGATGGCCGGCGAGTTCGTGCCCCCGCCCGATCAGCACCGAGTCGCCGCGCCGGGTGACCTGCACCACGTCGTCCGCCACCAGGCGGTGGCCGCGCTCGACCAGGTCAAGGACGCACTCGCTCTTGCCGATGCCGGAACGGCCGATGAACAGCAGGCCGACCCCGTACACGTCCGCCAGCGAGCCGTGCAACGTGGTGCTGGGGGCGAACGCCTCTTCCAGGATCGGCTTGATGCGGCGGTAGAACTCCGCCGTCCGGAGCCGCGAGCGGAGCACCGGCACGCTCCGCTCGGTGGCCAGCGCCAGCATCTCGGCCGGCACCGCCTGGCCCTTGGTGACGAACACGCAGGGGAGGTCGAAGCTGAAGAAGGCACCCAGGGCGGCGAGGCGCGCCTCCGGGGTGAGCGTGCCGAGGTAGGTGATCTCGGTCTCGCCAAACACGTGCAGCCGGCCCGCCGTGAAGCGCGCCGTGTAGCCCGCGAGCGCCAGGCCCGGACTCGAGATCTCCTCGTCGGGGAGCGGCCGGTCCAGCCCCAGCTCCCCGGTGAGGGACTCGAGCTGCAGCGGGTCGCCCCGCCGCGTCAGCAGCTCGCGGAGGGTCAGCATCATGCGTCCGGAGTCCCGGCATGGCGCCCCGCCTTGTAGCGGCTGCCGGTCTTCTCCAGCTGGCGGCGGAGCTTCTCCTCCGCGCGATCGAGTGCCGTGCGATGATCGGCGGCCTCCGCCGACGCGACGAGCACGTCACCGCGCGCCACGCGGAACCGGATCTCGGCCACGCAGGCGAGGCCGTTCTGGTCGAACACGACCGTGGCGTCCATCGGGCGCGATGCCACGGTGCCGAGGCGCCCGGTGATGCTCGATGCCCGCTCCCGGAGGGCCGGCCCGATCTCGCAGTGGCGAGCCGTGATCGTCGTTTCCATCTATCGCCTCCTGCTCAGCGTGCTGCCGAGCGATTGATGATCTCGTGCAGGTGCTCCTCGGTCGCGCGGGCGGCGGCGTCCCAGGTCAACTGCTCCGCGAAGCGCCGTCCACCCCCGCCCAGCGTCTCCACCATCTGCGGATCGGCCACCAGGCGGAGCATCCGGTCGGCCAGGGCTTCGACGTCGCCGTGCGGCACCAGCCATCCCGACACGCCATCCCGCACCGAATCGCGGAGCCCGGGACTGTCCGAGGCAATGGACGGCGTGCCGCAGGCCGCGGCCTCGACCACCGTGATCCCCCACCCTTCCTTGGGTGAAGGAAATATGTTCGCCCAGCTCGAACGCAACAGCCGAAGCTTCTCCGTCTCGGTCACGAAGCCGCGAAACCGCACCGCTGCCTCCTGGCCCAGCTCGCGCACGAGCGCTTCCAGCGCCTCGCGGGCATCGCCATTGCCGGCAATATCCAGGCTCAGATCCGGGCGCTGGCGCCTCGCGAGCGCCAGGGCCCGAACCACCAAGTCCACGCCCTTGTAGCGTTTAAGCCGGCCGATATAAAGGAATGCGGGAGGGTTGGAACGCGGAATGGAGGGGTCCGGCGCGTAGTGCGCGGCATCCACGCCGGGATGAATCACGCGGATCATATCCACAGGGACGCCCCGCCGGACGAGGTCGTCGCGGGTGCTTTCGCTGATCGCGTGAAAGCCGGCTCGGCGGTACATGCGGGGGATCGGACGCTCCGCCAACCACACCAGCGCCGCCATCGGCCAGGGCGCCTCCTGGAATGCGGTCTCCCCGAAGAGATGCGGCACGACGGCACAGAATGGGAGTGTCGAGAGCCCCGGCAGGAAGAGCGGGATCTTGTTGATGTCTTCCACGACGATATCTGGCCGGTCCCGCCGGATGGCCCGGCGCACCGCGCCGCGACCGTGCAAGGCAAAACTGTTGCGGCCGGCCACCCGCTCCACCTCGAGCCCCTGCACGACACTGTGCGGATCGCACCCGGGCCAGCCGGAACTGACCATTCTCACACGGTGGCCCCGCTCCACCAGCCGCCGGAAGATCTCGAACACGTGGACCTCCGCGCCGCCGGCCTGCGGATTGGTGCGGTCCAGCCAGTTGACGAGCAGGATATTCACGTGCGGCTCAGTCCAGCCGGCCCAGATCCCGCGCCACGCGGTCCAGCACCCCGTTGACGAAGGCGGGCGCGCGGGTGCCGCCGAACCACCGCGCGAGGCGGATCGCCTCGTCAATCACGACCTTGGGCGGTGTCCCGCCGTCCTCCAGCTCCTGGATCGCAAGCCGGAGAATGTTCCGCTCGATCAGGCCGACCCGGTCCCATCGCCAGTTGTCCGCTGCCGCCGCTGCACGGCGGTCGAGCGTGCCGACATTGGCGACCACCCGGCCGGCATGCGCCGCAGCCAGTGACGTCACGCCCGCGTCCGGACGGATCAGGTGAGCCACCCGCCGGGTCACATACTCCAGCGGGACCTGGGAATCGATCTCCCAGGCGTAGAGCATCTGCAGCGCCCGGGCCCGCCCCTTCGTGTCCAGCCGATGATCAGACATGGCCCGACCGAAGCTGCGCCAGCGCGTCCGCCGCCATGATGGCGGCCTCGGCCGCCTCACGTCCCTTGTTGCCGGCGCTCCCGCCAGCCCGGTCCATCGCCTGCTCGAGCGAATCCACCGTCAGCACACCGAATCCGACCGGCAGCCCGTGCCGGACGGCCACCGCGTTGAGGCCGCGCGCCGCCTCGCCGGCCACGAAATCGAAGTGCGGCGTCTCGCCGCGGATCACAGCGCCGAGCGCCACGAGACACGAGTAGCGGCCGCTGGCCGCGAGCGCGCTGGCCACGGCCGGCAGCTCGAACGCGCCCGGCACCCAGACCATGTCCACCTGGCCCGGCTGCACACCGGCCGCCTCGCAGGCCGCGCGAGCCCCTTCGAGCAGGCGTGTGGTGACCAGCTCGTTGTAGCGGCTCACGATGATGGCCATGCGGCCCGCCGCCCGCAGGCGGCCCTGGATCTCGTTCATCGCGTCAGAAGGTGAGCAGGTGGCCCAGCTTGTCCCGCTTGGCCTGGAGGTAATCCCGGTTCTCGTCGGTGCGGGAGGCGATGAGCGGCACCCGCTCGACAATCTCGAGTCCGTAGCCGTCCAGTCCGACGAGCTTCCGGGGATTGTTGGTCATCACGCGGATCGACGAGAGTCCGAGATCGCGGAGGATCTGCGCACCGATGCCGTAATTCCGGAGGTCGGGCGCGAAGCCAAGCCGCTGGTTCGCGGTGACGGTGTCGGCGCCTGAGTCCTGCAGGGCATAGGCCCGGAGCTTGTTGAGGAGGCCGATGCCCCGCCCTTCCTGGTCCAGGTACACGATCACCCCCCGGCCTTCCTCCGCGATCCGCTCCATCGCGGCGTGCAGCTGGAAACCGCAGTCGCAGCGGGCGGAATGGAAGACGTCGCCCGTCAGGCACTTGGAGTGCATGCGCACCAGGATGCGGGGCTGGCCGGCCACGTCGCCCATCACGAGGGCCACATGTTCCGCCTGGTCCACGTCGTTGGCGTACCCGATCACGGTGAACTCGCCGTAGTCGGTCGGGAGGCGCGCCTCCGCCACCCGGTGCACCAGCCGCTCGGTCTGAAGCCGGTGGGCCACCAGCTGCGCCACCGTCACGAACGTGAGGCCGTGCTCCTCCGCGAAGCGGTGCAGCTCCGGCAGCCGGGCCATGCTGCCGTCCGGGTTCAGGATCTCGCAGATGACGCCGGCCGGATAGAGGCCCGCGAGCCGGGCGAGATCCACCGCCGCCTCGGTATGCCCCACGCGCTGCAGCACGCCGCCGGGCCGCGCCCGGAGCGGCGGAATGTGCCCGGGGCGCCGCAGGTCGGTCGGCTGGGTGGCGGGATTGATGGCCACGTGAATCGTGGTGGCGCGGTCCCCGGCCGAGATCCCGGTGCTGACCCCGAAGCGGCGGTCGGCGTCGATCATCACGGCGAACGCGGTGCCGTGCTCCTCCGTGTTGCGCTCCACCTGCTGCGGAATGCCGAGCTGGTCGCAGCGCTCCGGCGTGAGGGCAAGACAGATGAGGCCGCGCCCGTGCAGCGACATGAAATTGATGTGCTCGGGGGTGACCAGCTCCGCGGCGCAGAGGAGGTCGCCTTCGTTCTCCCGGTCCTCGTCGTCCACGACGACGATCATGCGGCCGTTCCGCAGATCGTCGATGGCGCGTTCCACCGTCCCGAATGCCATGTCTGCCCCTGACCGGATTACGCCGGTGCGCGCCCGTGCGGCACGAGCAGTGCCCGCACGTACTTGCCGATGGTGTCCGCCTCAAGATGCACGGCGTCGCCGGTGCGCCGCCCGCCGAAGGTCGTATGCTGCAAGGTATAGGGAACGAGGGCCACCCGGACGGTGTTCCCCGGAAGGATCGCGTTCACCGTGAGGCTCACGCCATCCACCGTGATGGAGCCCTGCGGCACCGTGGCCTCGGCCACGCCGGCGGGCATCACGATCTCCATCAGCTGCCCGTCCCCATCCTGCCGGATGGCAGCGATCTGTCCGATGCCGTCCACATGCCCCTGCACCAGGTGACCACCCAGCCGGTCGCCCACCTCGAGGGCGCGCTCCAGGTTGACCGGAGTCTCCGGGAGATAGTCCGCCACGCGGGTCCGTGCCAGCGTGGCGGCAACCGCGTGGGCCTGGAAGCGGCCTGGTTCCTGGCCCTCGACCGTGAGGCAGACGCCGTCCACCGCGATGCTCTCCCCCAGTTGCAGCCCGCCGAAGGGGTGCTCGATCACGAGATCGCGTCCGCCCGCCCGCGAAGTACTCGCCACGATGCGTCCGATGCCCGTCACGATGCCGGTGAACATCAGGCCGGCTCCATCACGACGAGTGTGTCGCTTCCCAGGGCCCGGCGTTCCAGGACGGCCCACCGCGGCGCGTCACCCAGGTTGCGCGACGCGACGCCGGGAAAGGCGTCA
Source organism: Gemmatimonadales bacterium (assembly GCA_035712285.1). GTDB lineage: Bacteria > Gemmatimonadota > Gemmatimonadetes > Gemmatimonadales > GWC2-71-9 > CAMLHP01. The sequence goes on along the minus strand of DASTBA010000101.1, from coordinate 42,039 downwards.
CGCCCATCGCTCCCCAGCCACACCGGACTCTCAACCCGATAGAACCGGTCCACGCACCCGGCCTCCACGAATGCGGACGCCGTCCGTCCGCCACCTTCGACCAGCAGCCGCTCGATGCCCCGGGCGCGAAGCGTCTTCAGCGCCGCGGCAACGCTCTGGTGCCCGAGCACTTCCACCCCGGCCGCCCGGAGGGCCGCCGCCTTCTCGCTGCCGGCGCACTCCGGTGCGGTCAGCACGATGACGGCGGGCCCCGGCTCGCGCACCAGGCGGCTCTCCGCCGAAACCGAAAGCGCACCGTCCAGGACGATGCGGACGGGAGCGACACGCGGCGTCACCGGGCCGCGCACCGTGAGCGACGGATCATCCTCGGCCACGGTCGTGGCACCGACCAGGATGGCGTCGAACCCGGCGCGAAGCCACTGCACCCACGCGCGGGCCGGCTCGCCCGAAATCCAGCGGGACCGCCCCTGATGGTCTGCAACCCGGCTGTCAACGCTGGTAGCGAGCTTGAGCGCCACCCAGGGTCGGTCCGTCACCTGGAACCGGTGCACGAAGGCGGCATTCTGCTGCGCCGCCGCGCCGGCCAGAAGGCCTCCCTCCACCGTCACGCCGCCCTGACGCAACGCAGCCGCGCCGCCCCGGGCCGCCGGATTCGGGTCGCTGAGGGCGTAGACCACGCGGGAAACCCCGGCGTGGAGGATGGCATCCACGCAGGGCGGCTGCTTGCCATGATGCACGCAGGGCTCGAGCGTCACGACCAGCGTGCCACCACGAGCCGCCGAGCCGGCCCGTGCGAGCGCCGCGGTTTCCGCATGCAGGCCGCCGAATTCGGCATGCCAGCCCTCGCCGACGATTTCGCCGTCCCGGAGAATGACCGCCCCGACCATCGGGTTCGGAGGCACATGTCCCCAGCCATGCCACGCGAGGCTCAGAGCACGGATCATCGCCTCGCGTTCGTTCATCACACAAACGCAACCGATGGTTCGCCGGCTGCGATGGAACCCATCACCCACGTCTCCACGCCGGCCGATCGTGCCGCCGCCTGCGCGTCCCCTGCCGCCGCGGCCGGCAGGACGGCCACCATCCCGACGCCGAGGTTGAAGACTTCCCGCATCTCGGCGGTGCTCACCTGCCCCGTCTCCTGGAGAAACCGGAACAGCGGCGGCCAGGTCCACGCCGCGGCGTCGATCTCGGCCGCCGTCCCGGAAGGCAGCATCCGGACCAGATTACCACCGATTCCGCCACCGGTGATGTGCGCGAGCCCGTGCATGGCGGAGAGCACCGGCCTGACGGCCGCAACGTAGCTGCGATGCACCGCGAGCAAGGCCTCGGCCACCGACTGGCCGGTGCCGGGGAGCTCGCTGTCGAGCGCCAGTTTCGCCCGGTCGAAGATGATCCGGCGCGCGAGCGTGTACCCGTTCGTGTGCAGGCCGCTCGAGGCATAGCCCAGCAGCACATCACCCGCCACGATCCGGTCCCCATGCAGCGCGGCATCCTCCTCCACCACGCCGACGATCGTGCCGGCGAGATCGAAGTGCCCGGGCTGGTAGAGCCCGGGCATCTGCGCCGTTTCGCCGCCGGCGAGGTCCATGCCGTGCGCCCGGCACCCGCGGGCCACCCCCTCGACGATCGCCGCCAGCATGTCCACCGCGAGACCGGCGCCGGCGATGTAATCCATGAAGGCGAGTGGCCGCGCTCCATGCACGAGGATGTCGTTCACGCTGTGATTGACCAGGTCCTCGCCCACCGTGTCGAACCGCCCGGCCTGCAGCGCCACCAGCACCTTGGTACCAACGCCGTCGGAGCTCATCACGAGCACCGGCCGCCGGTATCCGTCGGGCACCGAGACCATGCCGCCGAAGGCGCCGATGCGGCCGCGGGCCAGGGGGGTACGCGTGCCAGCCACCGCACGGCCGATGCGGGCCTTGGCGTCCTCGGCGCGATCGAGATCCACGCCGGCGGCGGCGTACTGGCGGCGGCCGGTCATTCGGAGGCGTCCGCCAGCTCGACCTGCGTGAGGGAGCGGAAGGCGCGCGCGCGGCGCTCCACGTCGGCGGTGGTCAGTCCGTCGAAGCCGCGAATCCCGAACTGCGACACGGCAAACGACCCCATGGTGGCCCCGTAGAGCATCGCCCGCCGCAGGCATTCGTCGCTCACCCGGCCGTTCTGCGCCAGGTACGCCATGAATCCGCCGGCGAAGGCGTCGCCCGCGCCGGTGGGGTCGAAGACCTCTTCCAGCGGGTAGGCCGGTGCATAGAAGGTGCGCTTCCCGTCCATGAGCAGGGCGCCGTACTCCCCCTGCTTGATCACGACGCGCTTCGGCCCATGGGCCAGGATCCAGCGGCCAGCCCGGTGGATGTTCCAGTCGCCGGACAGTTCCCGCGCCTCTCCGTCATTCACCATCAGGAGGTCCACGCGGCGCAGCAGCTCCATGAGCACCGGCTTCTTGCTCTGGATCCAGTAATTCATCGTGTCGCACGCCACCAGCGTCGGTGCGGCGATCTGGCTCAGCACGCCCAGCTGGAGTTCGGGATCGATGTTGCCCAGGAACACGAAGCGCGCGTCGCGCGAGCTGGCCGGCAGCTTGGGCTGGAAGCTGGCGAAGACGCCGAGGCGGGTCTCGAGCGTCTCCCGGCTCTGGAGATCGTAGGAGTACTTCCCCTTCCAGCGGAAACTCTCGCCCGGGGCGCGCTCCACCCCGCTCCAGTCGATGCCGCGGGCCGCCAGGCGGTCGAGCTCGTGCATCGGGTAGTCGTCGCCGACCACGCCGACGACCTGCACCGGATGGAGCAGCGAGCCGGCCACGCTGAAGTACACCGCCGAGCCGCCCAGCGCATCGGCGGTCTCGCCGAATGGGGTGTACACCGAATCCAGGGCCACGCTGCCGACCACGAGCAGGCTCATCAGGTCACATCCGGTCAGGGGCCGTGAGGCCGAGGAGAGTGAGACCGTTCGCGAGGACGATGCGGGCGGCACGCGCCAGCAGCAGCCGGTTCCGCTCGAGTTCCGGCGCCTCGCCGACCGTGCGGGTATGGTGATACCAGCCATGCACGACCGTGGCGAGCTCCTCGAGGAAGACGCAGATCCGGTGCGGCTCCTCCTCCTGGGCTGCGCGAGCCACCGTCTCGGGAAACGTCGCCAGCTTCTTCAGCAGTTCGAGGTCCTGGGGGGCCGGCAGCTGGTCCAGGCGGAGCGCCCCCCCGATCTCCTCAGGCGTCTTGCCGGCGGTGCGGAAGATGCCGGCCAGTCGGGCGTGCGCCATCTGCACGTAGAACACCGGATTCTCGTCGGTCTGCTTGCGCGCCAGCTCGACGTCGAAGATGAGCGGCGTATCCCCCTTCCGCATCAGGAAGAAGTAGCGCGCCGCATCGGGACCCACCTCATCCAGCAGGTCCCGGAGCGTGATGAAGGTGCCGGCGCGCTTGGACATCTTCACTTCCTCGCCGCCGCGGACCACCTTCACCAGCTGCACCACCGCCACATGAAACGCCTGGTCCGGGTGCTCCAGGGCGCGAAGCGCGGCCCGTACCCTTGGCACGTAGCCGTGGTGGTCCGCCCCCCAGACGTCGATCAGCCGGTCGAACCCGCGCGAGAATTTCTCGACGTGGTAGGCGATGTCCGGCAGGAAGTAGGTGTAGCTCCCGTCCTGCTTGCGAAGGACCCGGTCCTGGTCGTCGCCGAAGTCGCTGGTGCGGAACCAGAGGGCGCCGTCCTTCTCGAAGGTGAGGCCGCGGCGTGCGAGGTCGGCCCGCACCCGTTCGACGTCACCCCGGTCATACAGCGCCTGTTCCGAACTCACGACATCGAAGCGCACACCGAACGCCGCCAAGTCGCGGTCCTGCTCTTCCCGTTGCATGGCCATGCCGAGTGCCCGGCAGCGGGCCACCCCCTCGGCCGCCGGGAGGTCGGCGAACCCCGGTCCCTCCTGCTGGAGCAGTGTCTCCGCGTTCTCCGCGAGGTATTCCCCGTGATAGCCGCCTTCGGGAATCCCGGCCGTACGGCCGCGCGCCTGCTGCACGCGGGCCCAGAGGCTTTCCGCCAGGCGGTCAATCTGCACGCCCGCGTCATTGACGTAGAACTCGCGCGTGACGGTCGCGCCGGCCCATTCCAGCAGGGCGGCGATGCCGTCGCCCAGCGCCGCACCGCGGCCATGGCCGACGTGCAGGGGACCGGTGGGGTTGGCCGAAACGAACTCGACATTGATGCGCTGGCCGGTGCGCGCGGTGTCGCGCCCGTAGGCGGGGCCCTCGGACAGCATCCGCGCGTGCTCATCGGCAAGGTGGCTGTCGCTGAGCCAGAAGTTGACGAAACCGGGGCCGGCGATTTCGGCACGGGAGACCAGCCCGGGCGGCAGCGCCAGGGCGTCCAGCAGCTCCTGCGCAACACCGCGCGGGTTGACGCGCCGGGTCCGGGCCACGACCATGGCGAGATTGGTGGCCCAGTCGCCGTGGCCGGCATCCCGCGGCCGCTCCACCACGAATTCGGCATCGGGCGCGCCGAGGGACCGGGCAGCTGCCCGCAGGGCCTCCCGCAAGGCGTCGCTCACTCGCTGCCCCGGGAGGACGGCTTGGGCTTCTCGGCGGATGCGGCCTTGGCAGCGGGCTTCGCCTCGGTGGCGGGCTTGTCCGCCGGCGGGGATTCAGGCGGCCGTTTGGCCGGCCCCTTTCCGTCCTTGCCGTAATCGGTGATGTAGAAGCCGCTGCCCTTGAAAACCAGCCCGGCTCCGCCCGAAATCTGGCGCACCGCAGCAGCACCGCAGACCGGGCACTTCGCTCCCGGCCGATCGGAAATCTTCTGGCGCTTCTCGAACTGATGTCCGTTGGGACAGCGGTATTCGTACGTGGGCATGCCTTCTCCGGGCCTCCGATGCTAACCGAAAACAGCCTATGAAGTTAGCTGGATGGAGAGACCCGCTCAAGCGGGACGATACTCGCCCCAGGCGCCGCGCAGGGTGTCGCTGATCTCACCAATGGTGGCCCGCGCACGCACCACCTCCAGGATGATCGGCATGAGCGGCGCATCAGCGGTTGCCGCTGCGGCGGCCAGTGCCTCACAGGCTGCATGCACCGCTCCCGGGTTGCGGGCCGACCGGGCGCGGGCGAGCCGTTCCCGTTGCCGGGCCTCGAGGGCCGAGAAATCGGGAACGGCGATCTCCGCCGTTGCCGACTGATCGGTGAACCGGTTCACCCCCACCACCACCTGCGCGCCCGACTCCTGCGCCTGCTGCTGGTGCCAGGCACTGTCGGCAATGGCCTTCTGGAAGAATCCCCGTTCGATCGCCGCGGCGGCACCGCCCATCGCATCGATCTGCCCGATCAGCTCGCGGGCATCACGCTCCAGCCCGTCCGTCAGCGCCTCGACATAGTAGCTCCCCGCCAGCGGATCCACCGTGGCCGGGATACCGCTCTCGCAGGCGAGGATCTGCTGGGTCCGGAGCGCCAGGGCGGCGGATTCCTCGGACGGCAGCGCCAGCGCCTCGTCGTACCCGTTGGTGTGCAACGACTGGGTACCACCCAGCGTCGCGGCCAGCGCCTGCACCGTCACCCGCACCACATTGTTCAGCGGCTGCTGGGCCTGCAGCGTCACTCCACCGGTCTGGGTGTGGAACCGGAGCCGGCATGCCGCATCCGATGCCCCGTACCGTTCGCGAAGCAGATGGGCCCAGAGGCGCCGCGCGGCCCGGAACTTCGCCGCTTCCTCGAAGAGGTGGTTGTGGCTGGCGAAGAAGAACGAGAGGCGGGGCGCGAACGCCTCGACTTCCAGCCCGGCGTCCACGGCGATGCGCACGTACTCCAGCGCGTTCGCGAGCGTGAAGGCGATCTCCTGCACCGCGGTGGCGCCCGCCTCGCGCATGTGGTAGCCGCTGATCGAGATGGGATTGAAGTTCATCCCCTCGGCGCCGACAAAGCGGAAGATGTCGGCGATGAGGCGGAGCGACGGCCGCGCCGGATAGATATAGGTGCCCCGCGCGATGTACTCCTTCAGAATGTCATTCTGGACCGTCCCCGAGAGACGCCGGCGGTCCACCCCCCGTTCCTCGCCCACCACGACGTACATCGCCAGCAGGATGGCCGCCGTGGCGTTGATCGTCATCGAGGTCGAGACCTGGTCCAGCGGAATCTCCCGGAAGAGATCCGCGAGATCGTCCACGGTGTCGATCGCCACGCCCACCCGGCCCACCTCGCCGGCGGCCATCGGGTGATCGGAGTCGTACCCCATCTGGGTGGGGAGATCGAAGGCGGTGGAGAGGCCGGTCTGCCCCTGGGCCAGGAGGTGCCGGAACCGCAGGTTGGTCTCCGCCGCCGTCCCGAAGCCGGCATACTGGCGCATGGTCCAGAGGCGGCTGGTGTACATCGAAGGGTAGATGCCGCGCGTGAAGGGATAGGCGCCCGGCTCCCCCAGGGCCTCGCGCGGATCGCGGGTCCAGTCGTCCGGGCCGAAGACCGTCTTCACAGCACCGGCGCGGCGAGCGGCCCCGCCGGCCGCGGCTCGATCCGGAGGCGGCGAAGCGTGTCGGCGACATAGCCCACGTCTTCGCGTGAGCCGATGACCAGCGGCACGCGCTGGTGCAGGCCGGCGGGCACGATGTCGAGAATGCGGGAGATCCCGTCGGTGGCGGAGCCCTGCGCCTGCTCCGCAATGAAGGCCATGGGCGCCGCCTCGTAGATCAGGCGCAGCTTGCCGCGAGGGTTCTTGGCATCGGCAGGATAGAGGAAGATTCCCCCGGCGATCAGGTTGCGGTGGAAGTCTGCCACCAGCGAGCCGATGTACCGCGAATTCTTCCCTTGCATCTCGTCGGGGCGGTCGCCATGGAAGCCCCGCACCACGTACTGCATCGCCCGGTCCCAGCGCGCGAAATTGCTCTCGTTCACGCTGTAGTACTTGCCGACCCGCGGCGTCACGATGCGGGGATGGCTCAGCAGGAACTCCCCGACCGTGGGGTCGAGGGTGAACCCGTGCACTCCCTGGCCGGTGGTGTAGACCATCATGGTGCTGGAGCCGTACATCACGTAGCCGGCGGCCACCTGGTGGCAGCCGGCCTGGAGCACGTCGGCGACCGTGCCCCGCCCCTCCATGCTCACGCGCCGGTAGACGCTGAAGATGGTGCCGACGGCGGCGTTGACATCGATATTCGACGAGCCGTCGAGCGGATCGAACATCACGGCATACTTCCCGGCCTCGTACTGGGGCGGCACCTGGATGATGTCGCCCTCCTCCTCGGAACACATCACGCAGACCCGGCCGGTGTGGCTCAGGCAGTTCTTCAGGATCTCGTTGGCGAGCACGTCGAGCTTCTGCTGCTCCTCCCCCTGCACATTCCCGCTGCCGGCGCTGCCGAGCACGTCCATCAGCCCGGCCCGCCGGATGGCCGCGGCGATCATCTTGGCCGCCAGGGCGATGTCGTAGAGCAGGTTGGAGAGCTCGCCCGTCGCTTCCGGGTAGCGATCCTCCTGCTCGAAGATGAAGCGCTCGATCGTCGTGACGGAAGTTTTCACGGCCCGGGCTCCTCGGGGTGCAGGGCATAGTCCGCGGCGCGCGTGGTGCCGCGCACCCGCATGCGGTGTCCGTCGGTGGACACGGTGATGGCGCCGTCGCGGTCGGTGCGCCAGACCGCGACGCGGTGCCGGACAAGTCGCGCCAGGGCCTCAGGGCTCGGATGCCCGTACCGATTGGCGCCGACGCTCACGATGCCCACCGCAGGGGCCAGCTCGCCAAGCCAGGCATCCCCGGTGGCGGTCCGGCTCCCGTGGTGGCCGACCTTCAGCAGGTCAACTGCCCCGATGGCGCCGGCAAGGCTGGCCTCAGTGACAAGACCGGCGTCACCCGCCAGCAGCGCCCGGAACCCGCGATACTCGACCAGCAGCATGGCCGAATCCTCGTTGAGATCCAGGCCCCAGTCCACCAGCGCCGTATCGGGATGGACGAGCGTGAAGCGGACGCTGTCCACCTCGAACCGCATCCCTTTCCGGGCAGGCCGCCACTCCGCACCATCCGCCGCGACGGCGGAGAGAAAGTCCCCATAGACGGGATCGGCCACGAGCTCGCCGGGCTCCAGGACCAGGCCGGCAGGAAACCGGTCCAGCACCGCCGCCGCCCCACCGACATGGTCCGCGTGCGCGTGCGAGATGACGACGACATCCAGGCGCCGGACCCGTTCCCGCACGAGAAACGGGGCCACGACGCTGCGACCGGCATCCGTCGCCCCCGAACGCGGGCCGGCGTCCACCAGGACCCAATGGCCGCCTGGTGTGCGGATCGCCGCGCCGTCTCCCTGCCCGACATCGAGAAAATGTAACGTGAGCGCTCCGGTGTCGTCACCGCCGTGCCACGGTGTCGCCGCCGCGGCACCGATCCACGAGGCGGCGAGCACCGCCAGCGCGCCTCGGCGCAGCGCAACCGGCGCGGTCACGTACCGCCCCGCCATCCAGCGCCCCGTGAAGAGCACGCCACCCCAGATCAGGGCCGACGAGACGGTCGGGCTCACGACCAGGCAGCCGAACGGCACCTGTGCACCGATGCGCGCCAGCAGTTCCAGCCCGTGCAGGCCGAGCCCGGCGCCGGCTGCCAGCGCGCCGGCAAGCGCCGGGAGCACCGGTGCCAATGCGAGACTCGCCACCACGCCCGGCACGGCGATGGCGGCCAGCGGTATGGCCGCGAGGTTGAGCGCGATGCCGATGATCGGCACCGTGCCGAACACCGCCGCCGTGACCGGCGCGGTCGCCACGGTCGCGCCGACCGACGACGCCAGCAGCCGCACCGCTGACCGCTCCGACACGGCGCGTCCGCACCATCGTGCCGCCCAGTCAGCACCGGCCAGGGCCAGCACGGAGAGCCAGGCGCCGACGGAAACGATGGCCCACGGATCCACCAATGTCACCAGGACGCAGGTCACGGAGACCAATGCGCCAAGCGAGGCGTGGCGCTGCCGTTGCAGCTGGAGGGCGCCGAGGCCGCACAGGAACGCCGCGCGCGTCGCCGGCGCGGGCCAGCCGAGAAAACCGGCATAGAGCACCCCGATGAGAGCGCCGAGCCAGAGCGCCCGGCAGCGGTCGAGCCCCGCCAGTCCCGCACCGAGTACCGCCCATGCGACGATGAGCCCCACATGGAAGCCGGAGATGCTGAGCAGGTGCACGAGTCCGCTGGCGGCGAAATCCTGCTTGAGACCGGGATCCAGGGCGCCCCGCGAGCCCAGGACCAGCGCCTCCACCAGCGCGGCGCGCGGTCCGTACAGCTGGCGACTGGCACGGGCGACCCTCGTGCGGAGGCGCTCACCGACCCCCGGCGCATCCGCCAGGCTTTCGAAACGCGCGGCGACGAGAATCCCCTCTGCATGCTGCAGCGGCCCGGTGCGCGGGCGCCACGCGCCCACGACGCGCAACACGCGCCCGGCTGGGAGCGAGTCGGCCCCGGTCACCCGCATGGCGATGAGCCCGCGGCACCCGGCGTGCACCGGGCGCACGGCCACGAGCCCGCTCGTCGAGCCGGGTTCGTGCAGGCGCACCGTGAGCTGCACCCTGCCGGCCGGCATGCGCGCCGCGCAGCTCTCCCCGTTCGCCAGCTGCCCGGCCCGGCCCACTCCCGTGCCGATGAGCATCGCGAGCAATGCGAACCGCAGGCCGGCGTGAGCCGCCCCGATCGCCGCCAGCAGCAGGATCACGCACGCCGGGCCCCAGAAATGCGAGAGGCCGGTCGCGAGACCGGCCTCGAACAGCAGCACACACCACAGCCCGGCGCGCCGGGGCGTCACCCCGGCCGGGCCGGTGCACGCCCGCAGCGGGGCGCGGAAGCCACCTTCTTGAATCCCTGCATCACGATCACCTCGATCTGGGCCCGTGCCTGATCCTTCTCCAGGGCGATCGCAGTCATCACGCTTCCCTCCCGCGTGTTGACGTAGCGCGGCGGGACGCGGTTGAGGGCATAGATCAGCACATCACCACGACAGGTTTCGCAGCCGCAGAAATCCGGGAAGTGGGGCAGCAGGCCGTCGTAGGCGGCCTCGACATGTTCCTCCGCCATGTTCTTGATCACAGGACCGCAAGCCCCCTCTCGCTCCGGATGGTCCCCGTAAATGTCGAACCGGTGCACCCCGTGAGGCGCACGGGCAGGTATCGCCCGGCATCCCCGGGCCCGAGGGACAGCAGCACCATGAGATTGGTGCGCGTGCGTCCCAGCATCTGCCCACCCCGCCGCGCCGGGCGCTCCACCAGCACTTCATGCTCCGTCCCGATGCGGGCCAGGTTGCGCGCCCGCGCCTGCTCCCGCACCACGCCGATGAGCCGGGCGAGCCGCTCCGACGCCTCGGCATCGTCCACCGCCTCCCGCATGCGCGTGGCCGGCGTGCCGTCCCTCGGCGAGTACTTGAAGGTGTAGGCGTCGTCAAAGCCCGCCTCCGCCACCAGCGACAGCGTCTCGGCGAACTGGGCCGCGGTCTCCCCGGGGAAGCCGACGATGATATCGGTCGAGAACGTGATGCCGGGAATGGCGGCCCGGAGCCGGCCCACCACCTCGAGATACTGCTCGCGGGTGTAGCGCCGCAGCATGCGCCGGAGCACGGCGTTGGATCCGCTCTGGCAGGGCAGGTGCACATGCTCGCACACCGCCGGCGTCATGGCCATGGCCTCGATCACACGGTCGGTGAACTCGGTCGGGTACGGACTGGTGAACCGGAGCCGCCGGATCCCGTCCACCGCCCCCACCGCCCTCAGCAGGTCGGCGAAGTCCGCCTCGCCATCGTGGTAGCTGTTGACCGTCTGGCCGAGCAGGGTCACCTCGCTCGTGCCCTGCCCGGCCAGGTCGCGCACCTCCCGCACCACATCCGCCAATTTGCGGCTGCGCTCCGGCCCGCGCGTGTACGGAACAATGCAGAACGTGCACCGGAAATCGCAGCCCCGCTGGACCGTCACGAACTGGACCGGTCCCGGCTCGCGAACGGCCGGCACGTCCTCGTAGTGCTCCCAGGAACGGAACCCGGTCTCGGCACGGCGGCCGCCGGCGAGACTTTCACTCAGAAGGTCCGGCAGGCTGCGGTAGACATCCGGTCCCGCCACGAGATCCACCTTGGGGGCCCGCTCGAGCAGCGCGGGACCCAGGCGCTGCGCCATGCAACCCACCACGCCGAGCACGTCGCCCGGCCGCTTGTGGCGCTGCAGTTCTCCCACCCGGCCCAGCACCCGCTGCTCGGCGTTGTCCCGCACCGCGCAGGTGTTGACCAGCATCACGTCGGCATCGTCGGGCGTATCGCTCCGCTCGTAGCCGGCACGCCCGAGAACCCCGAACATGAGCTCGGTGTCGGCCGCATTCATCTGGCAGCCGTAGGTCTCGATATAGACGCGCCGGGTCATGGCCGGACGGTCACCCCGAATGCCAGAAGCCAGGCGGACTCGCGATACCCGCCGGTGGCGCTGCGCCACGCGTGCTCGAGCGACACGTCCAGCAGCGCGGTCGGGGTGGTGGTGGCCCGTTCGCGCGCCAGCACGGCGCCCGATCCGAGCGACAGGCCGATCTCCCTGGGCTGCACGCCGGAAGTCACCGGAAAGGCCAGGGTGCGGAAGTGCGCCCCGAACCGGAGCGGCCGGTTCTCCGGCTCGCGGGCGGAGCGGAGCCATTCGCCGCCGAACGAGGCATCCACGATGTTCCGCGCACCGGTACCGCCCAGGGCGCGCACATCCGCGTCGGCGGAACCCCATCGGGTGGTGCTCACCGTGCTGGCCAGATCGAGGCGAGCTGAGGGCCGCCAGCGGAGCGAGCCGCCGAACGAGACCGGGAGGTTGACGCGACCGACCGACACGCTGTCCCGGTCTATGCTCGCATGCCCGTCCATGCGGACATAGGCGGCCGCGGCCGCGTGGCGGCCCAGGAGGCGCATGATGCCGGCAGAGAACCCGGCGCCGGCATAGGAAACCTCGGCTCGCTGGGACACCGGCTGGTACAGGGTGTCGCCAAAGGTGCGACGCAGCGAGAGCCGCGAACTGCCGGTGATGATGTGGAGGCCGCCCCCGATGGCCCAGCCAGAATGCCGCCATGCCGCGGCCAGGCCGATGTCGCTGATCCCGCCGGCCGAAGTCAGCGTGTCACGCACCGCCACCGGCACCCCCCGCAAATCAACGGTGTCCTGCGCAAAGAGGGAAAAGTCCCGGTCGCTGTAGGTCGCGAACGAGAGGCCCAGCGCCACGGTGGACCTGGGGATGGTGCCGCCCACGGTCACTAGCGGGAAGCGCGTGTCGCGGCCCGAGGCGGATTCCGTGGGCCCGGTGGAGGAACGATAGTTCTGCAAGGAGGTGAACGAGGTACTGAATCGGCCGTACTCGCTCACGGCTGCCGGGTTGATCGGCGTCACCGGATCGAACAGGGCAAAGCCGCCACCGGTGCCGATGGCCCGCACCGACAGCTGGCGCGTGATCAGGCCAAGGCCGTTCACGCCGAACTGCGACGACTGGGCCGGCAGGGCCGCCGGCAGCACGAGCAGCGGAAGCCACAGGAGGCGGCGCACTTACTGGACCTCGAAGGGATATGGCAGGGCGTAGGTGATCCGGAGCGCAGGCTTCGCGCCGGCCGACCGGCTGGATCCGAAGCGGGCGAACCCGAAGGTGGACGCCTCGGGGCTCAGTGCCAGCGTCAGGACCGATGGCGCGGCCGACGTCCCCCCCCAGAGGCGCGCCACGGCGGTGACGTCGAACCCCACGGTGTCGGTCGTGCCCGCCTCGATGACGTGGGTCGCGATCAGCGCGGGGGAGCTCTCGATACGGGGCGACTTGGGACCCAGATCGGTGAACACGCCCTCGACGTCGAGCTGCGCCGAGTCCCCCGGCAAGGCCAGCAACGGCTCCGCCGGCACCAGCATCAAGGTGGCCCGGATGATCTGCGCGGTGTCCCTGATCTGCGGTGGCAGCGTGAAGCGGATGATGGCGCGCGACGATGGCGCCCCCCCGGCGGTCAGCAGGTCTGGCGGTGGTGGCCCCGCCGGCGCATCGGACAGCGTCGAGTTGAAGAGCACGATGCGGGGCAGGCTGTTGAAGATCGTGGTGTCAGGCAGGGCCAGGCGAAGGTAATTGAAGAATCCGGGCGCCGTGATGCCGCTCGCCGAGGCGCCCACCGACACCCCGGTCGGCACCGGGGCCACCAGCCGGTAGGCGACCTTCAGCGTGTTGCTGTCCCCGGGCGCGAACGCCAGCTTGGCCAGGTCCGCCCCGGTGAAGAGCACGCGGACGGTGCCATTCCTGAGCGAATCCGGCACGGCAAACGTCCCGATCAGCCGGTCACTGGTGAGAAACGGCGCGGCATCCGCATAGCCGGCCGTCGAATCGAGGGTCAGGGTGGACGGCAGCCGGTAGATCTCGATGGCAAGGCCTGCTGCCGCTGGGTCCCGGGCCGTGACTTGCAGCGTGAGCGCTGCCGAGTCCAGGGTCGCGGCCCGCAGCGTATCCAGATACAAGATGGAATCCGCCACCTGCGCAAAGCGCGCCACGCCGATGGACGTCCCGCCATTGAATCCGTCGGAAAGAAGGAGCCGGATGCCCTCCGGGGCCGAGACAAAACCGGTATAGGTGCTGTCGAGCTCCGCGGCAATGACGGTGTCCCGCACGATCAGGTGATCGGCCGGGCAGTTGCCCGGGCAGTCACCCGGTGTCGTCAGCTTCTCGCTGCAGGCCACGACGGCGAGCAATGCCCCGGCGGCAAGCCAGATCCTCATGCGAGTGACTCCGGGCCGAATGCCGCCGGGAGCAACTGGCGCATCGTCCATTGCTGACGGGTCGTACGGCCCACTCCCTCCACCACCAGGTCCAGCCCGAATTCGGCCAGCACCTGACGGCAGGCACCGCAAGGCGCCGCGGGTGGGTCCACGTCGCTCACCACGACCGCCCGCCGGAACTTCCGGGCACCGTGCGCAACCGCTGCCGCAATGGCCCCGCGCTCGGCGCAGATCGTGAGCCCGTACGAGGCATTCTCGACGTTGCAGCCGGCGAACTGGCTCCCGTCCTCTGCCTCCAGGGCCGCCCCGACGTGAAAGTGCGAGTACGGAGCGTACGCACGCTTCTGTGCCTGCCGCGCTGCCGCCTCCAGCGTGTCCGTCACGTCCAGACCTCGTTCAAGAAGGATGTGCCCGCCGCAATCGGGCCGGCGCCGAGGAACTCGGCCACCGTCTGCCCGATGTCGGCGAAGGTCGGCCGCCGCCCCAGCCCCACCGGCCGCACCCGCGGGCCGGTGGCGAGCAGCGGTACGGCCTCGCGGGAGTGATCCGTGGATGCCGTCGTGGGGTCGTTGCCGTGATCGGCGGTAAAGATAACGAGGTCCTCGTCCCGGAGGTGCTTGAGGAGACGGGGCATCGCGGCGTCCAGCTCCAGCAGTCCGCGGCGGAACCCCTCTACATCATTCCGGTGTCCCCACGACTGGTCGAACTCGATCACGTTCGCGAACAGCAGCCCCGCGTCCATCGTCTCCAGCCCGGATTCGATCAGCGCATACGCCGCTTCGTTGGTCGGCGTGTGGGTCGAGACGATGTTCCTCCCGGCGAAGAGATCGTCCACCTTGCCCACGCCCAGGCGCGGAATGCCGCGGGAGGCCAGCCGGTCCAGCAGGGTATCGCCAGCCGGCTCGAGGCTGAAGTCCCGCCGGCCCGCCGTACGCGTCCACGCCCCTTCCCCGCCGGTGAACGGCCGCGCGATCACCCGCGACACACCATGCTCCCCGCGCAGCATCTCCCGGGCGCTCCGGCAGGCGGCATACAGTTCATCCAGCGGCACCACCTCCTCGTGCGCGGCGACCTGAAACACGCTGTCCGCCGACGTGTACACGATCCAGCTGCCGCTTCGCACATGCTCGGCGCCGAGTTCGGCCAGGATGGTGGTGCCCGATGCCGCCTTGTTGCCCAGGACACCGCGTCCGGTACGCCGGGAGAATTCCTCGATGACTGCGCGCGGAAATCCCTTGGGGTACGTCGGGAACGGCCGTTCCAGGATCACCCCACAGATTTCCCAGTGTCCGGTGGTGCTGTCCTTGCCCGAGCTGGCAGGCTCGGCCGTGCCCCACGCCGCCGTGGGCGCCGGCACCGGGGGAATGTTGTTGAGTGGCGCGCACCGGCCGAGGCCCAGTGCGGTGAGGTGCGGCAGGTCCAGCCGCGCATCGCGCAGCACGTTGCCCAGGGTATCGCTGCCCTGATCGCCGTACGCCGCGGTGTCGGGCGCGGGGCCGATGCCCAGTCCGTCCAGCACGATGATGGCCGCCCGTCGCGTCATGCCGATCCTCCATATCGCCGCCCGACCCTGGGCCCGAGAGCGGTCAGCAGTTCGTACGAGATGGTGCCGGCGAGCCGAGCCTGCTCATCCAGCGTCACGATGCCACCCCACAAGGTGGCGACATCATCGGTCCGGACATCTCCCGGTACTTCGGCCATGATCATGTCCATGGTGATCCGGCCCCGGATCGGGGCGCGCTGCCCGTCGAGCTCGACACAGCCGGCCGGAGCGAGTGAGCGCGGCAGGCCGTCGGCATACCCGGCCGCAATGGTGGCAATCCGCACCGGGGCCGGCGCCCGCCAGCTGGCACCATAGCTCACCGTCTTCCCTGCCGCGAGGGATTCGACGGCCACGACCCGGGCCCGGAACTGCGCGACCGGCTCGGGCTCCTCGCCGCCTGCCCGGCCACCATAGAGAAATATGCCGGGCCGGACCATGTCGCCCGCGAATCGCGGCCCCCGAAGGGCCGCCGCACTGTTCGCCGCATGCACCAGAGACGGGCGCCCCAGCACCCGTATCATCTCCTCGAACCGCCGCCATTGGCGGTCAGCGGAGTCCAGGGACTCGTCAGCCGAGTGAAAATGGGTGCAGATCCCCTCGTAGCCTGCAGCCGCGGCCAGGCGGCCGCGGAGCTCGGCCAGCACGTCCGGGCTTGTGTCCTGGAAGCCGCCCCGGGCCATGCCGGTGTCCACGCCCACATGGAACGCCGCACCACCGGCGGCGGCAAGCCAGGCTTCCAGCGCCGCCCGATCATCCACGATCGGCGTGAGCCGGGCCTCCAGCAGCGCCGGAATCCAGCGCGCCAGGAGCGGCGTGCACACGAGGATGCGCCGCGTGATGCCGGCGTCGCGGAGTTCGCGCCCCTCCTCGACCGTGGCCACGCCGTAGCCCCAGGGGTCCAGCGCCTCGAGCCGCCGGGCCACCGGCACGGCGCCGAGACCGTAGCCGTTAGCTTTGAGCATCGGCAACAGGCGGGACCCGGCCCGGGCCTCGATGCGCCGGGCATTGCGCACCACGGCACCGAGATCCACGTCCACCCACGCGCGGGAACGATCGGCGGAGATCGGCGAAGCAGTCATGACGGCGCGAATGATATTGGCCAGCGGAGAGCCCATGCAAGACAAACCGCCCCTTGAGCGGGTCATGGACCTGGTGAAGGACTTGCGCGTGCGCTGCCCCTGGGACCGGGTGCAGACGCGGGAGACGCTCCGCCCCTATCTCGTCGAGGAGGTGCTCGAGCTCGACCAGGCCGTCGCCCACGGCGACCGCGAGGCCGTCCGCGAGGAGCTCGGCGATTTCATGCTGCATCTCGCCTGGCAGCTGGTGCTGTCGGAGGAGGAAGGCAGCGGGTCAGCCGATGAATTGGCGACGCGGGTGGTGCGCAAGATGGAACGGCGGCACCCGCACCTGTTCGACCTGGGCCCGCGAGAGCCGTGGGAACTGCTCAAGCGCCGTGAAAAGCGAGGTGGTGTCCTGGATGGCCTGCCGGCCACCCTGCCCGACCTCCTCATGGCGTTTCGCCTGCAGGAACGGGTTGCCTCGGTGGGGTTCGACTGGCCCGACGCGGAGGGGCCGCTGGCGAAGGTACGGGAGGAGATCGCCGAGTTCGAGGAGGAACTGCCTGGCGGTGACGCCGACCGGCTCACCGATGAGCTAGGTGACCTGCTGTTCGCCGTGGTCAATCTCGCCCGCAAGGCGGGGGTCCAGCCCGGCGCCGCGCTGGACCGCGCCAACCGGAAGTTCCAGCGCCGCTTTCAGGCCGTGGAAGCGCTCGCCCGGGAACGGGGAATCCCGATGGAGACAGCGGGACTCGAGGCGCTGGACCTGCTGTGGGACGAGGTGAAGGCCGCTCAGGGATAGAGGCGGTGAATCTGCCGCGGGAAGGCGATGGCCTCCCGGATATGGGGAAGGCCGCAGATCCACGCCAGCGTTCGCTCGACGCCCAGCCCGAAGCCGGAATGCACGAAGGTGCCGTACTTGCGCAGGTCGAGATACCAGCCGTATGCCGCCGGGTCGAGCCCCTGCGCCTGGATCCGCGCCAGCAGCCGGTCATGATCGTCCTCGCGCTGGGAGCCGCCGATGATCTCCCCGTATCCTTCCGGCGCCAGGCAGTCGTTGTTGAGCACCGTCCGCGGGTCGGCCGGGTTCTCCTTCATGTAGAAGGCCTTCACCTCACGCGGATAGTTGAAGACGAACAGCGGCCGGTCATGCTCCTTCGCCAGCAGCGTCTCGTCGTCGCCGCCCAGGTCACTTCCCCACGTGATGTCCGACCCGAGCGCATTCAGGCGCACGATGGCATCGCTGTATGAAATGCGGTCGAACGGTGCCTTGACCCGCTCCAGCGGCGCCGTGTCCCGCTCCAGTTCGGCGAGCTCCGCCGACCGCGTCTCCAGGATGCGTGCAACCAGGTAACTCACGAACTCTTCCTGCAGGCGCATGTTGGCGTCGGAGTCGTTGAACGCCACCTCCGGCTCGACCATCCAGAACTCGGTGAGGTGCCGGCGGGTCTTGCTCTTCTCGGCCCGGAACGTGGGACCGAAGCAGTACACCCGCCCCAGCGCGGCCGCGGCCGCCTCCACATACAGCTGGCCGGTCTGGGCCAGGTAGGCCGTGCCCAGGTCGAAGTACTCGGTGGCGAAGAGATTCCCCGCTTCCTCGCCGATGGCACCGGTCAGGATCGGGGTGTCCACCAGGGTGAAGCCCCGCTGATGGAAGAAGTCCCGGATGCCCTGGATCAGCTCGTGCCGCACCCGCATGATGGCGGTCTGGCGGTGGCTCCGGAGCCAGAGATGTCTATGTTCGAAGAGGAAAGTCGTCCCATGCTCCTTGGGAGAGATGGGAAAGTCCGGACTGGCCCCGATGATCTCGATCCTCGCGACGCCAAGCTCGACGCCCCCGGGTGAGCGGGCATCGGGCCGTACCTCCCCGGTCAGCGAGACCGACGTCTCATGGGTCAGCGCACCGAAGCGCTCCCACGTGGCCTCGTCCACTTCCTTGCGGGATACGATGCCCTGCACCACACCGGAGCCGTCGCGAATGACCACGAACGCGATCTTGCCGCTGGAGCGGGTGGTCACCACCCATCCCTGGATGGTCACCTGCCGGCCCACCTGGGCGCCGAGTTCGCCGATTCGTGTCGTGCTCATGCGGATGCCGTCATGCGAGTGAGGTTGCGTTCGGGAGGGTGCAGTCTAGCCGTGGCAATGGTGACCGTCAACGCGGCCTGCATCAACTTCCATCCGGCGCCGCCGCCGATCCCGCCCGCCGCCGCGGGCGAGGCGCCGGGGGAGACATGGAGGCAGGACGGCATCCGCGGTGCGCGGGCGCCGCTCGCCCTGACCCGGTCGCTGGTCCTGATCGGGGCCTCGAATCGCCGCGTGGTGGCGGTCTCCCGCGATTCCGGCGATGTTCGCTGGACCGCTCGCCTGCCGGGAGACATCGTGGGTGGCGTCCTCGCGAACGAGACCCGGATCTTTGCCGCCACCGGGCGGCCTTCGGGGCGCGTGCAGGCCATCTCCCTCTCGGGGGGCACGATCTGGCGCGCCAATACCGGCAGGATGAGTTCACCGCTTGGCCTGGTGGCCGACATGGTGGCGGGCATGACCAGCACCGACGAGGTGGTGGCGCTCAATGCCGCCACCGGCCGCGTCCGGTGGCGGCGGTACGCGGGACCTTCGCGCACGGCACCGGCGGCCGCCGGGCCCGGCCGCATGCTGGTCACCACCATGGACTCGCTCATCCTGCTCGAGACCACCGCCGGACGCACCATTGCCCGGCGCCCCATCCACGGCGTGGCCCTTGCCGGCTGGCAGGTACTTGGCGACCACCTGGTCGCCGGATTCTCGGATTCCAGCGTCGTGGCCATTGCCCCCGCCACCCTGCGCACCGTCTGGCGCGTGACCACCGATGCACCGGTGCTGGGCCCGGTGGCGATCTCCGGCGACACCGTCTGGGCGGCAACCCGCACCGGCACCGTGTATCAGATCGTGAGCGGAGATCCACCCGCGGTCCGTGTCCTGGCGACGCTCGGCTGGCCGGTGACATCCGGCATCGTCCCGGTCGGCCCCGACCTCGTGCTTGGCGGCGCCGATGGCGCCATCCGGGGCCTCAACCGCGACGGCACCGAGCGCTGGCGCGTGCGGGTGTGGCCCGCCGTGGACGTCTCCCCCGTGGAACTGCCCGACGGGTTCGTGGCCGTCGGCGGCGACGGCGACCTTTACCGGTTCACGCGATGACGCGCATGCTTCGTGTTGCTGCGGCGCTCCTCCTGCTCGGCCCCGGGCTGGCCGAGGCGCAGGGCAGCCCGCCGCTCGTGAAGTACGGCAAATGGCTGCTCGTGGCCGGCGCGGTCGGCATGAACCTCGCCGCCGCCGACGCCCATCGCACCGCCGATGCTGCCTTCGGCCAGCTCACCGACCGCTGTACCCAGGACCAGTCACTCTGCGCGCTGGGCGACGGCGGCGCCTATGCCGATCCCGAGAGCGAGCGGCTCTACCAGGAATCACTGCGCTTCGACCGCCATGCCCGTCTCTGGCTTGCCAGTGGCGAAACGGCCGCGCTGGGCGCGGCCGTCATGTTCGTCTGGGAATTTGCCCGTCCCAAGCACCCGCCCGGCAACATTCCGTTCGAACCCAAGGTCGCGGTCCGGAGCGACCGCACCGAGCTGGGGCTGCTGGTCCGCTTCTGAATCAGGCCGGCTTGCGAAAGCCGATCACGCCACCGATGGCACCCGCGACGATGCCGGTCAGCGTACCCACGCCAATGATATTGCCCGGGATGTCGTGCAGCCCGTACGAGACCACCGTGCCAAGCAGGCTGCTGACGCTGCCGGCGATGGCGCCGCCGGTGGCAGCTCCCAGGCGGTTTGCGCGGCTGGACCACTTGCCGAACAGGAATCCCGTCACCACGGCCAGCACCGTGCCGAGCACGCCGAACAGGTTCTGCACCGCCATGACCCAGTGGCCGGTCACCACCATCAGCACCTGCAGCACCGTTCCGGTAAGGGTCGCCCTGATGAGACCGCTCCCTGAGGCAGATGTCGTTTCCATGCCGGGCTCCTTGCGCTTGAGCGTTGACGTAACCGGCCCTCGTCAGCCGGTGCGGAAGAATTCCAGGGCGCGCGGATAGCGCGTCAGTACCCGGGCCCGGAGCTCGCGGCTGGCGGGCCGTGCCAGGGCGGGATCGTCGGCCAGCAATTGCTCCGCACAGGCGCGCGCCTGCTGCAGCAGTGCCTCGTCCTCCGGCAGCCGCGCAAAGCGCACGGCAAACCCGCCCGACTGCCGGGTGCCGATCAGGTCGCCGAGCCCCCGCTCGGCGAGGTCCAGCTCGGCGATGCGGAATCCGTCCTCGGTCCGGGCAAAGGCATCGAGCCGCTCCCGCCCATGATGCTCCGCCAGCAGGATGCAGTAGCTCTCCGCTCCCCCGCGCCCGACCCGGCCACGAAGCTGGTGCAGCTGCGCAAGGCCGAAACGCTCCGGATGCTCGATCACCATGATGCTGGCATTGGGAACGTCGAGACCCACTTCGATGACGGTGGTGGCCACCAGTACCTGCACCTCGCTGGCCCGGAAGCGGCGCATCACGCGGTCGCGCTCGTCCGCCTTCAGGCGGCCATGCACCAGCCCCACGGTCAGGTCGGGCCACTGTTCCTGAAGCCGCTCCGCCATGGTGGTCGCGGCGCGCAGGTCGGCCCGCTCCGACTCCTCGATCACCGGCAGGACGACATACGCCTGCCGGCCTGCCTCGCACGCGTCGCGCACGAACTCGAAGACCCGGGCCCGCTGCTCCGGCGTCCGGATCGCCGTCCGCACCGGGCCCCGGCCCGGGGGGCGCTCGCGCAGGATCGAGACATCGAGGTCGCCGAACTGCGTGAGCGCCAGAGAGCGCGGAATCGGCGTGGCCGACAGCAGCAGCACGTCGGGGGCTGCCCCCTTGCCGATCAGCGCCGCCCGCTGCTCCACGCCGAAGCGATGCTGCTCGTCAATCACCACGAGCCCGAGACGATGGAACGCCACATCCCCCTGGAAAAGTGCGTGCGTCCCCACCACCAGGCGGGCCGACCCGGATGCAAGCCGCCGCCGGGCTGAACTCTTGGCTGACGTCGTGAGCCGACCCAGCAGGAGTTCAGGCACGATCTCCAGCGGAGCAAGCAGCGCCGTGAGTGTGGCGACGTGCTGTTCCGCCAGCAGCTCAGTCGGGGCCATCAGCGCCGCCTGGCAGTCGTTCTCCAGGGCCAGCAGCATCGCGAAGAGGGCGACCACCGTCTTGCCGGTGCCCACGTCACCCATCAGGAGGCGATGCATGCGATCGGGCGAGGCCATGTCGTCCACGATTTCGCCCAGCGCCCGCCGCTGGTCGTGCGTGAGCTCGAAGGGAAGCGCCGCGCGCAGCCGGCTCGTGAGCGTCCGATGGAGCGTGAAGCGCAGCCCGCCGGCCCGCTCGCGGCGCGCCAGTGCCCGGGCGCGGGAGAGCGTGAGCTGCAGGTCCAGCAGCTCATCGAGCGCCAGCCGCTTTCGCCCCCGCTCGGCGTCTCCCGTGCTGGCCGGCCGATGCACCATGCGCAAGGCATCAATGAGCGGCGGTACGCCGGTGGCCCGCTGCAGCGCGACGGGCAGGGTGTCCGTCACCAGGGAAAGCAGTGCATCCAGATGCCGGTCCACCAGCCCGCGGATCACCTTGTGCGAGAGTCCCTCGGTGGCGGGATAGACCGGCAGGACGCGCCCCGCATCGAGCTCGGCGGATCCGTTCGCATCGGCCAGCACCACGAATTCTCGCGGCGCCATCTGGCGGCCGTGATAGAAGCGAATGGGGCCGGCCACGAGCAGGGTCTGGCCCGGCCTGATGCTCCGGTCGAGGAAGGCCTGCCCGGGCCAGACGCATTCCAGCAGGCCCGAGCTGTCCTTGAGGATGGCGCTGAAGATGCGGAGTCCCTTGCGGGTCGGCGAGACGGCCTTGGAGACCACCACGCCGACGCAGGCCACGTCGTCACCCACGCGGGCACGGACCATGGGAGTGACACTCGACGCATCCACGTACCGGTGCGGCACGTGGTAGAGCAGATCCCCGGCGGTGGTGATGCCGAGCCGGGCGAGGGCTTCGGCGCGCCGCTCGCCGACACCCTTCAGGAACTTGACCGGGGTATCGAGCCGGAGCTGGGGCACGGCGCGGTGGCTCCGGTCAGGGCGCTCCGTCGCCGAGCAGCGATTCGGCGAATCGCCGCGCGTCGAACGGTTCGAGATCGTCCATCCCCTCGCCGGTGCCCAGGAACCGGATGGGCAAGCCGAGCTCGCGGCGCAGGGCTGCCACCGCGCCGCCGCGGGCACTGCCATCCAGCTTCGTCACGATGATGCCGGTCGGAACCACGACCTGCGAGAAGAGGCGGCCCTGCTGGATGGCATTCTGGCCCACGGTGCCGTCCAGGACCAGGAGGGTCTCGTGCGGTGCGCCCTCCACCCGGCGGCTCGCAACCCGCGCCACCTTCCGGAGTTCCTCCATCAGGCCCTCCTGCGTGTGCAGCCGGCCGGCGGTATCCACCAGCACGGTGTCTGCGCCACGCGCCGCCGCGGCATCCACGGCGTCGAACAGCACCGCCGCCGGGTCTCCACCCGGCGCGCCGCTCACGCAGGGCAACCCCAGCCGTCCAGCCCAGATTTCCAGCTGGGCGATGGCACCGGCCCGGTAGGTATCCGCCGCCGCCAGCAGCACGCTTCGGCCCTCCCGGCTCAGGCGGCGCGCGAGCTTGGCCACCGTGGTGGTCTTCCCCACCCCGTTCACGCCCATCACGAGCACCACCGTGGGACCCGGCGCCGCGCGGGTGATCGCCCCCGGATCACCGGATGACGAGAGCATCGCCGCCAGGCGGGTCACCAGCCGCTCGCGCAGGTCGGCATCGGTCCGGACCTGGCCGTCGCGGACGAGGTGCTCCAGCTCCTCCGTGAGTTCCAGTGTGGCCGGAACACCGAAGTCGGCCTCGAGCAGGATCCGCTCGATCTGCTCCAGGTCATCCTGCCTGAGCCCGCGGACCAGCGCGCCCACGTCGGTCATGGCGAACCGCTTGATCCGCTGCCACACCGACAGCTTCTTCTCGCCGACACGTCCGGCGGTCATGCGCACTCCAGGTTCAGGGCGATGGTGACTCGGGAAGGAAGTAAGCGGGAGCCCCGCGGTTTGGGCACCCCGGGGAACTATCGCAGGCCGAGACGCCTGCGCCACCACCATTCAAGCGCAAAAGCAAGAATGGCCACGCCGAAGAGCCATGCCCAGTCGCGTACGCCGGTCCGGCCGGGAACCGGCGTGCTGCGGGCAGGCTGCGAGCGGAGGGCGGCGGACCGGGGGAGGAATTCGTCGCTGTACGTCTCCACCGCGACCACCCCGGCGCCACCGTCGGCCAGGCGATACGACCAGGCGCCGGGACGGAGCCAGACCGCCGCCCGGCCGCCGGCCGCGAAGCGGAGGGTGTCGGTCTCGCGCGCGCTGTCGCTGGTGAGCATCACGGGCACATCGTGCGGGGTACCTCCACCGGTCCATTCGAAGACCACGGGAGTCCCCTGCTGCACCACCGGCCGAGTCGCTCGTGCGACGCCCACGGCGGTATCCGGTGCGGCCAGAAGCCAGCTCACCGTGGTGGCAACCCAGGAGCGATAGGCCTGCTCGCTTTCGCCACCGCGGAATGCCCAGCGCCAGAAGCCGTCCGCCGCCACCACAACCGCGCGGCGATTTCCCTCGGTACGTCCAGTGACAAGGGGAATCACCGGGCCTCGCCGGCGGTTCCGCCCCTGCAGGGCCACCCAGTCGGTGGATCGGGCGTCCATGCCCGCAGCCGCTGCGGTGAGCGGCGGGAATGAATCCAGCGGCAGGCCAAGGAATGCGCCACTCACGGGCGAGGCGCCTCCGGGAGAGACGTACCAGTCACCCGGCACCATGGTCCGGCCATCCTCTCCCGATGGCCAGAGCCAGATGCCCCGGTTCCGGGCGCTGCGTGCAAGATCACCAGCCCGCCCCTTGAGGATGAGCAGGTCGGCGCCCCGTGCGGCGCGGCGCACGGTCTCTTCACTCGCCACCGAGAGATCCTGCATGGACCGGAAGCGCCCGGCGGCCAGTTGCACGTAACCACGCACCGGCAGCCGCGCCACGTCGCGGAGGGTGCGGTACAGCGCGCGCGAGTCCCAGTCCGCGGGCGCCGCGACCAGCACGATTCCCGGCGTACCGGTGACCTGCACGAGCACCAGCCGCGAATCGGTCCGTGGCTCGGCGTCCGCGGCATCCGCGATGCGCACCTCGAGAAGATGGGCGCCGGGCGGCAGCCCTCGCGTCACCACGGGCACCACCAGGTGGGCCACTCCGCTGGCCGCGACCGGCACTCGCCTCGTGGTGAGCGTGTTGCGCCCGATGGTGACATCCAGTTTCAGGTCACGTGCCGGTGCTCCGCGCAGCGAGCGCAGCTCGACCGTGAGCGGAATGGTATCGCCGCTCGCTACCCGGTCCGGGGCCTGGACCATGGTGACGGCATAGTCGGGCACCGAATCCCGCGCGAAGACCTGGACGCGCACGCGATCCAGCAGGTCGGGCGGCAGGTCGGGGCTGTCGTCGAGTTCGCCATCGGTATAGACGACAACCGGCCGGTTCGACGCGGCGGCGGCCGTGAGATCCGGCAGGAGCGCGGAGCGGCCCCGATCCGGGAGCGTGTCGGCTCCCGGGCGCGAATCACCGAAGAAGCGCACCTCGCCCGTCCGGCGCGCCGAGTCGCGGGCTGCCTGCCAGTGTCCGCCGGCGGCGGTCATGCTGAGGGAAGCGTCGAGCAGCACGATCGGCGCCGGGCGCCGGCCGGCGTACGGGAATGAGGCGTTGAGAAGGAGAAGGATGAGCGCCGACCAGGCGATGCCGCGGGCAAGCAGGGGCCCGGCCACGGGGCGGCCGTTGCGTTCCAGCACCAGATAGGTCAGCGCCGCAAGCGCGAACCCGGTGAGGATGGCAAGGAGGAGGTAGATCATCGGGTACGGCGCGGACCGTCACCCGGCGTGCAGGTCAGCTCGTGGAGCCGGCACTCTTGTTGGCCGCCATGAGCCGCGCCGGCGGCACCGGCTGGCCGTACAGGATGGCCGCGAGACTGTCGCGGTCGGTGTTGAAGGCCGCGCGGTCCGCCCGGGCGACCGGGGCACCGTTGCCAAGGTCCACCCGGCGTGAATCCTTCGCGACGCCGTTCACGCGGAACTCGTAATGAAGATGGGGTCCCGTGGCGAGACCGGTCTGGCCCACCTTCCCGATGACCTGCCCCTGGCTCACGTGCGCCCCGGCGTGCGTGAGGATGCGGCTCAGGTGTCCATAGCGAGTCGTGATCCCGCTCCGGTGGCGGATCTCGATCAGGTTACCGTACCCGCCGGCCCGGCCGGCCCGGATGACCGTCCCGTCTCCCGCTGCCATGACCGGTGTGCCGGTTGCCGCCGCGTAGTCGGTGCCCTCATGCTTCCGGGTGTAGCCCAGCACCGGATGAAACCGCGCGCTCGTGAAATTGGACGAGATGCGGCGGAACTCGACCGGAGCCCGCAGGAATGCCCGCTTGAGCGAGTTGCCGTCCTTGTCGAAGAACGAGACGCTCCCCGCCTGCTCGAAGCGGAACGCCGTGTAGTGGCGGGAGTCCACCGAGAGATCGCTGGCCAGGACCCGGCCGAAGCGCACTTCCCCCGCATCCGAGACCAGCCGTTCCAGCGCCACGGTGAAATGGTCGCCGGCCCGGATGTCGCGGGAGAAGTCCACCTCCCACGCAAACACGTCGGCCAGCGCCCAGGCCAGGCGCTCGCGCTCAGGGCCGGCAAGTTCGGAATCGGGAATCTGGCGATCCAGTGCCTCGTAGAGCGAGTTCTGGATGTCGCCCTCGACCCGGATCACTTCCGGGCGCCAGGCGATCGGCTCCACATCCGCGGACCAGGCATTCGCCACGCGGGTGAACCGGACGAGTTGCTCGGGGCTGGTACGGACGGTGACGCGGTCGGGAACCGAGTCCGCCACCGGACGACGGAAATTGAAGATCAGGCCGGCCCGGAGGCGGCGGGGGTCGAGGGCCGACGTGAGACTGGCGAGGTCAAGGCCGACCACGTTGTGCCGCTCGAGCAGCTCGGACAGGGTCTCGCCGCGCTGCAAGGTGTCGGCGAGGGTGCGGTGGGTGGGGGCCACCCGGGTAGCGGTGGCGAGCGGCGTGGCCGGCTCGGAAAGCCGCCGCCAGGGCCATGCCCCCGTTGCCGCGAAATACGCGGCCGCCGTGAAGACCGCCACGGCGGCCAGTCTGCTCGATCGCATGCTCAATCCATCTGTCTGCGGATGAAGGTCGGGATTTCCATCTCCGGCATGTCGCCGCTGGAACCCGCACCGCTCGAAGCACTTCCCGGTCCTGCACCGGCCGCCGGCGGGCGCGGCATCGCCCGAGGGATTCCGGCGGCCGGGGTCTGCAATGTCGCACCGGAAGCACGCTTTGTGCCAGTGCCCGGGAACTGCAGGACGCTGGTGGTCCCGTTCCGCACCGCCGCCGGCTGATCCGCACCGGTCACCGCCCGGTCGAAGCCGGTGGCGATCACCGTTACCCGCACCTCGCCGTGCATCGCCGCGTCCCGGCCGGCGCCGAAGATGATCTCCGCCTCGTCGCCCACCGCGTCGTGGATGATGTCGTTGATCTGGGTGACCTCGCCCAGGGTGAGATCGTCGCCGCCGATGATGTTGATCAGGACCCCGGTGGCGCCGGCGATCGAGACGTTGTCGAGCAGCGGGCTGGAGATCGCCTGCTGCGCCGCTTCGAGGGCCCGGGTCTCGCCCCGGCCGATGCCGGTGCCCATGAGGGCGGCGCCGCCGTTCTGCATCACGGTCCGCACGTCGGCGAAATCCACGTTGATGATGCCGGTGGCGGTGATGAGGCTCGCGATGCCCTGGGTGGCGTGCAGCAGTACTTCATCCGCCTTCTTGAGCGCATCCTGGAAGGGGATGCCCTTCCCCACCACGGCGAGCAGGCGCTCGTTGGGCACGACGATCATCGTGTCCACGCTCTTGCGCATCTCGCTGATGCCGGTCTCCGCCTGCCGCATCCGCTTGCGGCCCTCGAAGAGGAACGGCTTGGTCACGATGCCGACGGTGAGCGCCCCCGCCTCCCGGGCGAGTTGCGCGATCACAGGCGCCGCGCCCGTGCCGGTGCCGCCGCCCATGCCGCAGGTGACGAACACCATGTCGGCGCCATGGACGTGGGGCGTGATATCGTCGCGGTTCTCCTCGATCGCCTGGCGGCCGATCTCGGGCCGCGCCCCGGCGCCCAGGCCGCGGGTCAGCTTCTTGCCGATCTGCACCTTCACGTCGGACCGGGAGTTCTGCAGCGCCTGCGAATCGGTGTTGACCGAGATGAACTCGACCCCCTGCAGGCCTTCCTCGATCATCCGGTTGACGGCGTTCCCGCCACCGCCGCCGACGCCGACCACCTTCATCCGCGCATTCTGCGCGCCGTTTTCTTCCAGCTCGAAAATCATGGCGTCCCCTTCCGGCACGGTCAGAAGAAATCCTGCAACCACCGTTTGACAGGAGCGAGATAGCGGTCCACACCGAGCGCACGCCGCCCGCCGGTGCCGAACCCGCTGGCCAGCGATTGCCGCGCCCCGTAGAGGGCAAGCCCGACCGGCACCGCGAAGACCGGCGACTCGACGCTGTCCGCCAGCCCGCGCAGGTGCTGCCCCGGCACGCCGGCGCGCGCCGGCATGGCGAAGACTTCCCGGGCGAGTTCCACGATCCCCGGGGCCTGGGCGCCGCCCCCCGTGAGCACGACGCCGGCAGGCAGCCGCTGGTGAAAGCCGGCCCGGGTGATCTCGTCCAGCGCGTATTCCAGCACTTCCTGCATCCGCATGTGCATGATGTGCGCAAGCACGCGGCGATGCGCGTTCCGCGCCCCCTGGCCCGGCGTGCTCGGCAGGTCGAAGAGGTCGGTCTCCGGCACCAGCGGCTCGTACACCGCGCCGAAGCGTTCCTTCAGGCGCTCCGCATCCTGCTGCGTCACCTGCAGCCCATGCACGATGTCGCCGGTCACATGGCCCCCGGCACAGAGCAGCGAGGCGGTGTGCCGGATCTTGCCGCCCTGGAACACCGCCACGTTGGTGGAGCCGCCGCCCAGTTCCACGATGGCGCAGCCCAGCTCCCGTTCGTCCGGCGTCAGCACCGCCAGCGACGCCGCCAGCGGCTCCAGCACGAACTCCGCCACCTGGTGTCCCGCCCGCTCCACGCACTTCCGGAGGTTCTGCATCGCGCTGGACAGGACGGTGACGAGGTAGACCTCCGCCTCCAGCCGCGAGCCGGTCATGCCGATCGGATCGGTGATGCCGGCCTGCTGGTCGATCAGGTAGTCCTGGGGAATGGCGTGGAGCAGCTCATGGTCGCGGCCGAAGGAGACGTTGCTGGCCATGTCGTTGACCCGCGCGACATCACCGGTGCGGATCTCGTCCCCGGTCACGCTGACCATCCCGTGCGAGCTGCGCCCCGCCACATGCTCCCCGGCGATGCCGCAATAGAGCGCGCCGACCTCGAGCCCCGCCATGCGCTGGGCGTCCCGCATCGCCCGGGACACGGCCCGCGTGGTTTCCTCGATGTCCCGCACCACACCACGCCGGACCCCGCCGCTGCGCTCCGTGCCGACCCCCAGGATCTTGACCACCGGCGCCCGGGCGTCGCCTCCGACTTCCGCGACCAGCCCGACCACCTTGGTGGAACCGATATCCAGTGCCGCGACCAGGCGGTCCGGTTGCACGCTCATGCGCCGGCGCCCCGGACCACCACGTAGCCGGTGAAGCGTCCGTCCAGCTCGCCGAACGTGCGCCCCTTCCGGGTCAGGTCCGCCGCCACAAGCATCACCGCGCGCATCTCCTGGTTCGAGGCATCCCGCCGAAAGAGGTACCGGTGTCCATCGGCTGTCACCGCCACATCCCGCCCTGCCATCCCGGCCACGGCGATCCGCCGGAAGAGACCCGGCTGCACGCGGCGGATCGCCGACAGCAACTGTCCGATGGCCGCCGTTGCGGTATCCGCCACCGGCAGGTCCGGCGCAGAGCGCACCGGATCAAACGGCAGCAGGGCGCCCGACGCATCCATCAGGCGGAGACCCTGGTGGGTCGTGACCAGCGCAACCGGGGCTCGTTCCTCGACCCGCACCACCAGCGTCCCCGGCAACCGCCGGCCGACCTCGGCCGACCTGATCCCGGGAATCCGGCGGGCCCGGGCCCGGATGGCGTCGAGATCGTCGAACACACTCAGCCGCCTCGGCAGCTTCAGCGCCTTCAGCGCCGAATCAGCGGCCTGATACCGGAGCCCCACGAACTCGACCCGGCGGACGCGGAAGAACTCCGCCTTGCGCAACAGCGGCGGTCCGCCGAACCAGGCGGCCGCGACGGCTGCGGCCGCACCCAGCCAGACCCACCGGCGCTTCACGGTTCCGTGCGCCGGGCCAGCAGCTCCGGCCCGACCCGGGTGACATCCCCCGCGCCGAGCGTCAGCACCAGGTCACCGGAGCGGAGACGTTCGCCTACTGCGGCGGTGAGCCGGGCCCGGTCAGGCTCGTATATCACCTGTGCGCCCGACCGGGCCGCGGCATCCGCCACGATGGCACCGGTCACACCCGGCACCGGCGCCTCGCGGGCGCCGTAGACGTCCGTCACGATCGCGAGATCGGCGGCCGCCAGCGCCTCGCCCATGGCCACGCCGTGCTCCCTGGTGCGCGAATATAGATGCGGCTGAAAAACTGCCACCAGCCGACGCTCCGGGTACGCCTGCCGTGCCGCCGCCAGAGTGGCGGCGAGTTCGGAAGGATGGTGGGCGTAGTCGTCCACGACGATGACTCCGCCCGCCTCACCGAGCCGGTCGAACCGCCGGCCCACTCCACTGAACGCCGCGAGCGCCTCGAGCGCGCGCTCCACGGAACCGCCCAGCGCGACCACGGCCCCCAAGGCACCGGTCGCATTGCGAATGTTGTGCATGCCCGGGACGCGCAGCGACAGTACCACGCGCTTCCCGTCCGGCAAAGTTACATCGGCTCGCGACCCTTGTGCATCCTGCTCCACGCGTCCGATGCGGAGATCCGCATCCTCCGCCGTGCCGAACCGCCATACCGTGGTGCCCACCCGGGCCGACACCCGCCGGGCTCCCCCATCGTCGGCCGCCATGATGGCCACCCGGGCGCGGCCGGCAAACTCCACGAAGGCCGCTTCCAGCTGTTCCACCGAGCCGTAACACTCGAGGTGATCGGGCTCGACGTTGTTCACGACCGCGACGTCAGGATACAGCGTCAGGAACGCCTGGTCGTACTCGTCGGCCTCGACCACATAGAGCGCGTCACCGCCCAGCCGGGCGTTGCCACCCCATGCCGCCACGCGCCCGCCAGCGAGCCCGGTCGGGGCCAGCCCCGCCGCCTCGAGCGCCAGGGTGGTCATCACGGTCGTGGTCGTCTTGCCATGCGTGCCGGCAAGGGCCACCACGGACCGCCCCCGGACCAGCTGGCCTAGCGCTTCCTTTCGCGGCACGACGGGAATCCCCGCCGCGCGGGCCGCCTCCAGTTCCGGATGTGCTGCGGAAACGGCCGCCGTCACGATGACGGCGCGCGCGCCAATGACATGGGAGGGATCGTGGCCCTGACGGACGTCCGCGCCGGCGGCGATCACGTCCTGTGCTCCGGCCAGATCGGTGTCGCACCCCGAAACCACCACGCCGCGCCGACACGCCAGCACGGCCAGTGCGCTCATGCCCGCGCCACCGACCCCCATGAAGTGAACCGGACGCCGGTCGGCGGGGTTGAACAGGTCCATCGTAGTGCGGCTAATCTAAAATCCGGCCGCTATTTGGGAAAGACTCGGCGGGCCGGATGAGTGTCGAGAAATGTGACACGATCTGCCGAGCGGCATCGGGCCGGCCCCGCTGGCGGGCCTGATCGGCCATCTGGCGCCGTTCGGGCGCATTCTCCATGAGGCCGGCGAGCGCGGTGCCCAGCCCGCCCCGCTCCAGGGCCGACTGGGGCAGGAGCCGCCCAGCTCCCGCCTCGGCCAGCACCCGGGCATTGTGGGTCTGGTGATCCGCCGCCGACGTCGGCAGCGGAATCAGGATGCCGGGCAGACCCCAGGCACAGAGCTCGGCCACCGTCATCATCCCCGCGCGCGACACGACGAGGTCGGCCACCGCGTAGGCATCGGCCATCGGATCCAGGAAGTCCACAACCCGGATCGCCGGTGGGTTGTCCCGGCCCGAGAACTCGCCGAATGTGCCGCGACCGGTCACCCACAGTACCTGCCAGTCGTGAGCCTCCGGCGGCCTCGCGTCCAGCCAGCGCGCCACGGCGCGATTGATCGCCAGCGAGCCCTGGCTGCCTCCCGTCACCAGGAGCACCGGCCGCCCGGCATCGAGCCCAAGCCGGCGAAGCGCCTCGGTTCGGCGTGCCGGATCGGGCGGATTGATGGGGTTTCCCGTGTCGAACACCTGGGCACGTCCGGTGTCCAGCCGGGCCCGGGCTTCCGGCACTCCCAGATAGACGTGCCGGACCCGCCGCGCGAGCAGGCGGGTGGCAAGGCCGGGAAAGGCATTCTGTTCCTGGATCGCGGCCGGAATGCCTTGACGGGCAGCCCACCAGACCACCGGCGCCGAGGCGTAGCCGCCGGTGCCGAGCACCGCCACCGGACGCTCACGGTCCATCAGCGAGCGCACCGAGCGGAACAGGCGCCATGCCACGACGGGCCAGCGGGCGTTGCGCCACCAGGTACGCCGGTAGAGCGGCTCGGCCGGCAGCAACTCGAAACGGAAATCCTTGGTGGGCAGTACCCGGGCTTCCACACCACGCGTGGCGCCGACCATCACCGGTTCCCATTCCGGGTGCAGAACCCGGAGGGCATTCGCGAGCGCCAGCGCCGGCATGAGATGGCCGCCGGTTCCACCCCCGGCAATCAGGACTACCGGCCGGCGGGTCATGCGTCGGGACGCCGCTCGGACCTGGCCGCGCGCGGCACGCGAGGTCTGCCCCGCTGCCGACCGATGTTGATCAGGATCCCAACGCTGGCGAGCGCGATGACCTGGCTCGTCCGTCCGTACGACATGAACGGCAGGGTGAGGCCGGTGGTCGGCATCATGCCGAGCGTCACCGCCATGTGCATGAAGGCGGTGACCCCCACGGTGGCGGTGAGCCCCACGGCCAGGAACTGGCCGAAGGCATCCGACGCGGTGCGCGCGATCCGGAAACCCAGCCAGCAGAATGTGGCGTACAGCCCGATCACCACGGCGATGCCCAGGAAGCCCCACTCCTCGCCGATGTGACTGAAGAGAAAATCGGAGTAGGCATACGGCAGGTACCCCATCTTCTGCGAGCCGTGCCCGAGCCCGACACCGAAGAGCCGGCCCGAGCCGAATCCGATGATGGATTGGGTGATCTGGAATCCGGCATCGGCCCCGCCGCCGCCGTGCAGATAGGTCTGCAGGCGGGCCAGCCGGTAGGGTGCGGCCTGGATCCGGTCGTAGGCCAGCAGCACCCCGGCCACCAGCAGCAGCACGAAATGCCCGACGCGCGCGCCGGCCGCGAAGAGCACGATACCGCCCAGCAGGGTGATGAGGGTCGCCATCGAGAGGTTGGGTTCCAGCAGCACGAGGCCGAACACCAGGCCGAGGACCAGCACGAACGGCAGGATGCCCTTCTTGAACTCGCGCAGCTGCTCGCCCTTCTTCGTCACCAGCATGGCGCACCAGATCACCACCACCAGCCGGGCGATCTCGGATGGCTGGAAGCTGAGCGGCCCAAGCTGGATCCAGCGCTGCGCCCCGTTCTTGCTCGGCGCGATGGCGCCCATGCCCGGCAGGATGGGGATGGCCAGCAGCACGAGCGTCACCAGCAGCATGGGCCACGCCATCCGCCGCCAGAAGTCGTAATCGATGCGGGAGAAGACGATGAGGAGCGCGCCCCCGATGGCCGCGCCCGATACCTGCACCAGGGCGTACTTGTACTCCACCACCCGCCCGCCATGCAGCTGGACGAGGCTGGACGCGCCATAGACCGCCACGATGCCGAAGACCACGAGAGTGGCGACGACGACCGTGAGCAGCCGGGTCTCCCAGCGCAGCTCGCCGGGGTGGCGGATGACGGGTGCCGTCACCGGTGGTTCACCCAGGCGCGGAAGGTTTCGCCCCGCTCTTCATAGTTGCGGAACATGTCGTAGCTCGAGCAGGCAGGGGAGAGCAGCACCGCATCACCGGGCTTTGCGGCCCGCGCGGCCCGCGCGAGGACATCCTCGAAGGTCGTGCCCCGCTCTACCGGCACCGCGCCGGCCAGGTCCCGCTCGATGAGCGGCCCGGCCTCGCCGTAGGCAATGACCAGGCGACAGTGCCCCTCGAGCGCCGTCCCGAGGCCGGTGTACGGCTCCCCCTTGTGGCGGCCGCCGAGCAGGAGGACAAAGGGCCGGGTGAGCGCCGCAACCGCGACCTCGGTGGACGCGATGTTCGTGGATTTCGAGTCGTTGATCCAGAGCACACCGCCGACCTCGCGCACCGGCTCCATCCGGTGCGGAATGGCCCGGAAGGATTTCAGCCCCGCCGCGATGGCCTCCGGATCGGCGCCGACCGCCCGTGCCGCCAGCGCGGCGGCGAGGGCATTGGCCACGTTGTGGTCGCCCAGTAATGGAAGATCGGCCCGGCGCAACAGCGCCGTGTCGCCCAGCATGAGCGCCTGCCGGTCGCGGTCGAACCAGCCGTCGGCCCGCTGCCGCACCGAGAACGTGAGATGCCGGCCGGCCACGCCGCGAACCATGTCCAGCGCCGCGGCATCGTCGCGGTTCACGACCCATATCGACTGCGTCGTGGCGTTGCGGAACAGGCGGGCCTTGTCGCCGTAGTACTCCGCCAGCGAGGCATACCGGTCCAGGTGATTGGGCGAGAGGTTGGTAAGGATCCCCACCGTCGGCGCGACGTGCGGCATGTCATGCAGCTGGAAGCTCGAGAGCTCCAGCGCCAGCCAGCCGGGAGGATCCGGTTCGCGGGCCACTTCGCACACCGCCGTCCCGATGTTGCCCGCCGTCTCCACCCGATAGCCCGCCGCCGCCAGGAGTTGGCCGACAAGGGCCGTCGTCGTCGTCTTGCCATTGGTCCCGGTGACGGCGACGTAGGTCGTATCCGGCAGTTCCGTGAGCCCCAGGTCCGCCTCGGCGTAGACCGGCACGCCGTGCGCGCGAGCCTCCTGGAGCGGTGGGACATCCGGCGGCACGCCGGGCGCCACCACGACCGCCACCGCCCGCGCGATCCGCGCCAGGTCATGATGCCCGAGATCGACGGCCGCCCCCGCATGTTCGAGGGCCGTGGCCCAGGCCAGGTGCCGCTCCGACGAACCGCTGTCGCTGGCATACACGGCCACGCCGTGTTCACGGAGCAGGAGCCCCGCCGCGAGCCCGCTCTTGCCCAGCCCCACGACCGCCACTTCCCGGCCCGGCTCCTTCCATTGGCCCAGCATCAGCGCACCTTGAGGGTGGCGAAGGCCACGAGGGCGCAGAGCACACCCAGGATGTAGAAGCGGGTGACGACGGTGGTCTCCGCCCAGCCGAGCTTCTCGAAATGATGATGCAGCGGCGCCATCCGGAAGACCCGGTGGGCGTCCGCGTATTCCTTCCCGCGCCGGCGCTTGTGCCACTTGTACACCGACGTCTGCATGATCACCGAGATGGCTTCCACGGCGAAGACCCCGCCGATGATGAGCAGCAGGAACTCCGCCTTGAGCAGGATGGCCACGGTGCCCAGCGCCCCGCCGATGGCCAGGCTGCCGGTGTCGCCCATGAACACCTGCGCCGGGTGCGCATTGAACCAGAGAAAGCCGAGACAGCCGCCCATGAGCGCGGCACAGAAGATGGCCAGCTCGCCGGCGCCGGCCAGGTGATAGAGGAACAGGTAGCTCGTGAGGTCGGTGCGGGCCAGGATGTAGGCGAACACGGCGAAGGCCAGGGCCGCGATCGCGGCGAGCCCGGTGGCCAGGCCGTCGAGGCCGTCGGTCAGGTTCACCGCGTTGCTGCTGCCGGCGATGACCGTGGTGACGAACAGCACGTAGATCAGCGGCGCGAAGTTCACGATCAGGTACTTGAAGAACGGCAGCGTCGTGGCCGACGCCGGCAGCACCGATGGGTCTACCACCGGCTTGTAGAGCAGCAGGAGGCCAAGCAGGATTCCGAACCCGACCTGGCCGGCCAGCTTCCACCGTGCCACCAGCCCGCGGGACTTTCCCTGCACGATCTTGAGATAGTCGTCGAGGAAGCCGATCGCGCCCATCCAGAGCAGGGCCAGGAGCGCCACCAGCACGAAGCGATTGTCCAGCTGCGCCCAGAGCAGGGTGGGAATCACCGTGGCGAGCAGGATGATGAGTCCGCCCATGGTGGGCGTCCCGCGCTTGCTCTGGTGGCTGGCCGGCCCTTCGGCGCGGATCACCTGCCCCACCCGCCGCTCGCGGAGGCGCCGGATGATGGCCGGTCCGATCACGAACGCGATCAGCAGCGCCGTCACCACCGCACCGGCAGCGCGAAAGCTGATGTAGTTGAAAAGGTTGAACAGGATGTGCGTCTTGCCGAGCGGGGCGAGCAGGTAGTAGAACATCAGGCCTCGGCGGATGGTGCGGGTGGGGCCGCGAGAAACGGAATAATACGCTCCAGTGCCACGCCGCGGGACGCCTTGAGCACCACCAGTTCATCGCCAGCCAGCCGCTTCGCGAGGAGCGGCCCCATCTGGAGCGGACCGGGGGCACTCACCAGCCGGCTCCCGAGCGCATCCTGCCATGGCGCGATGGCCGGGACAAAGTCGCCCACCACCGCCAGCAGGTCCGGCTTCAGGAGCGCCAGCTGCTCGGCGACCTGGGCGTGCAGCCGGCCCGACTCGGTGCCGAGTTCCCGCATGGTGCCGGCCACGAACACCAGCCGGCGGCCTTCGCGCATCGCGCGCGCAGTGGCGATCGCCGAGGCGAACGACTGGGGGTTCGCGTTGTAGCAGTCGTTGAGCACCGTCAACGCCCCGAGCTGGAGCAGCTCGCTCCGGCCGCCCGGAAGGGCGAGTCGCCCGAGTGCCTCGGCACAGGCGTCCAGATCCAGGCCAAGTTCCTCGGCCACGGCCCATGCGAGCATGGCGTTGGCCGCGAGGTGCCGGCCCGGCAGCGGGAGGGAGATCCGGCGATCGTCGGCGGTGAACGAGGCGCGCCCGAGCTCGTCGATCCGGATGTCGCGCGCCTTGCGCTCCGCCGCCTGCAGGCCGGCCGTCACCACCCGCCGCGCGAGGTGGCGGGCCTGCTCCGCGAGCGCGGCCGGCTCGGTGCCCACCACGGCGAGCGGAACGTCCCGCACCAGCGCCAGCTTCTCCTGCATCACGCCTTCGAGCGAGCCGAATCCCTCGAGGTGTCCCTCCGCCACATTGGTGATCACCGCGATCGAGGGTTCGATGATCTCCCGGTAGCGGGGAATCTCCCCCGGCAGGTTGGCCCCCGCTTCCACCACCAGCGCCTCGGTATCTGCCGGTGATTCGAGAATCGTCAGCGGGACGCCGACCAGGTTGTTGAGGTTGAGCCGCGTCGCATGAGTGCGGAAGCGGGTCCGGAGCACCGCGGCGAGCATTTCCTTGGTGCTGGTCTTTCCGTTGGTCCCCGTGACCGCCACCACCGGGCCGCCGACTTCCTTCCGGCGGGCGTGGGCAAGATCTCCGTAGGCATGCAGCGTGTCCTCCACCCGGAGGAGCTCCAGCCCCGGCACATCCGGCGTGGATCGCCGCACCACCGCCGCAGCGGCGCCACGATCCCGGGCCCCTGCGAGATGCGCGTGGCCATCGTGGTGCTCGCCCACCAGCGCGACGAACAGCGCGCCCGGCCCGAGGGACCGGGTATCGGTGGAGATGGCCGTGAACAAACTGGTCCGCGGCTGTTCAGCTAGCCCGAGGGCCTGCTGCACGAAGGTCGCGGTCCACATGGTCATGCGCCGAAGAACTCCCGCACGATGCTGCGTTCGTCGAACGGCAGCTTCTCGGTCCCGACCACCTGATAGGTCTCGTGGCCCTTGCCGGCCAGCAGGACCGTGTCGCCCGGTGCGGCCTCCTCGAGCGCGCGCCGGATGGCGGCACGCCGGTCCGCCAGCCGGATGCGCGGGCCGGAGCCCATGCCGGCCTCGACGTCGTCGATGATCCGCTCCGGATCCTCGGTGCGCGGGTTGTCGCTGCTCACGATCGGCAGGTCGGCCCGCTCGGCAGCGATCCGGCCCATGATCGGCCGCTTGCCCCGGTCGCGGTCCCCGCCACAGCCGAAGACCACGATGAGCCGGCCGGCAGTGAGCGGCCGGAGGGTTGCCAGTGCGCGCTCAAGCGCATCCGGCGTATGGGCATAGTCCCGGAGCACCACGCACGGCGCGTCGGCGATCCGTTCCATCCGCCCCGGCACCTGGGGTGCCGCCGAGAGGCGTGATGCCACCGTCTCGACCGTGAGACCCAGCGCGAGCCCGGCGGCGCCGGCGGCGAGCGCGTTGGACAAGTTGAAATCGCCAAGCAGCGGCAGCGCGATGTCGGCCGAACCGGACGGACTCGCGAGACGAAAGCGGCTGCCCCGCGCGTCGAGCGCGAGCCCCTCGGCCCGGACATCCGCCGCCGGCGCGACGCCGAAGGTGAGCTTGTTCGCGCCGGCCGGGATGACCTTCCAGGCCGGGTCATCGGCATTCACGACGGCAATCCCGTCCTGCCCGAGCAGGCCCAGCAGCCGGAGCTTGGCGGCGAGATACGACTCCATCGTGCGGTGGTAGTCGAGGTGATCGCGGGTGAGATTGGTGAACACCCCTGCCCTGAACGTGAGCCCGTCGAGGCGGCCCTGGTCCAGCGAGTGGCTGGAGGTTTCCATCGCCACGACCCGGCAGCCGCGGTCCCGGAGGGCGGCGAGCGTCGCCTGCAGGTCCACGGGACCGGGCGTCGTGAGCGAGCCTGCCGTGGACGGCACCGATTCACCCGTTCCATCGAATGCACCCAGCGTCCCGATGCTGCCCGCCTGCTGCTCCGCATCGAGGAGATGGCGGATGAGACCGACGGTCGTGGTCTTGCCGTTGGTGCCGGTGACGCCGATCAGCGTGAGGGCGGACGCCGGGTCGCCGTACCAGGCACGGGCCAGGGCGATGGCACTGAGCCGTCCGTCACGGACCACCACCTGCGGCAGCGGCAGGTCCACCCCCTGCTCGACCACCAGCAGTGCCGCCCCGCGGGTCGCGGCGCCGCCCACGAACTGATGCCCATCCACCTGGCTGCCGCGCACCGCCACATAGGCCATGCCGGGGTGCAGCGATCTCGAATCGGCCGAGATGCCGGTGATCTCCGGCGGATCGGGTGGCGCGGAGACGAGGAGATCCAGCCGGGACAGCTCATCGAGCAAGGCGGCGATTCGAGTCATGGACGGGCGGTGGTGGATGACGGATTCATGACCAGCGTGACCATGGCGCCGGGGCTGAGCGACGTCCCGGCGGCCGGAACCGTCCGCGACACCGTCCCCGCGGCGCCATCCACCTGGACAGCAAGGCCCGCGCTGAACAACCGCGCCGCGGCGCGGCGCGCGTCGTTCCCGGCCACGTCGGGCACGACCACCGGCTGGTGCGGCGCGCTGTCCGGTGTCCCGCGAGCCGGCCAGGGAACACGCACGACCGGCGGCGCCGGCGTCCCGCCGGCGGGGTCCTCACCGTCCGGCGCCGCGCTGGGGACCGGCCCGGTGCCGGCAAGTTCGTCGAGATGCAGGGCGTGGTTCCGGGAGGCGAGCGCCTGCTCCAGCATCTCCTTGGTGAGTGGCGCCGCGGTAAGCCCGCCGAAATAGGCGCCCCTGGGGCGGTCGATCTTGACCACCGCCACGATCTGCGGGCGCTCCGCCGGCCAGATTGCCGCAAACGAGGCCACGTACTGGCCGGCCCCGTAGCCGCCGTTCGACGCCACCTTCGCGGTGCCGGTCTTTCCCACCAGCTCGTAGTTCTGGATCTGCCCGCGTTCGCCGGTACCGCCGGAGCTCACGGCGCCCTTGAGAAACCCGCGCAGTCTGGCGGAGATCTCCTCCGGCAGGACCCGGCGCACCGGCTCCGGCGCATGCTCGTACAGCACGGTGCCATCCGGCCCGCGGATCTCCTTCACCAGCGTGGGCGTGTACAGGACGCCGCCGTTCGCGATGACCGCGTACGCCGATGCGAGCTGGACCGCCGTCACCGAGAGCCCGTAGCCGCGGGAAAGACTTTCCAGGGTATAGTCGGGAGTCCACTCAGGGTACACCGGCTCCGGCAGGAAGCCGCGCGATTCCGCCGGGAACTCCACGCCGGTGGGCGAGCCGAAGCCGAATGAGCGCAGCACGTCATGCAGCTGGAACTTGTCGAGCCGCCGCGAGAACTTGGCCATCGCGATGTTGCTGGACACCTCGATCGCCTTGGCCAGCGTCAGCGGCTCCCGGGCCGGGTGATCGTCCCTGATATGGTAGGGCTTGCCGTGCTGCACCGGCACCAGCCAGTCGCCGTTCTCCCCCGACACCGCGTCGGTGCTGTCGACTGCATGGTGGAGCAGCAGTGCCGCCGCCGTGAACAGCTTGGCGGTCGAGCCGGGCTCGTACGGCGTCGTGAACGCCGAGGCGGTCGATTGCTCCCCCTCCGCCCGCGACGCGACGGCCAGCAACTCGCCGGTCGAGGGATCGAGGAACACCACGTCCCCGCTCGGCGCATGCGCCTGTTCGAGGGCCTGGTCCAGCGCCCGTTCCGCGATCTCCTGCAGCCGGGCATCAATGGTGAGCACGACACTCGCGCCCGCCACCGGCTCCCGGACCAGCCGGGCGGGTGAGTCGAAGCGGCGGCCGAGGTGATCACGAAGCTGTACCGTCTCGCCGGGAATGCCGGCGAGCAGCGAATCCAGCGCCCGTTCCAGGCCCGCCGCGCCCACGGCGGTGTCCGGTTCGAGGGATCCGATGGCCCGGTCCGCCAGGTTGCCCATGGGGTGAATCCGCCGGAGGAACGGCTCCAGATGTACGCCGTTCAGGTCGCGGATGGACTGCACATCGAGGGCGGTATAGGGACCGAAGAAGTAGACCGACCGGGCACCCGAACCGAGCCGGGCCGCGATGCCCGGCGCATTCTCGTCCAGGGCCCGCGCCACCTTCCGCGCCAGTGCGTTCCGGTCGGTGACCTGCTCCGGCGCGAGTGAGACGTGATACGCCTCCTGCGTCTCCGCCAGGGGAAACATCCCGCGATCGTAGATCGTCCCGCGGCGGGCCGGCAGCACCTCAGTGTACGTCCGGGCCCGCTCCGCGCGGCGGGCGTAGTCGGCGCCGTCCACCAGCTGCAGCTTGGCGGCCCGCGCCAGCACCGCCAGCACCGCCACCGAGAGGCAGAACCGGATGAAGCCGAGCCGGGCGGTGGCCTTGGCCATCAGGGCCGCCCCGAATCCGCGGGAGCGACCGGAAAGATCGTGACCTCCGCCCCGGTGGCCACCCGCATGCCCATGGCCTGGGCCTTGGGACCGATCACCTCGCGGCTCGAGGCCTGCCGGATCGCGCTGGTGAGTTCCGCCATTTCCGCCTCCAGCACCTGCCGGCGCTCGCGCGCCGCACTCAGCTCACCGGCGAGCAGATGCGCCCGGGTCTGCCGCGCGATGACCACGGCGGCCACCGCGAGGAAGGCCACGAGCCACAGGATGACCCAGTGCCGGCCCTTAAGCTGCATCGTTCACGCGAAAGATTCGGAGACGGGCGCTGCGCGCCCTCGGATTCCCGGCGATTTCCGCCACATCGGCCGTGATCGCCTTGTGCGGCCGCGTGCGGCCCAGCGGCGTCCGTCCGCAGGTGCACACCGGCTGGCGGGGTGGGCAGATGCACCCCTGCTCCCACTCCCGGAAGGCCCGCTTGACGATCCGGTCCTCGCCCGAATGATAGCTGATTACCGCCAGCGCGCCCCCGGGCTCGAGCGCGTCCCGCAACAGGGGCAGCACCCGCTGCAGTTCCGGCAGCTCGTCATTGACGGCGATGCGCACCGCCTGGAAGAGCCGGGCAAAGTCCGGCGGCCCGGCCCGCGGGCCGAGCACCGCACGGATCGCGTTCACGAGGTCGTCACTGGTGCGGAACGGCGCCCGCTCCCTGCGCCGCACGATCTCCCGTGCCAGCGCGCGGGCGCGGCGCTCGTCTCCGTAGCCGTGAAACCAGTCGGCGAGCCTGTCCACCGGTGCCGTGTTGAGCACCTCGGCGGCATCCGCGCCCTCGGTGCCCATCCGCATGTCGAGCGGCGCGCCGGGCCGGAAGCTGAACCCGCGCGCGGCGTCATCGAGCTGCCGGGAGGAGACGCCGAGATCCAGCAGCACGAAGTCGGGCCGGAATTGCCGGATCATCTCCAGCGCCGGATCGGAGCTGTAGGTGGCGACGAGATACTGGATGGAGCGATCACCCAGCCGCTGGTGCGCCCGGGCGACGGCCGACGGATCCCGGTCAATGCCCAGCACCGATGCTCCGGTGCCAAGGAACGCTTCGGCGTGGCCGCCGTCGCCCAGGGTGCCGTCCACGACGCGCCGCGCGCCCCGGGCCGCATCGAGCACGGGGGCCAGCAGCACCGGAACGTGATGCGCAAACGTCATGGCGTGGGCAGCAGGAGTCTCAAACGCAACACCCCGTCCGGCAGTGGACGGGGTGCGGCGCTCACGAGCGGGAGCGGGGCTGACGGGGCTCGAACCCGCGACCTCCGCAGTGACAGTGCGG
The DNA here is from genome assembly GCA_035712285.1 of Gemmatimonadales bacterium. Lineage (GTDB taxonomy): Bacteria > Gemmatimonadota > Gemmatimonadetes > Gemmatimonadales > GWC2-71-9 > CAMLHP01. The sequence continues at coordinate 81 of DASTBA010000101.1, read as the reverse complement.
CACTCTAACCAAGCTGAGCTACAGCCCCCGGTATCGCGGCGCGGAATGTAACCGGCCGGTTGGGGTCGCGGTAGCCCCGAG